>NZ_AZRL01000022.1 GCF_002895525.1 Petrotoga olearia DSM 13574
GGCCTGACTACTTTGCTTTTCTTCCTGTTCACTTTTAACTTTAATTCCTTCTCTATGTATTTTGTTATACTTTCCATCACCCTGTATGCGGATTTCTCGCTTTTCACGTATATGTTGCAATCGTCTGCATACCTGCAAAACTTGTGTCCCCTTTTTGTTAGTTCTACATCAAGTTCGTGGAGCATTATGTTGCTTAGTAATGGGGATAGCGGTCCCCCTTGTGGAGTCCCTTCTTCTGTTTCTATCACTACCCTATTTACCATTACCCCACTTTTGAGGTATTTCCTTATCAGGGATATCACTCTGCCATCTTTTACGTCTTTTGATATTATCCTCATCAGTTTGTCGTGGTTGACTGTGTCAAAGTAGCGTTCTAAGTCTATGTCCACTACCCATGTGTGTCCTTCGTTTAGGTATTCTTTGCTTTTTCTTATGGCTTGTTTTGCATCTCGTAATGGCCTAAATCCATAACTGTTATCTACAAATTTCTTTTCGTAAATCGGTGTCAACACCTGCGCTATGGATTGTTGGATTACTCTGTCTATTGCTGTCGGTATGCCTAGTAGTCTTTCCCCCCATCCGGTTTCGGTATCTTTTTCCTCCTTACCGGTTTCGGGGTGTACCTTCCTTCAAGGAGCTCTTGCCTTAATTCTTCTCCATGTTGTTTGAGATATCCAAAGAGTTCTTCTACTTTCATCCCGTCTATTCCAGGGGCTCCTTTGTTGGCCTTTACCTTCTTATATGCTTTATTCATATTATCCTTGGATAATATCTTTTCAAGCATCCCTTCACTGTATCCTTTACCATCGTTTCTTCCTCTTTCAGACGTAGAAGTTATACTAGGCGCTTCTACATTATTTTCAGGCTCTCCCTTATCTTCATGTAGGAAACCTTCTAGTCGAAGTTGTATGCTTTTCCCGTGTCCCTTCGCATCTTTCAAGATTCGAAACCTCCTGTTGTTCAGTCCTTCCTCACCTTTCAATGAGTACTATGACCTCTGCTGACTTCTCAAGATTCAGCCATACATTACTGTATGGGTTGCCTTATTAGCATATTCTTGAGATCTCCCCAGGTAAGTGCAATAACTTTCATCCCATATATCCGCCAGATTTACTCCGTGAAGTTCTGGATAGCTATTGGACTTCGTTTTGTCTTGCAAACTCGTCCACTTCACTTAGCCTTGTATCTGGTTCTTGTTCATCGGACCGGGACTTTGCCTTGGGCTTCCTTCAGATTCCACCTCACGATGGACACCCTTGCCTTCGACTAGTGGTTCCCGCTACCTGGCCCACAACGGACTTTCACCGCTTAGCTATTGCCCATGCTGGGCGCACAAGAAAATAACCCCCAGATGGGGGTATTTTTTTAAACAACTCCTTGATCCATCATAGCTCTTGCTACCTTAAGAAAAGCAGTTACATTAGCCCCAAAAATAAGGTCTCCGTCTTTCTTGTATTCTTCAGCTGTCGTCTTTATACTACTGTATATGTCCTTCATTATCTCTCGTAGTTTTTTATCTACATCTTCAAAACTCCAAGACTCCCACATACTATTTTGAGTCATTTCTAATGCAGAGGTAGCAACACCACCAGCGTTGGCAGCTTTAGCTGGGGCAAACATAACGTTATTTTTTTGGAAACACTCAATAGCTTCTGGAGTGCACGGCATATTAGCACCTTCTGCTACTACTAAAACACTATTATTCACAAGTGCTTTTGCTTCTTCTGTATCTATTTCGTTTTGTGTAGCACATGGAAAGGCAATATCACACTCAATTTTCCAAATATCTTTACTATTGTCATTATACTCAGCAGAAGGATGAGCTTTGAGATACTCAACTATTCTTCCTCTTCTTTTTTCTTTTATCTCAATCACAGAATTTAAATCTATCCCTTCTGGATCGCATACTACACCATCAGAATCACTAATAGCTATCACTTTTCCACCAAGTTCTTTAACTTTTTGAGCCGTGTAAATAGCCACGTTTCCAGATCCAGAAATTATAACCCTCTTGCCCTCAAATGTTTCACCAACATCTTTAAGCATTTCTTCGACAAAATAAACCAATCCATACCCCGTTGCCTCTATTCTAACTAAACTTCCACCCCAATCTATTCCTTTTCCAGTTAATGTACCAGCTTCAAAACGGTTGGTAATTCTTTTGTATTGACCAAAGAGATACCCAATTTCTCTGTTCCCAACGCCTATATCTCCAGCTGGAATATCTGTTTGTTCCCCAATGTGCCTGTATAGTTCGGTCATAAAGCTTTGACAAAATCTCATAACTTCAGCATCTGATTTGCCCTTTGGATCGAAGTCGCTACCACCTTTTGCTCCACCAATGGGCCTTCCAGTTAAAGCATTTTTGAAAGTTTGCTCAAATGCAAGAAACTTCATGATTCCAGGATACACAGTTGGATGAAAACGCAGCCCCCCTTTATAAGGCCCTAATGCCGAGTTGAATTCAATTCTGTACCCCCTATTTACGCGAACGTTCCCTTTGTCATCTACCCACGGAACACGAAAGATAATCTGCCTTTCAGGCTCAGTTAACCTTTCTAAAATCCCGTTTTCTTCAAATTCAGGATACAATTCAACAACAGGCTTTATACTTTCAAGTACCTCACGAACCGCCTGGTGAAACTCAGCTTCTCCAGGATTCTTTACAATTACCCTTTCAATTATGCTGTCAACATAACTTTCTTGGGTTAATTCAATTGAGTTACTCACTGTTACCTCCTCCTTTTTGGTTTTTCCCCGGTATACCTAAAAAAGATCAAAAAACAAGAAATTATTTTCATAACAAATAATTCAATGAAATATATTTCATTATTACTAATAAATGGTAATAAATATATTTACTCGGTTATTTTTGATTATACACAAAACTGGCAAAAATGCAAAATTTTATAATTTTTTTGCCGAATATGCTTAAAATTACTTATTCATGGTAGGTTTTGATGATGTGCTATAACTGAAGAAAGCTAATTAAAAAAATATTTATATTTCTTTAATAAAAAATTTATTTTTCTAGTCTCGTGAGTAGGTACCAGAAGGTATGCAGAAAGAATAAAACTTACAGAAGTATAAAAAAGATGGTGGGCGCTGTAGGGTTTGAACCTACGACCTTCTGCGCGTGAAGCAGACGCTCTCCCACTGAGCTAAGCGCCCCGAAAACACTTTTCGAAAATATTATACATTATATTTCAAAACTTGTCAATGAAAGTAAAAAAATTACTCTTTATATGCTTGAATACATCTCAAATTTCCATCAATAGCCTCAACTTTTGAAACCTTAAACCCTTCTTTCTCAAATAACGAAATCAACTGGCTCGTTGTTCTTAGCACCCTAAACTTCGGAATAAACCAAACCACGTTCTCTCTATCCTTTAAATCAGGAACATACGCAAAAGCTAAAACCTTCTTTGCCTTCTTTAAAATATCAGACAGATCATAATTTTTCTCAAACTCACCTACAATTAAAAGATTGTTAGAAGTATCCTTCACAGAAACACCCAAATCTTCAAAAACACTTTCATACTTCTCTTTATCAACCCCAAGAAGCTTGATATCTTTAAAATCACTATCAATTAATCCCTTTAAAATAACTTCCTTTTTGATCTCCAAAGGAGCAGACTTGTAAGCCTCTTTCTCACGTTCTTCGTAAATCCTCAAAGCTTCATCAGAAGGATAAGGGGAAGCGTACATAAAAGATTCTGATTTCTTCCAACTCCTAATGGGATGAATGATTCCAAGCGTGGAAAACTTTTCGGAAATATTCCCTACCCAAATCATTTCATCGTTGCTTTTCATAAAACTAATCTGAGTACTTGGATAAAGCCCAGAATAACTGTATCTACCAAGTGCCAAATCAGCGAGTTTGTTATTTTCCTCAACAGCTTTTATATGATATTCAAAAGCTTTTTTAATATCTTTTTTTTCGTATATCTTAGCAAGCCTATAATAATAAAAAGGAAATTCGTCGATATTTTCTACTTTTTTCAACAACGTTTCAGCCTTTTGTGCATCCTTTTGAATAAAAGATACCCCCGAAACGTACAAAGCCAATGGAGCTTCAGAAATAAGATAAAGTTTTTCAGCGTTCTCTTGCCCAACGTACCCCATTATATCGAAAATGAACTCTTTCCCTGAAGCAAAATGGGTATACATCTCTTCGTAAACCCCATCCATCTCGGGGTCTAATTTCGTGCTCAAATCCTCAATTATAGGTTTAATAAACTGTGAAAGCTCAGGAAGTATTTCTAAAGACTTTTTATACTGACTCAGAGCCTCTTTGAACCTTTTCAAACTCAGATAACAATCTCCTAATAAGGCGTATAAAACTCCTTGAATCTTTTCATCTTCGATCTTTCTTAAACTAGAAAGGGTCTTCAACGTATCAACAGTATCTTTTGTGTTTTGCAAAACAGAATAAAAAAGCAAAAGTCCAGGTATACCGTTTTTTTCTACAAAATTAAGATAATCACTTTTTGTTATAAAATCTAAAAGTTTGTCTTCTGATGTTTTCATTTTCTTTATTATGTATTTTGAAAGTTCATTTCTACAAGATAATTTATCTAACAAAACCTCATCGACTTCAACTTCTAATTCAGCAATTTTTTCAACGACGCTGTCATAATAAACAACAATTCCTGATTTTTCTACACCTTCAACCATAACTCTTAATCCAGGTAATAACTTTTCAAACTCATCTTTAGCTTCAACACTTTCTTTTATATCGTTCATCAAAACATACAAATTCTTTTTATCAATATTAATGTTCTCATCTTCACTAAATGCAATTGAAATATGATTGTTGAAACCTTCAAAATCCTTTCTTTTCAACATTGCACGTGCCATCAAAATATGCGCCAAAGGCACTTGCTTGAAAGACATAATAGTCCAATCAAAATTCTCAACATTTTTCATAGCTTCATCTAAGACATTAAAAAACTTTTCCCCCCACTTGCTTAGCTCATCCCAATCTTTTGATCTTTCGTACAAAGCCATCATACCAAAATAAGGGTCAGGATACTGAGGAGTAGCATCTATACACTTTTGCAGCAAATCCCTTCCAAGGTCTTTCAAACCCGCAAACATACAGTCCAATCCAAACATGTACAAAAATTCAAGCCCTATGGCAGGAACTTTTCCCACCCTTTTTATCTCTGCCAACGTCTCCCAAGCAACTTGGTTCTTTTTATGCGTATACCCCCCGATAGACTCTGTTTTGTACAACTGAACTAAATAGTATAACCTCTCGATTGGGTGTTTTGCGTCTTTTAGTTGCTCTCTTATTAAATTACCTGTTCTTTCATACTTCTTTCTCTTCAAAGCCCTTGTCCAGATGTAACCGTAATGAAGAATTGGAAAATTACCTCGAACGACCTTTGGTTTATATTTAGCTTGATTATGTACAACGTTTTTGTATTCAATGGTACCTTTTCTAAAAATTCTTGAAGTTGAAGCAACTTCAGTTCTTGTGTAGTTAATATCCATATAACTGATTGTTGGTATATAGACGGTATTAACATCTTTTGGCTGCTTCATAAGAAAATCTCTTATATTTTTTTTAAACGATTCTGAAGCCTCCTCGTCCGCATCGTATATCAAAACCCACTCACAGGTTGGAAACTTCAAAGAATAATTTCGAGCCTCAGAAAAATCATTCTGCCATTCATGGAAGTACAACTTATCGGTATACTCTTTAACTATCTCCGGTGTTCTATCTGTTGAACCTGTATCAACAACGATTATCTCATCAGCCACATCTTTAATAGCCTCTAAGGCACGTCTAATATTAGTCTCTTCGTCCTTGACGATCATAGCAACGGACAACAATTTTTCTTTATCAGCACTCATAAACTTTCCTCCCATCAAAAAGCTACATCTATTATATCATTCTTGTTCAATATATTTAATTCCTTAAGGGGCTTTCTCCAATCATAGAAAAACTACCTTAAGGGGTGGTGGGCGGGAATAGATAAAAGAAGCTCTAACCAAAGAAATAACTCCTTAAAGGGCGGCGGGTGGGAATAGATAATAAATAGATAATAATTAGATAATAAATAGAAAAAAGAGGGCCGAAGGCCCTCTCTCAAATTCCCCTTTATCTCAACAACTGCAACACATTTTGTGGAATTGTATTCGCTTGTGCCAACATCGCATTCGATGCCTGCAAGAGTATCTGTTGCTTTGTAAAATCCATCATCTCTTTTGCCATATCTGCGTCTCTGATTCTGCTTTCTGCTGCGGTTAAGTTCTCAGAAGCTACACCCAAGTTGGATATAGTATGTTCCAATCTGTTTTGAACGGCACCAAGTGAAGCTCTCGCTGTACTTACCTTGTGAATTGCGGCGTCCACAACCATTATCGATCTTTCAGCACTGTCTTGGTCGGTTGCTTTAAGTGAATCCTCCGTGAGTCCAAGAGCCTTGGAACTCATATCGTCTATTCCAAGTACGATGTTGTGACCTTCATTCGCCCCTATTTGCAAAACTAATTGATTAGCAGCTGTATTAGCTGCTTCAACTCTAACTACTGCACTATCTACAATTTCATTTTTGGGCAAAGACCCTCCAAAATCTGAGATAGCAAAAGTTGATGATTCCCATTTAAATGAAATTCCACCAATAGTAGCTGCTCCAGCTCCCAAAGTGACAATGGTGCTAGTTTGTCCACCAGCTGTTATCTGAGTTATTTTAACATCCAAAGCAGTGGTTTCAGTACCACTTAATTGTCCAACTTCTACAACGTAAGTACCTTCCACTGCTGTACTGCCGGATATCAATCCAGCTTCAACATTTATATTCCCCCCCGTAACAACTTTAATATCTTCACTACCTCTGAATGATTCAATCTTTCCATCAAGCAATTTCATTGTGTTAAACTCTGTGGTTCTTGAAATCCTATCGATTTCGTCTCTTAGTTGGTCTAATTCTAACTGAATTTGATTTCTATCAACATTTGTGTTAGTGTCTGATGCAGCTTGAACTGATAATTCTCTCATTCTTTGAAGTATAGAGTGTGTTTCTGTCAATGCCCCTTCTGCTGTTTGTATCAAAGATATAGAGTCTTGTGCATTCTTTACAGCGGTATCCAAACCTTTTATTTGACCTCTCATCTTTTCGGATATTGCTAATCCTGCTGCATCGTCTCCTGCTCTGTTGATCCTTAAACCAGAAGAAAGTTTTTCAAGTGTTTTACCCATAGATTGGTTTACTTGATCCATCGATCTCCATGCATTCAATGCACTGATGTTGTGATTAATCCTCATAATTCATACACCTCCATGTGATTTTTTTGTTTCTTGCCCTTCCTTGGACAAGGATTTTCCCTTAGCGCTAAGGATTTTCATACATATTATCGAACAGTTTTCCAAAAACTTTAGCATTTTTTATATGTTCTTTTTCTATCCATTCTTCAGCTTTTTTAACGTTCTTTGATTTCAACATCTGTTTGAATTCATTTAGTAAGTTTATTATACTTTCAATAACTGGGTATCTTTGAATAATCTTTTCGTACAACACTTTTGAAAGACCTTCTACTTCTTCAACGGGTTAGCCATAGCATCAATTATACTCAAACTTGATTCTTTAAGCCTTCGAACATTCCTGCCTTTTTCTTTCAGAAGAAAAGTGTTAAGAACTCTCAAAGGTCGTGGAGAGATTAGTGAATATTATATAAATCAGAAAATATAAATAATTTATATATTGACAATGATCGTTATATTATCAATGAATATCTAGCCCTTCTTGGCGTCTGGAGAAAATGAAAAAATCAGAGAAAGACTCCTTAGGATATTTGTTTTTAATCTTACGAAATAATTCCCATTCTGGTGCGTTCTTTTCAATCCAATCAGTAAACCTTCTGTATTTGATGTGAGGGGACGTGCCTTCTGGATTTTTACCTGTGTTTGAAGAATAGATGATAACAAATTTTTCTGCAGATTGGAATAAGTTTTTCATGTATAAATCAAACTGCAAATCCTCAACCAGATGGTAAATCACATCCAATGATAACGACAGCTCAGCCTTAAAAAGGGATTTGTTGCTTTCTACTTCTTCTGGTTTATATAAGAAAAAACTTTTTGTTTTATCTTTTATAAAACGTTCTCTACACAAATTAACAGCAGTCTCTGAAACATCCAAACCAATATACTTTGGAAAATCAAACAAAGATACTTGATTTCCATCTCCACAGCCAAATTCTACAATCGAATTAATTCTTTTCTCCTTTACAAAAGAATTTATTACCTCTGCTTTGAATTCTGCTAATTTTCCATAAGAACCTTGTCCTGAATTACCTCCTGTTTTGTATCTTTCTTCCCAATATTTTTTGCTTCCTGGAAATCTAAACATATTACCATTGTAATTTAACCTGGAATCAAGTATCTGATGAACAATATTTTGAACTATCTTTTTATTTTTACTTAGTGAGATGTAATCTGGGAAAGTTATTTGCTTAGTAGAATGATTATACCAAATATTTTGCAATGCTAATTGTTGACCCTTTTTATTTTTTACTATAAATTCAATAAGGCTAATCTTATCTGTAATTTTTTCTACCTTTCCAATTCTAATTTTAGAACCTTCAAAATCGAAAGAATCAATATATTTGTCTGTGTATGGTGTAAATTCTATAAATTTAGGAATCATATAATCTAAAAATGAGTCCTTCAGATCTTCGGCAACTTTTTTATTTATTTTCTTGTTGACTTTTTCTAATGTATTTAGTGCGGTTTCTAATGCATTAATCTGTTCCTCCAACGTGTAATTATCTTCGATAAACCGACGATAACTTTCTGAGTAGTAACTTTCTTCGGTTATTTTTTCCACCGCTTCATCGATTGTATTGTATATAAGCTCATTAGGCCATAATGTTTTGGCACCGTCAAAATTATGAATTATTGGTTTTATTCCCCTTGCCATTGCTTCGGCGATGTTGTAACCGAAGCTTTCGTGTATGCTTGTTGATATTATGTAGTTTTTGTCTTCTAAAAATTTTTCTACTTCCTTTATCCATCCATGTAAAAGGAAATTGTCTTCCATTTTCATTTCTTTTTTTATGTAGTCAAAGTATACTCTGTACCTAGTGTCTTGAAAATCTCCTGCAATGTGTAATTTGTATTTGTTATCTATTTCTTTTAATTTATTTATTATTTGAATCCACGCTGCGGGATTTTTTTTGTAGTTTATGTGAGCTAAGACCGCTAAATTGTATCCTGGTTTGTGTATAGTGTATTTGAATTTGTCTAAGTCAACACCGTTGTAAACAATTTCTTCTTTGCATGATTGAAGATCAAGAAAAGAATGTAATTGGTGAAAAATCTTTTTTATTGGTTCTGATACAAATATCAATTGATCAATATTTTCCCAATTTATTTTTTCAGGAAATTGAGTGAAAACTTCGTAACTATGCAACCTACAAATAACTTTTTTATTTGCTATTTCAGGGACTTTGTTTGTTGCAAATATTGCTAAGTCATTTGCCCATTCGAGCCAGACTATGTCTGCCCATTTTATCGCTTCTGTTATTTCGTTGCCGTCTGTTGATACTACGAGTTTGACATCGTATCCGAGTGAGAAGGTTTCTACTATGTCTTTTAGGAAGTTGTCTAAGCCAGGTAAGCATAGGAAGGCTATCTTTGTGTCTTTTTTTATCTTGTTTCTTATTTCTAAGAACTTCTTTTTCATTTGTGGGTTATCTGTTAGTTCTGCTGCTTTTAGATAAAATCTTAAAGATGCTAGTTTGCTTCTGTTTTTGAATTCTATGTCTCCTAAGAGGTCATAAGTTGCCCAGTCTTTGTCGTGTATCCTCATGAGGTATCTCCATGCTTCCATCTCTTGGTTCATTTCTTTTAGTAGATACCCATAATTGAATAATAGGTCTGGGTCAACGGGGTTTATTGTTAATCCTTTTTCAAATTCTTCTTTGGCTTTTTCGAGTTCTTTTTTGTTGAAGTGTATTAGCCCTTTTAAGTTGTATTTTTTTGGGTCATCATCGGATATTTTTTCTATTTGTTCTTGAGCTTTGGTTATTTCTCCTTTGTTTATCAATTCAAAGATTTCTTCGTACATGGGATTCCTCCTTGGCTTTTGAAGTTTAGTGTCTTTAAAAGTTCTAAAAACTTGTGTTAGCGCCCCTTCGCCCCGCTGCCCACCCTCTAAGGAATTAAAATGTATGACTTCGTCTCGCAGAACATCCATTAGGATGATCGTATTTTTGTGGTTTATTAATATTTCTTTTTAGTCAATTGTTAATCCTATTTTTTATCGACTGAAATTGAGGGATTTTTAACAGAGTTTTTTAAAAGTGATATTTTTGCCAAAAATTATTGCTAAAAACTGTTGCTTTTAATTTTTAGTATGGTATAATATTTATAAGATTTTATATGTTTTGGTTATTGGTATAAGGGTTCCATTAACAGGGCTTTTTGCCCGGAGGAGGAAGGGTCATGGCAGAGGAAAAAAAGAAAAAGAAAGATAAGCCAAAAGATAAACCAAAGAAGTAGATAAGTGATATTGATCGGAATGAAGGCAGATAATTATTTATCTGCCTTCTACTTTTTACTAGCGCCCTTTCACCCCGCAGCCCACCCAAAAGGATGAATGGAAGGGTTCTTTGCCCCGCAGCCCGCCCTTAAGGATAAGCAAAAGGTTGTGCCTTTCACCCAGCAGCCCGACCATATGTTGACTTCTTAGGTAGAATTATGTATAATAATATATATACGTATTCCTAAGGAGGAAGTTCTATGTATTTTTTTGAGAGTCTTTTGGATATTAAAGGGCGGGAGGAAGAGTTTTTTAATAAGGAGATAAGCATAAAAGGTAAAATTTTTTATGTTGATGAGGCAAAGGATTTTTATTATTTGTTTGTTACTGATTATAGTTATTCTTTTTTGTGTAAATCCGAAAGCAGGAAAACGCCCCGAACGGGGTCAAGGAAAGGTGAATGGTTTAGATTTGAAGGGGTATTAGAGTACGATAGCGAAATGGGGAGTTATTGTTTGAATGTGGTTACAATAAAAGCTGCTGTTCCATCGGCTTGGCATGATCTTTCGGTAGAAAAGAGGGTTGAACTTCATGCGCATTCAAAGATGAGCTCAAAGTTGTCTATATTGGGTATGGAGGAGTTGGTGGATGCTGTTTCTTCTTTTGGACAAAAGGCGGTTGCCATTACTGATAACGAAAATGTGCAGATAATTCCTTATTTCTATGAGTATGCTAAAAGAAAGGGTATAAAAGCTATTTTTGGTTGTGAGTTGAATGTACACGATGAGAGAAGAGGGATCGTAAAACATGTGAATGTGCTGGTTAGGAATAAAGAGGGGTTGAAGAATCTTTATAAGATAGTATCCATTTCACATATGAACGTTGTGAATAAAAGTGCGATAATTTCACTTTCTGATTTGAAGAATTTGAGAAAAGGGCTACTTTTAGGCTCTTCACTGGATGGATTTTTGCTTTACTCCTATTTGAACAAGTATTCTACTAACGATTTGAAGGAATGGATAACTTTTTTTGATTATATAGAGCTTTTCCCTGTGGATTGTTATAACGATTTGTGTTTGGAGAAGGGTAAGATTATCGATTATTCTAGAACTGTCTATGAGATTGCAAAAGATGTCAGAAAGCCTGTTGTTATGTCCGGGGATGTTCATTATTTAAGGGAAGAGGATCGGGAGTATTTAAACGCTATGATCGTTGGTACATCCACAAAGAGTAAACCAAGAAAGACTGTGCGAAGTGTTAATTACTTTAGAAGCACTTCCCAGATGTGCGATGCCGCATTTGAGATCTTTAAAAAGCGTGGCATCGCAAAAGAAATTGTGGTGAAAAATCCGAATAAAATCGCTGGTGAGATAGAGGAGTTTGCACCTTTTGATTTTAAATTGAAGGCGCCTTATATCCCCTCTGCCGACCAAAATTTGAGAGATATCGTTTATAGCAACGCAAAAAAGAGGTATGGGGAAAAGTTACACCGTATAATTATAGATAGGATAGAAAAGGAATTGAAAAGTATAGTAGATAACGGGTATGCGGTGATATTTTTGATCTCAGCCGATATGGTCAAGGAGTCTTTAGAGATGGGTTACCCAATCGGTTCGAGGGGTTCTGTTGGTTCTTCGCTTGTGGCTTTTCTTTTGGGGATAACGGAGGTTAATCCGTTGCCGCCACATTATTTTTGTGAGAGTTGTGGGTTTATAGAGTTCGTGGAGAATTTGAATTTGAGTGGTTTTGATTTAAAAGAGAAGTCATGCCCAAATTGCGGTGCAATTTTAAACTCCGATGGGCATAATATAAGGTTTGAGGTTTTTATGGGGTATTCTGGCGAGAAGATCCCAGATATAGACGTGAATTTTTCGGCTGAGATCTTCACCGATATACAGAGGTTCTTGGAAGAGAAATTTGGTAGGAATTATTGTTACAAGGCAGGTACGATTAGTACCATCTCAAGGTACAACGCTATGAAGATGGCTCTTAATTACTTCAAGGATGAAGATATGAATTTTGCGCATCTTTTTTGGATTTCTCAGAAAATAAAAGGAACAAAGTTGAATACAGGTCAACATCCTTCGGCTATGATAATAATCCCTCAAGAGTACGATGTCCATGATTTCACTCCTTACCAATATTCTGCAAATTCTCCCGAGATTGGTATCGTTACGACACATTACGATTTTAAGGCATTAGAAAATGATTTGTTGAAAATAGATGTGTTGTCTCACGATGGTCCAACATTTTTAAAGATGCTTAAAGATTTAACCGGTTACGATTACAACGATATTTCAATGCACGATGAGCGGGTTCTTTCACTTTTCTCTTCTACAAAGGAGTTGGGAGTGGATCTTTCAGAGATAGGTACGGAGATTGGAACGTTGGGTGTACCAGAAGTTTGGACACCTTTTTCCCATAAGATGCTCACCGAGACGAGGCCCAAAACTTTTTATGATCTGTGTAGAACGAATTCACTTGCACACGGAACGGATATTTGGTTCAACAACGCACGTGAGATAGTTTTAAAGAATGTTGCAGATATCGATCAGATCGTTAGCTGCCGTGACGATATTTTGATAACGCTTGAATATTTCGGAGTGGAACCAAAAACAGCCTTTATGATTATGGAGAAAGTGAGAAAAGGGAAAGAGCTTACAGAGAAAGAGTTGAAGGCGATAGATGATTCAAAAGCCCCCGAATGGTATCTTGATTCTCTGAAGAAGATTCATTATCTATTCCCAAAGGCACATGCGGTTGCCTACATGATAATGGCGTACAAAATAGCGTTTTACAAGCTTTATTATCCTCTTGAGTTTTACATGGTTTATTTCACTATCAGAGCGAGGTTTTTTGATATTGATATTATAATGGATGAAGAATTGACGGTTCAGGCGATTAAAAAACTTTCAAAAAACGAATACCAACATAATTACGAAGAGTCCAACTTTTATTCCACACTTAAGACCGCCTACGAGATGAGAAAAAGAGGTTTTGGCTTTTTAAGACCGGATCTTTACAAGAGCGAAGCAAAGGTTTTTAAAATTGAAGGGGAATATTTAAGGATTCCTCTGACCAAAGTGAGAAATATTGGTAGTAAGAATGCCCAGAGGATCCTAAAAGAAAGGGGAGAAACCCACACAAAAGTTTTTCTTTAGAGGAAGCTAACGTTGTCTTTAGATTGTTGTTGTTTGGGGACATTTTATTAAACAATCTCATTTTTTATTTCTTGATTAAGTGGTGAAATCTGGTTCGTAGGTTTCTATGGCAACGTTAGGTTATGGTAATGTGAACAATGTAAGAATATTTAAAGAAATTAATAGAAATTTAATATAGTTATGATATTATATTTATGTAACGTTGTTTAAGTTTTTAAAAAAAATTAGTTATCGGGAGGGGTTCACATGAAAAAGATATTAGTTTCTTTATTCGTATTAATAATTTTATCTGTAGGTGTTTTTTCTGCTCCATTAGGTATAGGTGCAAAGATTGGTGAACCAAGTGGGTTGTATATCAGGAGTTATACCGGTTTAAGGAGTTTTGTCGGTGTTACAGCTGCATGGTCTTTTTCTCATGACAGTTTCTCCATACAAGCAGATTATAATGCTGTTTCTCCAAATGTATTTGGCGATGTCGATTTTAGTTATGGTGGAGGTATTCATGTTGGTGTAAAAGATGATCTAGATTTAGGTATACGTTTCCCGTTGGCTTTGAATTTTGTTATCCCGGAAACTCCTGTATTAACATTTTTAGAAATTGCACCTGGCTTTATGTTTCTCCCCAGCACAGCTTTTGATTTAAGTGGAGGATTAGGTATAGTATATATCTTTTAATCTACAACCCTTTTAATTTGACATAATTATCAGATTATGATACAATAGTTTGGGAAGAAATATAGATTAAGGAGTGTTAGACGTGAAACAAGGTATTCATCCAGAAATGAGGCTTATAACCGTAAAATGTGCTTGTGGCGCCGAACATACAATGTATTCTACAGTTGACAATTTCAGATTAGATGTCTGCTCTGAGTGTCATCCTTTCTACAGAGGAGAATTAGGTTCACAAATATTGGATACTGAAGGTAGAGTACAGAAATTTAAGAACAAATACAAAGATTTCCTTGAACACTAAAATCTCTAATTATCTTATTTGGGGGGGATTTGTTAGAGTTAAGGAATAAATCTATCAAGAGATAAAAAGCGTTATCCAGTTGGTCCTTGCTATTGGTAAATTTTTGCCAATATCCAATTGGAAACACAACAAAAAATCTCGGAGGTGAAAACCAACGCCCGGACCCAGGCCACTCGTATATAAAGGGTGATATCACGACTTAGCAAGGTTCTCGTGATTAAGAAAAAAGGGCAAGGTAATTATTTTGGTAAATGAAAGTTTAGCAACAGGGGATTCTGTGAAAGGTAAAGTTGTAGACATCAAAAAGTTTGGTGCTTTTTTAGAACTTGAAAATGGTGAAGAAGGATTTGTACACATTTCAAAGATTTCAAAAAAGTATGTTAGAGAGATATCCAGTTTTTTAAAAATTGGTGATGAAGTTCAAGGAAAAGTCATAGGAAGAACAAAAGACGGAAAGTATGAGTTGTCTTTAAAAGATTTCGATGAAGAAAAAGAGGATACTGGAAAATCACATAATTTCGAAAAAAGATTGAACCAGTATCTAAAGGACAGCGAAAAGAAGATATCAGAGTATAAAAAGCATTTAGATAAGAAAAAGAATACAAGAAGAAGATAATTAATTATAAGATTTATAGATTATATATAGAATAATCATTAAGAGGGAGAATTTCTCCCTCTTAATTATTTTTTAGGTCTTTGAAAATTCTAAACTCTGCTCTTTTCTTTTTAAAGTAACAAACTTTGTGGTAAAATAATTAAGAAAGATGGGAGTGTTTGCTGCAGTGTGCAAACGATGTTTTAAAAATGATTTTGACTTTGAATTTGAACTTGATTATGGGGTTCTTAAGGGGTTAACCCCTTAACGTCTAGGAGTCGGGTGAAGAGGAGCTAAAATTAGCTTTAAGTACATATATAGAGGACAAAAAAGATCTAAGGAGGATTAGCATTTGAGTACTTATACAAGGATAAAAGGTACCAAAGACATTTTTGGAGAAGAAGTTAAGTACTGGGAATACATTGAAAATACCGCAAAGAAACTGTTTAAAATATACGGTTACAAAGAGATAAGAACCCCGTTAATTGAAAAAACCGAACTTTTTAGCAGAGGAATAGGCCAAGAAACAGATATTGTTCAAAAAGAAATGTACACTTTTGATGATAAAAAAGGAAGGTCACTGACCTTAAGGCCTGAAGGAACCGCTTCAGTAGCAAGGGCTTATATAGAAAACTCGCTAATAACGTTTGGATCTCCTCAAAAATTATTTTACATAGGTCCTATGTACAGATATGAAAAACCTCAGGCAGGTCGTTATAGGGAGTTTTATCAAATAGGAGCAGAGATTTTTGGAACAGACCATCCTTTAGCAGATGCAGAATTAATCACATTTATCTACGATTTCTTTAATAAGCTAAAATTGAACAATTTTAAAATTAAAATCAATAGCATTGGTACCTTTAAAAGTAGGGGAAAATACAAAGAAGTATTGAAAACTTATTATCAGCCATTGTTACCCAACCTATGTGAAGATTGTCAAAGACGGTTCAACACGAATATTATGCGGTTATTGGACTGCAAAATTGACGTTGAAGCGGCAAAAAATGCTCCTTCAATCTTAGACTATTTAGACGAAGAAAGTCGCAAACATTTTGAAAACCTTCAAAAATATTTGAAGGCTTACAATGTACCCTTTCAAGTTGATCCAAAGATCGTTAGAGGTTTAGATTATTATACCAAAACGGCCCTTGAAGTAGAACATTCCGATTTGGGTGAGCAAGCTGTCATAGCAGGTGGCGGCAGATACGATGATCTTGTAGAACAACTAGATGGCCCTAAAACTCCAGGGGTTGGTTTTGCGATAGGGATTGAAAGGGTGATAGAAGCTTTAAAAAGAGAGAATATCGAGGTTGAAAGTGAAAGCGAAATAGACGTTTATGTTTCTTTCCAAGGAGAAAAAGGTGAAATGGCGGCGGTTACTTTATCAAAAGAGCTGAGGAAGAAAGGTATAAATACTTATTTAAATATATCAAAAAGGAATTTATCTGGACAATTTAAACATGCCAATAGATTAAAAGCTAAATATGTGGTTGTAATAGGAGATGAAGAGATTTCTAGTGATATAGTGACAATAAAGAATATGAAAAACGGAGAACAGACCAAGATCGAAAGAAATTGGGTATCTGAAATCATTATGGAAAAATTAAGAGAAGAATAAAAACTTTTCAATTGGAGGAAATGGAATGATTTTGCTGAGACCTTTTATTATTTTTATAACCTTTGTATTGTCATACATACCTGTCCTGCAATTCGTTGGATTGGCGTTATTATTTTTTATTTATCACGTTTTGATTAGAAATAGAAATCTTCATATTGAACGGATGAAGAAGGTCTACGAAACTAATAATTTGAGTTTTCCTAATTTAAAAGAAAGTAGTCCCACAATTTGGTTTGTTTTGTACATGGTTTCTTTTTTGGTATTAAATGTTTTTTATCTATATTTGGTACAACAAGTAGGAAGTTTAACTTTTGAGGAGATGCAAACTTTCACACTACCAAGTTGGCAGATTTATTTATTTTTGGGAAGCTTTCTATTAAGCTGGATCTCCTATGCTAGTTTGATAAATAGGATTGACAAAGACCAATGGCAACTTCAAGAATCTGAAATTAGCAACAAAATAGTTAAAAATCGTTTCATCAAATTGAGAGACGGAAACGTGGCAATGTTATTAAGAATTGTTACTCTCGATATATACCAGTGGTTTCTTTTGTTTTTCTTACTAAGAGAAACAACCATACATTACTTTGAGGATGGAACTGCTACCGGAAGGTATCTTGAACTTATCAAAAAAGATGACCAAGAAACACAAAACGAATCATCAACAAACGACACAGCTGAAAAACCAGCACAAGAGGACCTTTATGAAAAAATAACCAATCAAATTAAAAATATTGAGAAAGATGAAAGATATAGTACTATTTTTTCTCATGTTACATCTATATCAGATAAAAAGAAAGCTGAGGAGATATTAGAAAAGTTATTAGAAGATGGTTATATAGAAGAAGAAGAATACAAAAAACTTCAACAATTTTTGTAATCTTTGCTGATTCTTGCAAAAAAGCTCTTTTATAATAAAGTATGATTTTGAATTTGGGGATTTTAAGGGGGGAACCCCCCTTAAAGAAGGATTATGGGCGGGCTGCGGGGCGAAGGGGCGCTATATAAAGGATTATAAAATATTTTTGTAAGATCTTAAGGGGCAAAGCCTTTTGCAGCTTTGTGCAAAAAATTTTTTTTAAATAAAACTAGGTTTTGGGGATCTTAAGGGGGAACCCCCTTAACGTTTGGAGGCGAAATCAACTATGTTTGTCCCATTATCAGGTGCAGATATTACTGACTTTGAAAAAAAAACTATTATGGATGTTTTAAATTCTGAAAGACTTGCTCTGGGACCTTACTTAGAAAAATTCCAAGAAATAATAAAAGAGTACGCTGATACAAAATATGCTCTTGCTGTGAATAGTGGGACATCAGCCTTACATTTGATTTTAAAGGCTTTGGATTTTCAACAAAATCAAAAAATGATCGTAACGCCTTTCACTTTTATTTCTTCGGCTAATGTAGCTTTGTTTGAGAAAGGAATACCGGTCTTTGTTGACATAGATCCTCATACTTACAACTTATCTATCAAAAATTTAAAAGAATTCATAGGCAAAGATTACAGAGATGAGGTTACAACTTTTATGGGTGTAGATATTTTTGGAGTTCCCTTAGAGTGGGATGAGATACTTAAGATTCTTCCAGATAAAATAAAAATAATTGAAGATTCTTGTGAAGCACTAGGAGGAGAATATAAGGGGCGTAAATTAGGAACTTTTGGAAAAGCTGGTACATATGCTTTTTATCCAAATAAGCAGATAACTACCGGTGAAGGCGGAGTTATAGTTACTGATGATGAAGAAATATTTGAGTTATGTAAGTCCATGTCTAACCAAGGTAGAGGCAAAAGCGGTGAATGGCTAGTAAGCGAGAGACTCGGATACAATTACCGCATGGATGAGATGTCTGCCGCACTTGGTTTTGCTCAAATGAAACGGATAGAAGAAATAAGTTCTAAAAGAAAAGAGAAAGCTATGAATTATTTTGATTTGTTTAAAAGTGAAGAAAGAGTAGTTTTACCTTTCATTCCGCAAGAAGTTACTTCTCAAAGTTGGTTTGTATTCGTTTTGAGATTGAACTTAGATTGGGTATCAGAGTTAATTCATATACCTACATGGGTTAGAAATTTTGATCTACCTATGAAAATTGAAGGGGAACAAAATAGAAAAGAATGGAAAGAATTAGTAAATAAGATAAGAAAAGTCTTACGAACCTTCTTAAAAAAATTGGGTGAAAAGGGTGTTGAATCTAAAAATTACTTTTATCCTGTCCACTTACAACCTTTTTATAGAAAAATGTTTGGTTATGAAGAAGGAGATTACCCAGTCACAGAGCTCATCTCATCTTTAACTTTTGCGATCCCATTTTTCTCCAATATCAGTCTTGAAGAACAGAATTATGTATATCAAATAATAACAGATAGCTTAACGGAGATGAAAAATGAAACATTTGACTAAAAGATCTTTTAGATTGATGATAATAGACTATATTTTGTTTTTCCTTGCATACATTGTTGCGATGTTCATAAGGTTTCAGTTTGACTTTGTGGAGATGAGAAAGTACATCTCCCCCATTTTTTTCTTTCCCTTGATTATGGTAATTGTTTTTTATTACTCTGGAATATATAGATACATTTGGAGATTTGCCACTCTTAACGAATTAAGGCCTGTATTTAATAGTGGTTTCATAGGTTTTCTTATCAACTTTTTTGTTTTTGAGTTTGTAAGAAGATATATAAGCAATATTTTCACTCTTCCTTTCAGTGTGGCAGCAACCGCATCTGTAGTTGGAGTAGTCTTTGTTTCAGCTAGTAGGATATATTGGTTTTCAAGACACTCTCGAAATTATAAAAAACAGATAAGTGGAATTAAAAATATCCTTATAATTGGAGCGGGGGATGCAGGAACTGAATTGTTGGGGGAGTACGAGAGGCATCCAGAAGAGGGATCGGTTGTAGGCTTTTTAGATGATGATCCAGAAAAGATAGGAAGAAACATTCGAGGCTATCCTGTACTGGGGAAAATAAATCAAGTTATGGATTTTTTAGATAAATATAACGTTGAAGAGGTTATAATAGCTATTCCCAGTGCTTCATCTGATCAGATAAAAAAAATCATAGATTATGTTGATACATCAAAGGTTAGGCTGAAAACTTTGCCAGGAATCTTGGAAATTTTAGATAACAAGTTATCACTTGGTTTTCTACGAGAAGTTGATATTTCCGATTTACTTGGTAGAAAGGAAGTTAGTGTTGATTTAAAAGAGATCAAAGATTACATAAAAGGCAAAAAGATACTGGTTACTGGTGCAGGAGGGAGCATAGGTTCTGAAATATGCAGACAAGTTATGCCAATGGGACCCAAAGCTCTTTTCTTACTAGGAAAAGGTGAAAACAGTATTTTTGAAATATCAAATGAATTGAAAGACAAGTTCTCAGATGCGTTTATAGAAGAACTTATCGCGGATGTGTCTGATGAAAATAGAATGAGGTATTTATTTTCAAAATATGGATTTGATGTTGTTTTTCATGCCGCTGCTCATAAACATGTTCCCCTCATGCAAAAAAACCCAACAGAGGCCTTTAAGATCAACACGATTGGAACTTACACCGTAGCAAAACTCTCTGGAGAATATAATGCAGAAAGATTTGTATTTATCTCCACGGATAAAGCCATCAAACCAACATCCATAATGGGTGCTTCAAAGAGACTTGGGGAAATTATAGTAAAGACATTGTCCAACTTTTATCAAACAAAGTATGGAATTGTAAGGTTCGGAAACGTTTTAGGAAGTAGAGGTAGTGTGATTCCAATTTTCAAAGAACAGATACAAAAGGGTGGTCCCGTTACGGTCACACATCCAAATATGAAAAGGTATTTCATGACTATTCCTGAAGCTGTCTCTTTAGTATTACAATGTGGACAGTTTGCTCAAAAGGCTGAAATATTTGTTTTAGAAATGGGTGAACCTGTCAATATTGATCGCTTAGCAAGGGACTTGATCAGACTTTCCGGGTACATCCCTGATCAAGATATCAAAATAGTTTACACAGGCATCAGGCCTGGTGAGAAATTATACGAAGAAATATTCTTGGAAGATGAAGATTACGAGAAAACGAGAAACAAACGAATCTTTATTTCAAAATCCAACAATCACGAAATAAATAAAGAGAAACTAAATGAATTGATAGACCAAATAAATATTATGATAAAAAATAATGATTACAACAGTGCTATTGAGATAATAAAAGATTACATTCCAGATTCAAATATTTCAAAGATTAGCGAAGGGACGCTAACAACTACAACAATCAAACAAGGAGGCAAAAAGCTATGAAAGCATTAATACTCTGTGCAGGGAAAGGAACAAGACTTCGACCACTAACCTTCACAAACGCTAAACCATTGATACCGATAGCTAACAAACCAACCATTATGTATAGCTTAGAAAAAATAAGGGACGCTGGGGTTACAGAGATTGGTTTGGTAGTAAATTCAGAAAATATAGAAGACTTTAAAAAAGTCTTAGGTGACGGAAGTCAATTAGGTATAAAATTATCGTATATTATACAAGATCATCCAAAAGGTTTGGCTCATGCGGTAAAAGTTTCAAAAGACTTCCTTGATAATGATGACTTTATAATGTATCTAGGGGATAACTTGGTAAATTTTGATCTTAAAAATTTTATAGACCAGTTTAAACAAGGAAATTATGAATCTTTTATACTTTTGACTTCCGTTGATAACCCTTCACAATTTGGAATAGCGGTGATGGAAGATTCTAAAGTAACAAAGGTTGTCGAAAAACCAAAAGATGCTCCATCGAATCTCGCAATAATTGGGGTTTACATATTCACTCCGAAGGTTTTTGAGGCAATTCAAAATATTCAACCTTCGTGGAGAGGGGAACTTGAAATCACCGATGCTATCCAATGGTTAATAGATAATTCAAAAAACGTTGGAGCTCACATTGTTGAGGGTTGGTGGAAAGATACAGGAAAACCTGAAGATTTGATCGAGGCAAATAGAACGATTCTTAGTACTTTAAAAGAACGAAAAATAGAAGGAGAAATAAGATCAGATTCCTCAGTTCAAGGAATGGTACATATGGGGAAAAATACGAAGATAATGAATTCTATTATCAGAGGACCTGTAATAATCGGAGAAGACGTTACAATAAGTAATGCGTACATAGGGCCATACACAAGCATAGGTGACAGTGCTTATATAAACTCTTCAGAGATTGAAAATAGTATAATCTTAAGTTATGCAAATATTTCAAATGTGTATATAAGGATAGAATCGTCTATTATAGGAGAAAATTCAAAGATTTATTCAACAGAAAGGAAACCATATTCACTAAAATTAGTTATAGGTGATTATAGCAATATACAAATACCAAAATGATAGATAATTATCTTGGAGGTAAGAATAATGGACGATAAAATAAAGATAATAACAGAACTTTGGAACAAACTGTATCCTGATAACAATAAATTGGAAACGCTCTTAGACTTTTTAAAATCAAAAAAAGATTCTTTCGCCTATATACCAAAAGATAAATTTTGGTATAAAAAAGGTTTGGTCTATTCTACTTATGTGGATCTGTTCGCTGGTGATTTTGACAAAATGAAAGAAAAATTAGATTATTTGAGTAATTTAGGTGTAACTATCTTATGGCTTCTTCCTATTTTACAGTCTCCAATGAAAGACCAAGGATTCGATATTTCTGATTTTTACAATGTTCGAGATGAATTAGGCGGTAATGAAAGTTTTTTTGAGTTCATTAATCTTGCCCACGAAAAAGGCATAAAGATCCTTTTTGATGTTGCAATAAACCATACTTCTGATGAACATCCATGGTTTCAAGAGGCTAAAAGATCAAAAGATTCTAAGTATAGAGATTATTATATATGGAGTGACACCGATAAAAAATACTCTCAAGCCCGACTGCTTTTTAAAGGAATGGTAAACAGCAACTGGACTTACAACCCTGAAACAAGTGACTATTATTTTCATAGATTTTACGAAATACAACCGGATTTAAACTACAGAAATCCTGACGTGCTGATAGAGATGATCAAAATTTTCACCTTCTGGAAAGAACATGGTGTTGACGGTTTTCGGATGGATGCAGCACCATTTTTATGGAAAGAAGAAGGTACTAACTGTGAAAATTTAATTCAAACTCACTGGATTTTAAAAATCTTCAGAGCAGCTTTGGATTACCTAAAAGAAGGAACAGCATTGATCGCAGAAGCTAATCAACCTCCTAAAGACGTTGTTGCATACTTTGGTAATTCTGACGAATGCCAAGTTGCGTACCATTTTCCGGTTATGCCAAAAATTTTTTTAGCCATAGCTGAAGGTAATCCAAACTATATAATAGATACCCTTTCTGAAAAAATTACTCCGTCCATTCCTGAAGATTGTCAATGGTTCGTTTTTCTAAGATGTCATGATGAATTAACCTTAGAATTCGTCGACCCAGAAGAAAGGGCAAAGATGTTGAAATATTATCTGCTCGATGAAAGATGGAACTTTAGAGAAGGAGAAGGCATCGCAGGAAGATTGTACAACCAAATGGGTAAGGATTATAAAAAAGTGCTTTTAGCTTATTCAATTTTGTTTTCTTTGGATGGAACACCGATAAATTATTATGGTGATGAAATAGGAATGGAAAATAACGAAGAATTTTATAAAAAAATGACTGAAAAAATAGGCTACAAAGATTCAAGATTTTTCAACAGGGGACCTTTCGATGAAGAGAAAAGAAAAGAAGCTCTGAACAACCAAGAGAGCGATAGTTATAAGATTTTTCATGGAATAAAAAAGATGCTTGATTTGAAACAAGCCAACGAAGATCTGTTTTCAGAAAAATCTACGTATGAAAATATAGATGGTGTATTTAAAGTTACAAGAAAAAAAGGAAATAAAAGTATTGTTATCTATAACAACTTGACCGCTGAAAGCAAATCATTAGATAATATCACTTTGCAACCCCATGAATATTTTTGGAAAATAAGTTAAAATCGCTTCGAGGAACAAATTGTAGGGTGGGGAGCGGGGTGAAAGGGCGCTATATACAAAGTTTCTAAAGGTAGTCAAAATCTTTTTAGGAGGAAAGTTAGTTGACAAAAAATGATTTCATTGAAATAAAAAGGATAGTCTCTGATGCCGGTGAAAAATTAAAAATGTGGAGTACCGAGAATTTTCATGTTAATTCAAAAAAATCTCGAACCGATCTTGTAACCGATGTGGATTATCAAATACAGGAATACCTAATACAAGAGATAAATAAAAGCTTCCCAAATTCATCATTTTTAGCAGAAGAATCAGGGTTAACTAAAACTCCTGATAAAAACGAATATTGGGTTATAGACCCTATAGACGGTACGGTTAATTTTTCAAGGGGATTACCAGAACATTGTATCTCGGTTGCCTATGTTGAACATCAAGAACCAACAATAGGGATTATCTATTCACCTTTCATGAACCTTTTTTACTCAGCCACAAAAAACAATGGCGCTTATTTAAATGATAAAAGATTGAGACCTCACTGGGCTAAAAATTTTGAAGATGCTATGATTTCCCTTGGAAATGAGAGAGGGAAAACATATAAATATTTTAAAGCATTGGAAGAAAAAGTTATGAGGATTAGACTGTTTGGTACCGCCGCCTTGCAGATCGCTTATGTGGCGTCGGGTTTTTTGGATGCCTTCATATCTATAAGATCTCATCCGTGGGATGTAGCAGCGGGACATTTAATATTAAAAGAAGCCGGCGGTGAAATTGTAGATATCGATGGAAAAAATGTAAATATTTTTCAGTCGGACGCTCTTTACTGCAACCCTTATATTACTCAAGATCTGATAAATAATTTAAAAAATATTCAAAAATTTCAATGAAGAGTAATAATTCGTATTGATTGGTCCAACGAAACAAATGCGCCCACAGGGCGCATTTTTATTTAAGTGGTTCGTATTTTTATACTTTCTTCTACCGGTGTAATATAAATCTTTCCATCACCTATCTTACCTGTTTGCGCGTGTGTTTTTATAGTTTCTATAATTTTTTCAACTTTACTTTCTTCGGTAACTATTTCTAACTTGACCTTTTCCTTGAATTTTACTTCATATTCTTTTTTCTGTTTGTAATTTTCTACCTCTTTTTCCTCACCTTTTTGACTACCATATCCATAGATCTTATCAACATTAATGCCCTCGATACCTACTTTTTCTAATCCTACAATGACTTCCTCAAATTTTTCTGGCCTGATAAAGCATTCAATTTTTTTGTATCCCATATTATTCACCCTCCTCATCAATTTTTACTCTCACGCTTCGACCTTTAAGCGGAGTTAAATCAGGATAACTGACAGATCCATGCTCTACAAAATCTAAGCCCTCTATTTCACTAGTAGAATCAATCCTTAAACCTATTGTTAAATCGATACTTTTAAAAAGGATGTAAGTAGTTGCAAGGGTCCAACCTGCAACAGCTAACACCCCTTTAAGCTGGGTTAAAAACAGGTTTACTCCTCCACCGTAGAGCAATCCACCGTCCACAGCAAATATTCCAACCATTAATGTACCGAATGCTCCGCCAACTCCATGAACAGAGATCGCTCCAACGGGATCATCGATATGTATTTTGTCGAAAAATTCTATAGCTAGAACAACTAAACTACCGGATAAAGCACCTATTATAGCAGCTCCCACGTTAGTAACACTGGCGGTGCCGGCGGTGATCCCAACCAATCCAGCTAAAACACCATTTAGGGTAGAGTTGACGTCCGGTTTTTTGTAAATAAACCAACCTATAGTCAACGCCCCCAACCCTCCTGATGCGGCAGCTAAATTTGTAGTCATCGCTATATCAGCGATTTTGAGATTTAAACCTGAAATGGTACTTCCCGGGTTAAAACCAAACCATCCAAACCATAGTATGAAAACCCCTAAAGCAGCTAAAACTAAGCTATGTCCTGGAATCTTATTCGGCGTTCCATCTGATCTGTATTTACCGGTTCTTGGCCCTAAAACCATTGTTCCCATCAGTGCAGCCCATCCGCCTACGGAATGAACCACTGTGGAACCTGCAAAATCAACCATATCTGATAACCAACCTCCACCCCATATCCAATGACCAACTATGGGATATATAAATGCACTGATGAAAACACTGTAGATCAGATAACCTGTGAATTTAGTTCTTTCCGCCATTGTTCCCGATACTATAGTTGCAGCGGTTGCAGCAAATACCGTCTGGAATATTAAAAAAGCGTTAAGCGGAATGTTTAATCCCAGATATTCAAAACTTCCTTGCCAACCTATGAAAGCATTCCCAAGCCCAAACATAATAGTAAATCCTACTAGCCAGTAAAGTATTGAGCCCACTAAAAAATCCGTAAAGTTTTTCATGATGATGTTTACCGTGTTCTTTGATCTTGTAAACCCTGCTTCCACGAGCGCAAATCCAGCTTGCATAAAAAACACTAAAAACGCTGCGAGTAAAGTCCACATAGTATCGATGGAGCGTACCACGTCCTCCATAGTAAAACTATCTGCAAGTAAGACGGTTGGAAAAATAAAGGCAACGGACAACATCAACAAACCCTTCCAAGCTCTTTTCATAATACCCTCACACTCCTTTTTTTATTTTTTACAAACCCCAGAATATGGTACTTAACGTAGACTTTTTTCACCTCCCATTACAAAATAAAAAAACCGACGCATTAATTTTTCTGCGTCGGCTTTATAACAACAATACTACAGCGTTTTGAGCCGACGCTGTTTATTATTGTTATTATTGGAAGAAATTAAGTATTCATTACACTCTTTTGCCGCTTGTTTCGCTTCATTTATTGCCCATACTACCAAACTTTGTCCCCTTCTCATATCTCCAGCTGAAAAAATCCCTTCTACATTTGTCGAATATTTTCCTTCTTCCGTTTTAACGTTTGATCTTTTATCTATTTCTACATTTAGCTGCTCAATTAAATACTTTTCAGGGCCTAAGAATCCCAAGGCTAACAGAACTAAATCTGCTTTCCATACCTTTTCTGTTCCGTCTATTTTTCTTGGAAACAATTTCCCTGTTTTATCCTGTTCCCATTCTACTTCAACGGTATGGACCTCTTTAACATTACCTTTTGTATCTCCAACAAATCTTTTAGTTGAAATGTTATACAATCTCGGATCTTTACCGAATAGTTCTGCATATTCCTCCTGAGCATAATCAACAGTTAAAACTTTGGGCCATTCTGGCCAAGGATTGTTTTGCCCCCTTAAAAGTGGAGGTTTGTCCATAATTTCAAACTGTACCACGCTTTTACAACCCTGTCTTAAACTAACGCCCACACAATCCGTTCCTGTATCGCCTCCTCCGATTACGATAACACTCTTACCCTTGGCAGAGATCTCCTCAATATCTTTTTCACTTTTTAAAAGTTGAGACAGTATTCTCTCGTTCGCACTCTTCAAAAATTCTGTGGCAAAGTATATCCCGTTTAGGTTTCTTCCCTCCACATTTAGATCTCTCGCTTTAGCGGTACCTCCACATAATACAACGGCATCAAACTCTTCTTTTAGCTTTTGAGCTGGGTAATCTTTACCAACGTCCACATTAGTCTTGAATTGTATACCTGATTTTCCCATCAATTCTATACGTCTTTTTACAATCTTTTTGTCCAATTTCATATTTGGTATGCCGTAAGTCAATAAACCCCCAGGGTAATCATTCTTTTCAAAAACGGTAACTTCATGACCATATCTGTTTAACTCCCAAGCACATGATAACCCTGCCGGTCCAGAACCTACAACAGCCACCTTTTTACCAGTAGAGTAAGATGGTTTATCCACTTCTACCCAACCATTTTTGAATGCTTCTTCTATAATATAATATTCAATACTTTTAATGGAAACCGGATCCTTTACCAAATTGTTTACACAAGCTTTTTCGCATGGAGCCGGACAGACCCTCCCTGTGAATTCTGGGAAACTATTTGTTTCGATCAACCTTTCGTAAGCTTCTCTCCAAAGGTTTCTATATACTAAATCGTTCCATTCTGGAATCAAATTATTCAAAGGGCACCCCGAGACCATATGATTTATCAATATGCCAGAATGGCAAAACGGCGTGCCACAGTTCATACATCTTGCTGCTTGCATTCGGAGTTCATCTTTTTCCATTTCTATATATAATTCTTCCCAATCATTTATTCTTATCTTTGAGGATCTTTCTTCAGGGGTTTTTCTCTCATACTTTAGAAATCCTTGAGGGTCGCCCATATAGTGACCTCCTTTACAAATTGCGAATGTTCAATGCGTTTGAACCAAAGATTGTTGCTTGTAATTATCTTTAAATGCCTTCATAAGAGCTTCTTCTCCGGTAATCCCATCGATATGTACTCTATTTACAGCCTTCATCATTCTCTTGTAATCTTTGGGTATAACCTTAACGAATCTTTCCTTAGCTTTTCCCCAGTTGTCCAAAATGTTTTTAGCCACCTTACTACTCGTGTACTTGTAATGCTTTTTTATCAACTGTTTCACTTCGTTCTCTTCGTTCTCATCTTCAATCTTTTCCAACAAAACGGTATCTTTGTTACATTTGGATTCAAAGCTATTGTCTTTGTCATGTACGTAGGCTATTCCACCTGACATACCTGCGGCGAAGTTTCTACCCGTTTTAGCAAGTATAACAACCTTCCCACCTGTCATATATTCACATCCATGTTCGCCAACACCTTCGACAACAGCAGTAGCCCCACTGTTTCTGACCGCGAAACGTTCACCTGCTAAACCACTGATGTATGTTTCTCCGCTTGTTGCTCCATACAATGCAACGTTACCAACAATTACATTTTCTTCCGCATAGAATCGAGAATCCTTGGGGGGGTATACTATAATTTTTCCGCCCGATAAACCTTTCGCTATGTAATCGTTTGAATCACCTTCTAATATCAACGTTTCCCCCTTGGGTATGAAGGCTCCAAAACTTTGGCCAGCTGATCCTTTGAAATGTATTTCTATTGTATCTTCAGGCAAACCTTCCTCACCATATCTTTTAATTATTTCACTTCCCAAAATTGTTCCAACGGTTCTATTCACATTTTTTATATCTACAGTGGCCTCAATCTTTTCTCCGTATTCTAGCGCATTCTGGCAAATGGGAAGTAATTTAGTTATGTCCAAGGTATCTGATAAACCGTTGTTTATTGGTTTAGGATATTGGCTGAATGAGTAATTTTTTATTTCTGGTTTGTATAATAATTTTGAAAGATCAATACTATGTGTTTTCCAATGATTTTTTATTTCTTTTTGTCTTAATTTATCAACGCGTCCAACCATTTCACTAACCGCTCTGAATCCTAACTTAGCCATATATTCTCTTACTTCAGATGCGAGAAAGTACATGAGATTGACAACGTATTGAGGATCGCCTTTGAAATTTTTTCTCAGTTCAGGGTTTTGTGTCGCAATTCCCACAGGACATGTATCCAAATTGCAAACTCTCATCATGACACAACCTAAGGCAACTAACACAATTGTGGCAAACCCAAACTCTTCTGCGCCTAAAAGTGCTGCAATCACTATGTCTTTTCCAGTTAGCAACTTACCATCCGTTTCCAAAGTAACCCTGTCTCTCAACTTGTTCATCACCAAGTTTTGATGAGTTTCAGCCAATCCTAACTCCCATGGCATACCCGCATGCCTTATACTAGTACGTGGTGAAGCCCCTGTACCGCCATCAAAACCGCTTATCAATATTACATCCGCTCCAGCTTTTGCTACACCCGCTGCTATAGTACCTACACCAGATTTTGAAACCAATTTTACGTTTATTCGAGCGTTTCTATTAGCGTTTTTTAGGTCGTATATCAATTCAGCCAAATCTTCTATCGAGTAGATATCGTGATGTGGAGGTGGTGAAATAAGAGTAACTCCTGGAATAGAGTTCCTTACCTTTGCCACCCATGGATAGACCTTTTTCCCAGGTAGCTCTCCACCTTCTCCAGGTTTTGCACCTTGGGCTATCTTTATTTGGATCTCTTGAGCGTTGCTTAAGTAGTTGATCGTGACTCCAAATCTTCCAGAAGCCACCTGCTTTATTGAACTATTCTTTGAATCCCCATTTTGTTCTTTTGCGAAACGGTTTGAATCCTCTCCACCTTCACCTGTGTTACTCTTTGCACCTATTCGATTCATAGCTATTGCTATGGCCTCGTGGGCTTCTTGACTTATTGACCCGAAAGACATAGCTCCTGCTTTGAACCTTTTAACAATCGATTCCACAGGTTCTACTTCGTCAATGGGAATTGCTTTCGTTTTATCGAAATTTAACTCAAAAAGACTTCTCAAACTGTATAATTTGGCATCTTCGTCGACTATAGATTGTGAAAACTTTTTGAAAAGCTCATAATCGTTGTTTTTAACAGCATTTTGTAAATAATAGATGGATTTAGGGTTATACAAGTGATACTCACCTTTTGCCCTCCATTTTATAAGGCCTTCTGACTCAAGCTCCGATCCTTTATTAACCTGATTAAATGCATTTGAATGGCGTTTAGAAACTTCTTGAGCTATTTCTTTTATACCTATTCCTTCTATTTGTGAAGTGGTTCCCGTAAAAAATTGCTTTACGATAGACTTTTTTATCCCTACTATTTCGAAGGTTTGAGCACCTTGATAGCCTTGAAGGGTTGAGATCCCAAGCTTTGATAATACTTTTTGAATACCTCTCAAGGCTGCATCTTTACACCTTTGAACGGCTTCTTCATATTTCAACCCTTTAATGTATCCTTTGTTAACTAAACTTTCAATACTTTCATAGGTGAGATATGGATTGATAGCAGAAGCTCCATAACTTAGGAGCGTACAAAAATGGTGTGCTTCTCTTGGTTCTGCAGATTCCAAAATTATTCCAATCTCTGTTCTATTTTCTCTTCTAACCAAATGGTGATGAAGACCCGATACAGCCAATAAAGCTGGAATTGGCGCATAATTTTGGTTAATTCCTTTATCTGTCAATATCAATATGTTAGCACCATCGTTTATGGCAGAATCTGCTTTTTGAAAGAGGTTTGTAATCGCCTTTTTTAATCCTTCTTCTCCATCTTTTACCTTGTATAAGATGGGTAAGGTAACAGCTTTAAAACCTTCTAAGTCAATATTTTTTATCTTTTCCATTTCATCATTGGTAAGAATAGGGTTTTTGATCTTAATTTGCCTACAACTGATGGATGATGGATCAATAAGATTACCTTCAGAACCTATGTAAAGATGGGTAGAGGTGACAATTTTTTCTCTTATCGCATCTATTGGAGGATTGGTTACTTGAGCGAAAAGCTGTTTAAAATATTCATACAACAACTTTGGACGTTCAGATAAAACGGCCAAAGGTGTGTCATCCCCCATAGCCCCGACGGGGTCAGAAGCATCTATAACCATAGGTTCTATGATCATTTCAATGTCTTCAAATGTGTAACCAAAACATTTTTGTTTTGTATTTAAAGATACATTATCAATTTCTGTATTTCCCTTTTTTGGATGCTCAGGAAGATCTTCAAGATTCACAATGTTCTCTTTTACCCATGAAAAATAGGGCTTTTCTGAAATTATCGGTCGTTTTATCTCTTCGTCATTTAGAATTCGACCTGTGTCAATATCCAGCAACAACATATTCCCTGGCGTGATCCTTCCCTTAGTTGAAATCTTTTGAGGAGGTATTTCAAGGACCCCAGCTTCTGAAGCAAGTACCAATTCATCATTCGTTATGTAGTATCTTAATGGCCTTAATCCGTTTCTGTCCAGTGTTGCACCTACTTTGGTACCATCGGTAAAAATAATCGCCGCAGGACCATCCCAAGGTTCCATTAAGCAACTATGAAATTCATAAAAAGCTTTCTTTTCTGCATCCATTGTTTGATTGTTTTCCCAAGGTTCTGGTATCATCATCATTATCGAATGTGGTAACGATCTACCAGATAAATAAAGGAATTCTAAATTGTTGTCAAACATTGCTGAATCACTACCATCCTCATCGATTATGGGAAAAATATCGTTGATGTTTTCTTCAAAGATATCAGTGTTTACCTTGGATTGCCTTGCCCTCATCCAATTAACGTTACCAATTATAGTGTTTATCTCTCCGTTGTGAACCATATACCTATAGGGGTGAGCTCGTTCCCAACTGGGAAATGTGTTCGTGCTGAATCTTGAGTGTACAATAGAAAAAGCCGATTTGAAAAGAGGATCAGTCAAATCAGGGAAAAAGTACTTTAATTGTTCCGCTGTTAACATCCCTTTATAAACAATTGTTTTAGAAGATAAACTGGCTATATAAAAGGTTTTATTTTCAGCTGTGTACGGTATTTTTATCTCTTTTTCACTTTTTTTCCTAATTAGGTACAATTTTCGTTCAAATTCTATTTCAGATTTCAAGGTAGGATTCTTAGCGATAAAAACTTGTAGAAAAGATGGCATACTTTTTAATGCAGTTGGGCCAACAAATGCTTTGTTGATAGGTACATCCCTCCAACCTATCACCTTTTGGCCTTGATTGGTGACTATTTTTTCAAATTGTTGTTTGAAGATATTTATAAGTGTTTTATCCTGGAAGCAGAAAATCATACCCACGGCATATTCACTTTGATTTGGAAGCGTGAGTCCTAAGCGTTTTGATACGTTTATTAAAAAATCATGGGGAAGCTGCAGCAGTACCCCTGCTCCGTCCCCATCGTTTTCTTCTCTACCTCGTGCGCCACGATGAGCCATATTTTTTAAAACGGTCAACGATTTGTCAACTATTTCATGTGACTTTATTCCTTTTGTACTTGCAACTAATCCAACTCCACAAGCATCATGCTCAAACTTTGGATCGTAAAGTCCATTATTCATTTTAACCCTCCCTCACATATTGGAGACTGCCCCAATACAGCGTGTTTCTGTATAATACTTTTTGGAACCCCGGTTTTATGTACAAAAAAAGAAAATAATAATAATAATAGATATTAAAGGTTTATCAAAATTGGTTTATGTACTTACTAATCTCCCAATCTGTTACCGCTATCTTAAACTCTTCAATCTCCTTTTCTTTTAATTCTATAAATTTTTCAAATATATGTTTTCCCAAGACTTCTTTCATAAATTCATCTTTTTTCAGAGCTTCCAAGGATTCTTGGAGTGAACCAGGTAAATATCTAATATTTTTTTCGTTCTTTTCTTTGTAGTCCATTTCGTAAATATTTCCATCAACAGGTTGAGGAGGTTCTATCTTGTTTTTTATACCTTCTAAACCAGATGAAAATACACTTGCTAACAGTAAATAAGGATTTGCTGTTGGATCTGGAGATCTCAGTTCTAACCTAGTTCCTTCACCTCTCGACATCGGTATCCTCACTAAAGCACTTCTGTTTGATACGGACCATGCGATGTTAACAGGGGCTTCGTATCCGGGAACTAACCTTTTATATGAGTTTATCGTTGGATTTGCCAAAACGGTTATCGTATCAATATGTTTAAAAACTCCTCCAATAAACCATCTAAGCTCATTACTTAACTGATAAGTACCGTTAGGATCGTAAAAGATATTCTTTCCGTCTTTAAAGATACTCAAGTGGGTATGCATCCCTGAACCATTCATACCAAAAAATGGCTTAGGCATAAACGTTGCCCACAATCCATTCAATAGAGCTATCGTCCTTACAACCAATTTAAAAGTTTGAATATTGTCAGCCGTTTTTAGGGCGTTGTCGTACCTGAAATCAATCTCATGTTGAGAATTCGCTACTTCGTGGTGAGCAGCCTCCACTCGAATACCCATACTTTGTAGAGTTTCCACCATGTTTTTTCTAACCCTTTCCCCTAAATCTATGGGAAGTAAATCAAAATAGCCTCCTTTATCAAGAGGAGATAATACTGGCTGCCTCGTTTTCTCATCCCTTGGAAGAATAAAAAATTCTGGTTCCGGACCAGCATATGGGATATAGCCGTACTCTTTCATCTCATTCATGACTTTCTTCAACACATACCTTGGATCTCCCGGAAAATGCTTATCATCAGAAGTATAAATATCACAAATAAACCTACCTACTTTTTCCCTTTCAACGGTCCATGGTAAAACTGTAAAGGTGTCTATATCCGGTTTAAGCAACATATCGGATTCATTGATTCTAACAAGCCCTTCAATCGATGAACCATCAAACATAGTCCCATTAGTCAAGGAAGATTCTAACTCTGTAGATGGAATTTCGACGTTTTTCAAAGCACCGTTGATATCTGTAATCTGGAGTCTAATATACTTTATACCTTGACTTTCTATCTGTTCCAATAATTCCTCTTTTGTCATAAATTTTTTCCCCTCCCAATAAAGTAGAATTTTTGATGTCATTAGTAACTCAAAAACTTGATTTAGCAGCCCTTCACCCGAACGTTAAGGGGTAATCCCCTTAAGATCCCCAAATTCAAAATCAAAGATTATTATAAAAAAGCTTTTTGCACAAGACTGCAAAAGGGTAAACCCCTTAAGATCCCCAAATTCAAAATCAAAGATTATTATAAAAAAGCTTTTTGCACAAGACTGCAAAAGGGTAAACCCCTTAAGATCCCCAAATTCAAAATCGAAGTTTATTATAAAAAAGCTTTTTGCACAAGACTGCAAAAGGGTGAACCCCTTAAGATCCCCAAATTCAAAATCAAAGATTATTATAAAAAAGCTTTTTGCACAAGACTGCAAAAGGGTAAACCCCTTAAAAACCTCAAATTAAAGGCCAAAATCATTTAAAAACTTAGTTTGCATACTGCAGCAAACGCTTCCGCCTATTAAGATATTATTTTCATTAATTAGCTTAAATTGAAAAATGTTTCATTATTTCTAATTATTGGTAAATATTTATGATTAGAAGTATTTATTTGCGATTATACACTGAAATCTCCATTTATCAAAATTTGAAAAAAATTTCGTTATATTCGCTCGAAACCTTTTATTTACAAGTATCTTAAGAAAATCGATAAATTTTATCATATTTTAACGATACAAAACATTTTCTTTTTATTAACATTTTTGATATATAAAAATCGAAAGATGCACGATTATGAATTCAGATTGACCCAGCTTTTACATATCTTGAGCCCTTCGCTTGCATCTTTAGCGTAGGCATCGCAGCCAAAGGTTTCAGCAAGTTTTCTGTTCATCGAGGCACCGCCGGCAATAACTTTCACCTTAATACTTAATTTTTTTAGTTCATTTACCACCTCTTCTATCTTTCCCACGGTAGTTGTCATCATAGCTGATAATCCTAAAATATTGGGCTTTTCTTTTTTCACAGCATCGATTATTAAAGAAGTTTCCACATCTTTGCCAAGATCTATAATTCTGAAGTTAGCGCTTCTTAATACCGCTGCTACTATATTTTTACCAATATCGTGTATATCCCCTTCTACCGTGGCTAGTACGACTTTAGCTTTTTTATCGTTTTGAGATTCAGGAATCAAATTGTTTAAGTAATCAAAAATGGGTTTGACAGTTTCAGCAGCTAACAACAACTCTGGGAGATATATATTCCCTTGTGCGTAGAGGTCTCCAATCTTTTCCATTGCTTTACCAAGCACATCTTGGCTAACTTCCAATGGACTTTTTTCTTTTAACTGATTTTCAATGATTCCTTTTACTTCACCTTCTTCACCTTGTAAAATTTTCTCGGTTAATTCATCTTGTTTTTCAACCTTACTTGGTATTACAATATTTTTATCCAACAATAGGTTACCATTCAACGTGTTCATAAGGAACTCATCTTCGGGATTTAAGATGGCTGAAGTCAAGCCTTTACTTTTTGCCCTTGAAAGAAAAGCTGCATTTATATAATTTCTGTTTGGTAAGCCGAAACTAAGATTCGAAAGACCCATAGTGGTATTGAACCCATTTTGTGAAAGTAATTTTACTGTCTCCAGGGTAATATTTGGATCATTATTGGCAGCAAGGGACAACACCAATGGATCAACTATAATTCTATCTTTAGTTATTCCTTTACTTTCTATGTACGGCCATTTTCTTAGCACTAGTTGTAGCCTTTCTTCAGCAGATTCTAAGATCTCTTTCTCAAGCGCTAATACTATTAGTAATCCTCCATATTTTTTAATCAACTCTAGTTTTCTGTCCAAATCTTTTTTACTTAATTTGGAAGAATTGATTATCGGCCTTCCAGGGTACTCTTTTAAAGCTGTTTCTAAAAAACTTATATTTTGAATGTCAAAAGAAATCGGAAGAGAAGAGTGCTTGTCTAGCTCTATGATAACTTGCTTGAAATGCTCTTCATTCAAAATCTTTTCGATCCCCAAGTTAACGTCTATCGCATGTGCTTTGGCGTTTTTTTGACTGTTAGCTCTTTTTATTACATTTTCGAAGTTGAATTCTTCGATTTCATTTTGAAGTTTTTTGTTCCCGGCAGGATTTATTCTCTCTCCGATAACACTAAACGGATGTAATTTGTTTAATATTGTTCTTGAAGAGTACATGATAGGTATTTCTTTTATTATTTTTTTTGGCCTTCTTTTTACCATATTTCTAATTACTTTTATATGTTCTGGAGAGGTACCACAACAGCCTCCAATAATATTTACTCCTAAATCTAAATAGTCTTCAACGAACATTCCAAATATTTCAGGCTTCATCTTGTATTCCAAATCTTTTCCATCGAAAATGGGTTTACCAGCGTTTGGTTCAACTGATAAGAACTTGTTAGTCGTGAGGGATAGACGTTCAAAAACCTTTAAAAGATCCTCTGGACCTAAAGTACAGTTAATTCCTAATACATCTACATCCAAATCGTTGAAAACATTAGCGAAGATTTCCACAGAAGTTCCTGTAACAGAACGACCGTTTTCTTCAAACGTCATATGAGCTATTAAAGGTAAATCTTCTGTGACTTTTCTTATTCCATACACAGCTGCTTTTAACTCTTTTATATCTGTCATGGTTTCAACGATAAAACCGTCTACACCATTTTCAAACAACACTTTTGCCTGCTGATAATACTCGTCTATAGCTTCGTCCATTTCAAGCATTCCCATAGGCTTTGGATACTCTCCTAGAGAGGATAGATCGCCAAAGACTAAAGCCTTGCCTTTCGATGCTTGTTTAGCAATTTCAACAGCTTTGACATTAACTTTGTCGAACGTTTCTTCATAATTTAATTCTTTGAGTTTTTTTCGATTCGCACTGAACGTATTGGTTAAAAGGATGTCTGCTCCCGATTTTACGTATTCACTTTGTAAATCATATACTACCTCAGGATATCTGATGTTTAAAAGCTCAGCAGGAATATCTTTATATCCTCTTTTTATAAATTCAGTGCCGTATCCCCCGTCTAAAATAAGTATCTTTTTACTTAATAATTGTTCGAAACCTTTTCTATTCATCGTACCACCCTATCATACATACCGTACTTTTTCTTGGAGTTATAATACCAGTATCTTTGTTGACAACTACTATCTCTGTTTTGAGTAAATTATTGACTATATCCCAATTTTTTCTCACATCTATATCCGAATATCCAGGAGAAAACCTCCTGGTACCTTTACCGAAATCTTTTCTCAGCCTTTTATCGATAGATTCGTTGAAAGCCTCTATCGCTTCGGAGGCCCAAGCATCCATCAACATGGAAGAGAGAGTATTTGCGTTTGATATATAATGGTCTATTTCGTATCCTAAGGTGGATACAAAAAAAGTGATAGAGTTAACACCATCGAAAGATTTAGGAATCAGTTCTTTTGGAAGTGAGCCTATTTTATATGTTTCACATACGGCTTTTGGTTGTGCTAATTCTAAACCAAGCTCATATATTTTATTTATTTCTTCTTTTAATTTTTCGCTGATTTGGAATTTAGACCCATTGAAGCCAGCTCGGAGTAGGTATATTTTTTTCTGAGGCATTATTTCATAAGTTTCTGGAATGTAGATTTTAATAAAATCCCCCCCTATTATTTCTATAATAATGTCTTTAGAAAGTCACATGATAGCGCCCCTTCGCCCGTGCGTTAAGGGGCAAACCCCTTAAGAACCCCAAGTTCAAAATCGAAGTTTATTTTAAAAAATCTTTTTGCACAACCCAGCAAAACCATCCGCACCCATCTAAGGAAAGGACCTGCGGCCCCTTGCTTTGCTCTCCGCCCATTTAAGGAAGAACAAAAGATTATGCCTTTAGCTACGTCCCCCATCTATGATGAGATCCGCAAGTTGTCCTAAATCGTCAACTACAAGATCCGGTTTTATTGCAGAATCTTTTAAGTCTTCCAATTTTGCTTCCCCAGTTAATACCAATGTAGATAATGTACCAGCGTTTATTCCGATTAATATATCGGTATACAACCTGTCTCCAACTATACAAGTTTTTTCTGGAGGAACTTGATAATCTTTCATTATCATTTCTAAGATCTTGGGATCTGGTTTCCCGAAGACGATATCAGGTTCTTTATTGCATGCTTTAGATACTACACTTGCAATAGCAGCAGTATCTGGGATTGGTCCTTCTTCGGTTGGGCAATTCAAATCTGGATTGGTAACAAAAAAGAAAGCTCCTTTAGATACAAATATGGAGGCTTTTGCCAACTTATCATAGGTTAAGCTTTTATCGAAGGTAACTACCACCATATCAGGGGAATCCGTAACAATTTCATGGCCAACCCTTTCATACTCGTTTATCATCGAAGGAGTAGCCACCAAAAAAATCCTTTTTGTCCCAAACTTATCTTTTATATATTCTGCAGCAGCTATGCCTGCGGTGTAGATTTCGTTTTCTTTTATTGGATAGTTTAAAGCGTCAAACTCTTGTAGGTACTCTTTCTTTGATTTGTTTGAATTGTTGGTTAAAAAGACAAGCTTTTTATTTTGTCTCTTCAAAAGGTTAGAGAATTTTAATGCACCGTTAACTAACTTTTGGCTGACATAAAAAGTGCCGTCTATATCTAAAACGAAGAGTTCTATTTGTTTTAATTTTTCGATTGTTTTTATATCGTTTATCAGAGTAAAAACCACCTTTTTTAAAATTTAATTGCGTGTCTTGTAACCTTTTTAAAAGCAGAACTTTTTGAGAGTTAATTGCTTAATGATTTTTACATAAGCTGCGCTTAGCCTTTATTAGCGCCCATTCGCCCGTGCGTTAAGGGGCAAACCCCTTAAGAACCCCAAGTTCAAAATCGAAGTTTATTTTAAAAAATCTTTTTGCACAACCCAGCAAAACCATCCGCACCCATCTATGGAAAGAGGAGAGGAGTTTGTCCCGCAGGCCGGTTTATACATTTAATTATATCAAAAAATTAACAGTTTATTGATTTTTTTCATTTCAAACGACAGCTAAGAATAAAATATGTTATAATAAATCGAGCAAAAAGTGTGAAAATTCTTTTAAATTGTGAGGTGAAAATAATGCAAATAAACGTTTCTAATAGTGGTTTGTACTTATCAAAAATAGTACAAGGAATGATGAGACTTAGAGACTGGAATCTTTCCACAAAAGAAACAGAAGAATTTATTTTGAAAGCGATAGACTTAGGAGTAACTACTTTTGATCATGCTGATATTTATGGAAATTATACTTGTGAAAGCTTATTTGGAGGAGCCTTAAAATTAAATCCTTCTATTAGAGATAAGATTCAGATTGTAACCAAGTGTGGTATAGTTCTTCCCAACAAAGAAACAAAAAGAATACATTATTACGATACCAGCAAAGACCATATACTGAAATCTGTAGATAATTCCCTTCGCAATCTTCATACCGACTATATCGATTTACTCCTGATACATCGCCCAGATCCCTTCATGAACCCAGAAGAAATTGCAGAAGCCTTCCTAGAGTTACACAAATCTGGTAAAGTTCGTTTCTTCGGAGTTTCTAATTTCACCATTGATCAATTCAAAACTTTGCAATCCAAATTTAGCCTTCCTTTGGTAACCAATCAAATAGAAATATCCCCTTCCAACTTAGAACATTTTGAAAACGATAATATTTATTTTTTGTTAGGAAAAAACATTAATCCAATGGCTTGGTCTCCTCTGGCTGGCGGGAAGTTATTCGATGCCTCAAACGACAAGTCGGTAAGAATATTGACAACGTTGAAAGAAGTCGCCAAAGAACTCGGTATTGATTCCATCGATACTGTTGTCTACGCTTGGCTTTTAAACCACCCTGTCGGAGTAATCCCTATTTCAGGAAGCGGTAAATTAGAAAGGCTTAAGAATGCTGTTGCTGCTTTGAACATAAAAATGACGAGAGAGCAGTGGTTTAAAATCTATGAAGCTGCCCTTGGCCATGATGTACCGTAAAGGAGATGATGCTTTCATATGATATTTACAATAACGCTTAATCCGTGTTTAGATAGATACCTTTATGTAGATAAATTAAAAGTAGAAGATACTACTCGTGTTAAAAAGATAAAAGATTATCCGGCCGGAAAAGGAATCGATGTTTCCAGGGCAATCAAAGAATTGGACGGTAAATCCGTGGCTATTTCTTTTCTTGGTGGTGAAAATGGAAGAAAGATTGAGGAAATGCTGGATAGAGAAGGTGTAATATATACCGCTGTTAGAATTACAAAAGAAACTAGAATGAACATCATTTTACAGGAACAAAATTCTCAATATCGGCTGAGTGTTCAAGGTCCAAAAATTCCAAAAACTGATTTGAACCAGTTGTATGAGACTCTCAAACTTTTAATTAGAGAAAATGATACCGTTGTTATTTCAGGAAGTTTGCCACGAGGGGTAACCCCAAATTTTTATGCAGAAATAATTTCTTACCTTAAAGGAAAAAACGCTAGAATATATTTTGATTCCGACGGTGAAAATTTAAAAGTCGGCGTTGAATCACATCCTGATTGTATCAAACCTAATTTATACGAGTTTCAAAGAGTTCTTGGTAAAAAAATAAATGGAATTGACAAAGTCCAACTTGCTAAATATGGTTTGGATCTAATTGATAGGTACGGAATAAAAGAAATATTACTTACTCTAGGATCAGAGGGCGCTATGTTTATCTCCAAGGAGAGTTGCCTATACGCTCCTTCCATAGATGTCCCTGTTCAAAGTGCGGTTGGATCAGGAGATTCCTTTCTTGCAGCTTACGTTTTAAAACGCGAAGAAGTCGCAAACGAAGAAGAAGCCTTTAAATGGGCGAATGCCTCAGGTAACGCCTCAGTCATGACTCCTGGAACAGAACTTTGTCGAAAAAATGACGTTTTGAGGCTTTTAGATGAAGTCAAAATCGAGAAGATATTCTAACAATAACTCGGGAGGTGCAATTTCCCACATGGATAATCTTCACATCGTTGATCATCCTTTGATAAAGCATAAACTTTCTATAATGAGAAATAAAGAAACAGGGCCTAAAGAATTCAGGGAACTTTTAAATGAGATAACTCTTCTTCTTACTTATGAAGCAGCTAGAAATCTTCCAACGATGGAGGTTGAAGTTGAAACGCCTATCGCTATGACGAAAGGTGAGATGGTTGAAGATAAAAAAGTTACAATAGTTCCTATATTGCGAGCAGGTTTAGGCATGTTGGATGGTGTTCTTTCATTGGTTCCAAATGCAAGTGTTGGTTTTCTAGGTGTATATAGAGACCCCGATACTCTCAAGGCAATAGAGTATTATGTGAAGTTTCCACCTTTGACAGAAGACCATCAAATCTTTATTCTTGATCCTATGCTTGCTACAGGGCATTCTATGAATCATGCTATAAAGCAAGTGAAAAAACAAGGAGGACAGAATATTACTATTATGTCCTTGATAGCCGCTCCTGAAGGGGTTAACGTAGTTGTAAGTGAAAACCCAGATGTGATTATTTACACCGCCGCTTTGGATAGTAAACTCAATTCAAAAGCGTATATTGTTCCCGGCTTGGGAGATGCAGGGGACAGATTGTACAGGACCAAATAAAGAATATCGGGGGCATTTGGATGTCGAAATTGTTGCAGCATACATTTCTTTTCTCGTTGGCAACTCTTATAAGTAGATTATTAGGCCTTTTACGGGATGCTACCTTTGCTCATTATTTCGGAATTAGTGCTGAGTACGATGCATATTTAATAGCAATTATTCTTCCTTTTTTTCTTCGGAAAATCTTCGCTGATGGAGCTCTCTCCTCAGCTTTTATTCCTTTATTTACAAGAAAACAAGGAAAAGATTCTCAGGTGTTTCTCAGCACCACAATATGGTTTGTATTAATAACGACTGTTTTATTATATATACCTGTGTATCTTTTTTCGGACCAAATAGTTTTAGTCTTGGGAACCGGTTTATCTGAATCAACAATGGAATTAACCTCTTATTTGTTGAAAATTACATATCCTTTTATAATTTTTATCTCCTTGTGGGCAGTAGCTACAGGTGTTTTAAATAGTAACGATATTTATTTTGGACCTGCATTCGCTCCTGCTTTATCTAACATTTGCAGCATAGTTTTTATCCTTTTATCTTCTTACTTTTTCCCAAGAATATTAGGTCCCACAATAGGATTCACAGTGGGAGGAGTTTTACAGTTTGTGTTTGTTTATTATATCTTGAGAAGAAACCATTTCCGATTGACACTTGACTTTAATTTTAAAGATTTGAAAAGTATCATGAATTTGTTTGGTCCTGCCTTATTAGGAGTGGCTGTGGCTTCCTTGAATACATTAGTTGATACCAATATCGCAACATGGACCGGTACGGGTGGTGTTTCGACCATTCAATACGCCCTAAGAATTTATCAGCTTCCATTGAGCATATTCGCTATCAGTGTTGCAAACGCCCTTTTACCCAAATTATCATATTCTTCAAGTATAAAAGATGAAATAGAATACAAGAAAAATTTAAAAGATAGTATAGAACTAACTTTATTCTTGGCAATTCCTTCGATGTTTGGTTTAATATTTTTGAACAAAGAGATCGTCGCTTTGATATATCAACATGGTAGTTTTACCTTTGAAGATACGTTGATAACAGCAAAAACCTTGTTATATTATTCTCTGGGGCTTCCTTTTTATTCTTTACATACTATCTTTATTAGAACTTACCACGCTAAATTAAATACAAAGTACCCTTCTTTAGTGGCAACTGTAATGCTTTTAGTGAACGCAACTCTCGATGTATTGTTGGCTTTCAAATATGGTGTGGTAGGTATTGCATTAGCAACCTCTATTTCCGGTATTGTTGGCATGTTTATGACAGGTTTCAACATTTTTAAAGGTTTGAATCGAAAAGATTGGATAGAAATATCTAAAATTTTCATTGCAAGCACCATAATGTCTATATTTATTGTGGTTTGTAAAGGATTTTTTGATTCTAGACTGCTAGTTGTTTTTCTGATTGCTCTTAGTGTCCTCGTTTATTTCTTATCAGCGTACCTTATTGGTTCAAAAAAGTTAAAATTGGCTATAAATCTTTTCTTTAAAAGAAAATAGACGCTAAACGATACTCTTTTCGTATTCTGAATCATACAGATGACACGCAACTTGTTGATTTTCTACATTTTTCAAAGTGGGTTCTTTAATTTTACAAATTTCTTTTACATAGGGACATCTAGGATGAAACCTGCAACCTGTCGGAATGTTAACCGCATTTGGAACCTCTCCTTGAGGTATTATTCTTTTTTTCTTACTCTTTGGATCGGGTTCAGGAACCGCTGATATTAGAGCCTGAGTGTATGGATGTTTTGGCTTTGTATATATTTGCTCAAAATTTCCAACTTCTACAATTTTGCCCAAGTACATTACTGCAATCCTGTCACAAATATATTTGGTTGTAGCTAAATCGTGTGTGATGAAAAGATAAGTCAAATCAAAATCGTTTTTTAAGTTGATCATTAGTTGCAACAGTTGGGATCTAACAGAAACATCTAGCATCGCAACCGCTTCATCTGCCACAACAAAGATAGGTTTTAAGATTAAAGCCCTTGCTATTACAACCCTCTGTCTTTGGCCACCGGATAAATCACGAGGATATCTATAATAATACTCATTCGCAGGGGATAACTGTACCCTTTCCAACATTTCCATAACAAGCTTCTGCCTTTCATAACGGTTCTTCCCGATATTGTGTATTTGTAGAGGATGCATCACAGCTTCACCGATCCTCATATGAGGATTCAAGGCTGCAAGTGGATCTTGAAAGATTATTTGAATCTCTTTTCTTATGTGTTTTAATTCCTTTTTCGTTAAGGTACTGATGTCTTTTTCTTTGAATAAAATTTTCCCTTCAGTAGGATCTTCTAATCTTGTAATTAACCTACCTGTTGTGGTTTTCCCACTTCCTGATTCACCAACTAAACCAAGAGTTTCACCTTTTTTTACTTCAAAATTGACCTCATCTACTGCCTTTACATATTGAGGAGGGGTCCTAGTCAAAACTTCACCCACTGTTCTTTTTAAAGGGAAATATTTTTTTAATCCTTCAACTTTTAAAATTGTATTTTCAGTCATTAATACCACCTACATTTACGTGATTTAAATATTGAGAATTTTCATACAGCCAGCATTTAACTTCTGACCCTTCAATTAAAAAACTTTTAGGCTCTTGTTCGTGACAGATGTCCATTGCGTATTCACACCGTGGTGCGAATCGACATCCTTTCGGAGGTTTACCTAAATCTGGAGGACTTCCGGGGATGTATTTTAAATCTTTGTCGTTGATATCTGTATTTGGAATTGAATCTAAAAGTGCTTTTGTATAAGGGTGCTTGGGATTGTAATAAATATTTTCCTTTGAAGATATTTCCACCAAATGACCGGCATACATGACTCCAATCTTATCTGCAAGTTGGGCAACTACACCTAAATCATGTGTTATAAGCAACATGGACATTTGATATTCGTCCCTTAATTTATTCATCAACTCTATAATCTGAGCTTGAACTATTACATCCAATGAAGTTGTTGGCTCATCGGAAATAACAAAAGACGGTTTTAAAACCAATCCTAAGGCGATCATTACCCTTTGTCTCATTCCGCCACTGAATTGAAATGTGTACTGATTCATTCTGCTAGGGTCTATTCCCACATCTTTTAAGACACTACCCCCCATTTCTATGGCTTTTTCTTTAGATATATCGGGAAAATGAGATCTCACAATTTCAACAAAAAGATCTTTTACTTTCATAATTGGGTTCAAGGAAGTCATTGGGTCTTGAAAGATCATGGTAATATCTCTACCTCGGATTTCTCGCATTTGTTTTTCGTTCATTTTAGTTATATTTTGACCATTTAATATAATTTCTCCATACAATTGTGCATTTAACGGTAATATTTTCATTATAGCTTGTCCCAACGTAGATTTTCCACAGCCTGATTCTCCCACTAACCCCAATGTTTCTCCGTCTTTTACATTAAAACTAACATCGTCAACTGCTTTTATAATGCCATCTTCACTTCTATAATAAACTTTCAGATTTTTTACTTCAAGCACGCTTACTACCTTCTTTCTCTAATTGTCGGATTTAGCATTTCATTCAAACCCTCACTGAACATGGAAAATCCTAGTGTAACAGTCATTATGGCAACACCTGGAAAGGTCAAAGCCCACCAAGCACCACTTAAAATAAATCTTTGACCGTTGCTCAAATCAAAACCCCAATCGGGAGTTGGGGGAGCTATTCCTAATCCCAAAAAGCTCAATCCAGCTTCTGTCATTATGGCGTCTGCCAGGTTCATTGAAAGCACAACCACAACTGATGGTAGTACATTTGGAAGTATATATCTTCCCAAAATAGATAAGTTAGAAGCCCCTATAGCCCTGGCTCCATCAACATAAAGTTCGTTCTTTACTGAAGATACTTGATTTCTAATGACTCTGAAGTATGTAGGTATGTAAACAACTGCTATAGAAATAGCGATATTCATGATACCAGGTCCTAAAAATGCAGCTATCGCTATGGCTAGAATTAAACCCGGAAAGGAATATATAGCATCCATAATAATGGTCATTATTCTGTCGAATATTCCTCCTACGAATCCCGATAATAAACCTAACGGTATACCAACAGCCGAGGCTATTGCTACGGAAACAAAAGCAATTGTTAAGGCAATTCTGGCTCCATAAACAACCCTACTAAATACGTCCCTACCAAGGTTGTCTGTTCCAAACCAGAATTCACTACTCGGAGGGGTTAAAGATCTTCCAACTCTTTCTGTAGGGTCGTAAGGAGCTATTTGAGGAGAAAAAAAAGCCAAAAAAATGTAAAAAATCAAAATAACCATACCTATGAAGGTAAGCCAAGCATTTGAACCTCTAAAGAATCTGGAGAAGCTCTTTCCAATCTTCGATGAAACGAATTTACGTTCTTCCAATTTTATACCCTCCTCAGTACCTTACCCTTGGGTCTATTAAAGCGTTGATAATTTCTACTATAATGTTAATTATTATTACAAAAATGGCAAAAAAGACTATAGTTCCTTGAATAGCGGGAAAATCTCTGTATCTGATTTTCATAATGAGATAACTTCCGATTCCAGGCCAAGAAAAAGTGGTTTCAGTTAAAACAGCACCAGCCATCAATAGTGCAAGCTGTAATCCCATTACCGTTAAAATAGGAACCAAAGCATTTCTTAAAGCATGTCGGTACAGTATTCTACCTTCAGGTATCCCCCTTGCTTTAGCAGATTTTACATAATCAGAGGTTAACGTTAAAATTGTATTATTTCTAACCATTCTTAAAAAAATACTTGAGATAACCAGCCCAAGGGTAATACCGGGCAGCAACAAATGTTTTAAGACATCCCAAAAAGCTGTCCAATTCCACCTGAAGAGAGAATCCAATAAAAACAAACCTGTAATTTGTTCAAATTGGACTGTCGCGCCGATCCTTCCAGCAATTGGTAACCATTTTAACTGCATTCCAAAAATGAATTGCATCATCAGACCAAACCAAAATACAGGTACAGCGTACATGAGCATCGAAAACCCTCTGGCAATTATATCTACGGGTTTGTCTCTTTTTTGCGCTGCTTTCGAACCCCAAAAGATCCCTATAACCACAGCTACAATGAATGCAAAAATCGTTAATTCAAGTGTTGCGGGAAATCTTTCTAATATCTCATCAAGTACGGGCCTTCCCGTCATTGTTGAAGTTCCCAAGTCACCTTTGAATAGTCCCCCTACATATTTAAAAAATTGAACCAATATGGGATCGTTAAGTCCCAATTCTGCTCTTCTGGCTTCAATAACCTCTTGAGAGGCTCTCCCACCTAGCATTGCTGCAACAGGATCTCCGGGAATTATCCTAATAACGAAAAATATAACCACTAAGAGAACAAAAAGCATGGGAATAGCCAACAATATCCTCACAATAATATAATTTCTCAGAGACACTTAGATCACCCTTCTTTTCTGAGGTTGGTTTTCTTAAAATTGCCCCGATTATTAAATAAATCGGGGCAATTGTCTTAGTTACAAACATTCAAAAGATATTTAAAGAAAAATTATTCCTTGTAGAGTAAATAATATCGAAAAATCTGGGAAGGTTCTAATAAAATCCCTTTGATGTTATTTTGGGCAGCTACCGTTTCTACACCTTGCCAAAGTGTAACGTAAGGAGCGTTGAAAGCAAGATCTTGTTGTACCAATTTGTACAACTGAGTTCTAACGTCCTGCTCAGTCGCTACTCTTGCCGCTCTCATGACACTTTCAGTTACTGGGTTGACATAAAAACTGCCCATCGACCTAGCACCACTTTCACTTAAGAACGGCCAGAGGTAATCATCAGGATCTATGTAATCAGGATACCAACCTAATAAGAACATACCCATGGTTCCGTTTAAGAAATAATCAACGTAGGTTGCCCATTCTGCGTATTCTAAGTTGATACCGATAATTCCTGTTTTTTCCAAGGATTCCATTAAAACTTGGGCTACATCTGCTTCTGTTGTTCCATAATGAGTAGGACTGTACCAAAGATCAACAACTAGTTTGTTTTTTTCGTCGTAACCGGCTTGATACAAAAGTTGTTTTGCAGCCTCAAGAGTCCCTTCTTGGAAGACATCTTCGTGACTCCACATTCCCATTGGTACAAGTGAGTATAGTGGTGATGCCATATTCAAAAATACATCTTCAACGATTACATCTCTTTCAATAGCCAAGGAGATCGCTTGTCTTACTAATGGATCGTCGAAAGGTTCTTTTTGTGCATTGAATACTAACATTCTGATTTGTGGACTTTCTCCTTGAATAACTTGGATATTTCGAGAATTTTTTAAATCTTGTATATCCCTTGGATCTAAATGTCTGAATGCAATGTCTATTTCACCGGTTTCCAAAGCCAATCTTAATGTTGCGGCGTTTTCATAGAATAAAATGATGATCCTATCTGTTTTTGGTTTTTCCCCAAAATATTTCTCATTTGCTTGTAATGTAATTCTGACGTCTCTTATCCATTCAGTAACTTTGTATGGGCCAGAAGCAGATGGTGCTCCATCATAAAAACGATCTGCGGGGAATACCTTTGGATTAACTGGCCATCCAACGGTATAACCTAATACTGAAACAAAAGCTGAAAACGGATACTGAAGAGTTACTTTGAAGGTATAATCATCAACTACTTCAGTTGTTTCAACTATATCTGAGAGTAAGAACGCAGGATCTCCTCCAAGTTTTATCACCCTATCGAAAGAGAATTTAAAAACGGATGCATCTATAGGGGTACCATCTTCGAAAACAACACCTTTTCGAACGTGGAAAATATACTCTAATCCATCTTCAGATACTTCCCAATTTTCGAATAAATTTGGTACAATTTCCGTAGAATTAACCTTGTAATCTACTGGTCCAGCTAAAACATTTTGTAAAATGTTGCTAGAAAAGTAATCATAACACAAAGCTGGATCTAAAGTTCTAATCTTGTCTGTTGTCCCAACAACAATGGTAGATTGTGCCCAAACACCTACAAATAAAACCAACACAACAAATAAACTTACCATATACCTTTTCATAAAATCCCTCCTCGCTAAATGTGCTGATGTAAAACTTACATCTTCGTACTAATAAAATACTTTATAACGAATACTTAATTAAAACCACATTAGATTTTACAGAAAATTGAAAAAAATTTCATAGATGTTCTTATATTGACAAAATTTTCAAAGATAAAGTCTTATTTGGTAATTTAATTTAAATCAAATTAATTGTCTATATTATACAATTAATATATTTAAGAGTCAAGTAACAATAAAAAATCAGTACTTAGAAGATTAGAGCCAAAAGATATCGGATGATTGGATTTAAATGTTGTGTGCTTTCAAGTTCTCAAGAGATGTGTTTTTTAAATAAAGTTTTCTTAAATTAACATAATATATATTAACATTTCTTATTACTCTAAAATTAATACGTTTGTATATTATACATTTCTATTTTTTACAACAAAGATTTAACAATTTTAATTCCTCAATTTGGTTCTTAAATCACTTTAAAATGAGGGATCTAAAAAAGATAAGTTCTATATCAAGCATAAATAGCGTTTAATCAGATTTTTAATCAAAAATTTTCTTGATTAAGTTGCCCCCTTATGATAAAGTATATAGTGGGTTTTATTCCAAGGGGTGAAAATAATGGAAAAGCATGAACTAATAGAAAAACTACGCTCCAACATGTCTAGAGATACCTGGAATAATTGGCTTACGACGGCTCAAATTTTAGAATTAGACGATAAGAAAGTCGTCCTTGGATTGGGAAATTTATTTATTAAAGAGGCTGTCGAAAAAAGATTCGGTTCAATAATAAAAGAAACTATAAATAATATTACTGGAAAGCCTTTAGAGGTAGTTTTCAAGGAAATACCCATTAGTAAAGAACAGAAAAATGCAGTAAATGGTCCAATAATAAAAAACCGGCCTTTGAAACTATCAGAGTTTAATCCTGAGTTCACTTTTGATAGCTTTGTTACTGGAAATTCCAATAGAATAGCTTATTATTCAGCCCTGGAAGTTTGCAAAAATCCTGGAAAATATAATCCTTTATTCATATATGGAGATGTGGGATTAGGTAAAACTCATCTTTTGCATGCAATAGGGAATTTTTTGATGGAAAACGCCCCTGATTTGAAGGTGCAGTATGTAACTGCTGAAGATTTTATGAATCAAATGATGGACGGGATAAGAGCAAGTGATATGGAAAATTTTCGAGAACGCTTTAGAAAAAATGTTGATTTTTTATTGATAGATGATGTTCAATTTTTAATCGGAAAAAATACCGTACAAAGCGAACTTTTCCATACCTTTAATTCTCTTTTTAACTCAAGAAAACAGATAGTAATCTGTTCCGACAGAACACCTGATGAACTGGCCACCTTTCATCCTAGATTGATTAGTAGATTTGAAATGGGTTTGATAACTGACATACAAGCACCCGATAAAACCACAAAGTATTTGATAGCAAAGAAAATGGCACAAATGATTTCACTCCAACTAACAGACGACGTTGCTTATTATTTAGCCGAACATGTAGATAAAAACTTAAGAAAACTTCGGGGAGCAATAATGAACCTTCTCTTACAAAGCCAAATTTCGGGTGCGCCAGTAAATATCGAATCTGCAAAAACGATAGTCAATTCAATGATCAGAATGAACGCAAACAAAGTTAGGTTCCAATCACCAGAAGTTCTTGAAACAGTTAAAATAGATAACGTTATAGATTTGGTCGCTGCTGAATTTAATATAAATCGTAAGGATATATTCTCGTCATCGAGAAAAAAAGAAATAGCTTTAGCTCGTCAAGTTTTAGCTTATATTTTTAAGACTACTATGAATTTGAAAACCAAAGATATCTCTGAAAAATTAGATAAAAATCATTCTACTATTATTCATTCCATAAAAAAAATAGAACATTCTTTGTTGATGGGGAATGAAATGATAAAAAATAAAATAAATAATATCAAAAGCAAATTAGAAGATGAAAAGGGAGTTATTACAATATAGAAGAAATCGGCCTCAAAATATGATTTAACTGAAAACAAGTTGAGGCCGATTTTTTTAATAATCAAGTTGGTTAACTAAATTATTTTAAAAGTAACTTACAATTCTAACCCAACTATAGCTTCAGGAGTTATTACGTGGAAAGTCAAACTTTCAGTGAAGAAAAATTTGAGTTGTTCTTCAAACTTGTAATCATACCCTAAAGAAATATCTTGTCCTAAAATTAATTTAAAGTCTCCTCCACGGTTAGAAATTATAAAACCTTCATCCACACCATTTAAAGGTTCCACTTTGGCGTCTATAATTTCTTTTATAACTAAATCCAGAGGATAGGAAAGATTCATCGCAAATAAATCTTGCCATATTTCCTTGTTAATAACTAGTGTATACGGTCCTTCAATCCCTTGTTCCATGAATCTCTTTTTTGCTTCAAATAAGGATTTAACAAAATCTTGTACGTTGTTTTTGGAACTTTCCACAGAATTCTGTTTGGCAAGCGTTTGCAAACCGGTTATATTTGCTTTTTCTATACCTTTTAGAATTATATTATTTTCAAAAGAAGCTAATTGTTTTGCAGCGGTTTCTAACCCTTCCAAATCCGGGTCTTCTAAACCCCTTTCGACATTATCAAGCTCCCATTGTTTCAAAACAAATGGGTTTCTAATCTCTACTAGAGGTAAAACCTGTCTAATTCCCCATCCCAATCCATCTCTTGGATTTTCAACTAGTTCGTTTTTTCCTAAATTGTATGAAGAATAATCCCATCCATATGGGCCTTCTACATCAACAATTGTTCTCATTTTTAATTGGTTCTTAAAAATTTCTTTAGACCGGTTATCTAGTTCTTCCCAGGCTTTTTGTGTTATTGGAGCTAAATTTCTTTTAAGAAAATCCATTTTATCTCCCTCCTTCATCTTTGATATTTTTTACTACTTCAATCCTCTTAGGCCTAAATCGCCTTTGTTATTTGAAGAAGACTCTTCTTCTCCTTCTACAGCTTCTTCCTCAACTTCCAACAAAGGTTTATCTGTGAAAAGATACGTTCTCAGTTCTTCATCCCATCCATCCATGTTCCTTCTTAACCATTCGATAAGCATTACGGCATGTTCAATTTCTTCATCCCTGTTGTGCTCCATAATTTCTTTGATCGTTGGGTCTTTAGAAACAGCCGCTCTTTGGTTGTACCAATCTATCGCTTCAATCTCTTCTTTTAAACTGTTTAATGCATAGACATAAGAACGATCTTTGTCATTTAGTTCTTCATAAGGTTCATGGTAATCTTGCATTTAGAATCCCTCCTTTTAATTTTTGATTGTCTACTCTGTCAGCCGACATCCTATAAAAACAAAGTTTCTACATCCTTTATTCTCTCAAAATCCTTGTCCATTGTAACTACTTTCAATCCATGGTATTTAGCTATGCTATATTGATAAGCATCATCAAAATCTAATTTCAAGATTTTTCTTACATTTACAATTTCCCTGTACAGTTCCGTCGGCAAAAATAGGAGTTTAGTGTTAGGCATGACATCTTCAACAAATCTCCGGAAGATATCTTCTTTGCCATATCTAAAGAGGATTACGCCGATAGAATGCAATGAAAAATCTGTTATGTTGAGGTTTCCAATATTGTCATCCAGAAACGCCTTGCAATCCTCTTTCTTGTCTTGATCAAGAAGAATTTCTAAAAATATGTTCGTATCGACTAAAAACATTATCTCCACTCCAAAGCCTTGTGTTGCAGTTCACCAGAAGTGAATTCCTCTCTTATCTCTGATAGGCCTCCTTCCCAGTCGAACCTGAATTTACCTCTCAAATTTTCTTTGCCTCGATACTTACTTAGTAGAAAGTCCACATAATCTAAAACCTCTCTCCTCAAATCTTCGGGAAGCTTTTGTATTTTTTCCTCGATTTCTTTCTCATGCATGATCTTTGCCTCCTTTTAGATACTGTCTTCTATGATATTTGATGATACAAAAATAATCATAAACAACTATTTTCTTTAAAAAATGAGTGGGTAGTAGAACTCCCATTAGGAACGCAACCCGCTTTACAAAATTACTTTTACATTTAAAATTATACCATTTTTTTATTTTTTTCAAAAAAATCCTAGATAAATCACATTATATGTTATAATTAATGTGGAAGAGAAATATTTTCATATAGATTTTTGGAGGAATTTGGTATGAGTGATTACGATGGTGAAGAATTTAGAGAATTTTTAAATAGATTGTTTAAGGAACATCCCGAGCTTCAAAAGTTTAATCTTGAATTTTTAAAAAACGCTGATCCCAGTGAAATGGACGAAATAATAGAAAATTTAAAAGAGGCTGCTTATAAATTCAAAGAAGCAGAGATCAGTGTAAGATCTGAAGTGGAGGAAAAATTAAATTACAATATCGATGATTTAGAAATTAATTTTGATAACTTTTTAGAGACTATAACTATATTTCCGTTCGCACTAACTATCAACAGTGAGATGTTGAAAGAAAAAGATACCAAAGGGAGATTGAGCGGAAAATTTTTTGGAATGTATATTAATTTTAAATACGACAACATTTTTGAACTTTTATCAATTAGAAAAGTTGGAGCAATGAAGATTGCTAGTTTGATGAGAAACAACTTTTTTAAATTTTTGCCAATAAAACAAAAGATATACGATTACATAAAAACCGCCGTAAATACATATTTAAAGGCCACTGCGCTCGCGAAATATTTTGAAATAGACGAAATTAGAGAATTCAATATGTTAGTTATATTGAGAAATAAACTTAATATTCCTAACAGTAAATTGTTTGAAGAAATTTTAAGCAGTGAAGAAAACGAAAAATATTATATGATAAAAGCATATTTTATTACGGAGTTTGCTATTGCTGTAGTAGAAAAAGATAGTGTTTAAGTTTCTGACTTTTTCGCAAACTTATTGCTTACATAAAAGATAAAGAAGATTAAAAGTATGTTCAGACCGCTTAAAGCATTTGCTTCTTGGTATAATCTCCCTGAGGAAAGAGAATAATTAACCACACTTGCAAGGGGAAAGTAATCCCTCACTTGCATTGTGTAACTGATGGTGAATTCACCAAAAATTATCGCAAATATTTGAAGAAAAGCACTTGTAAACGAAGAAAACAGAAGTGGTAGTTCTACTTTTAGAAAGATTACTAGTTTTCTTGCCCCATCTATCTTTGCAGCTTCAACTATTTTATTGTCAAATCCACGTATCGGTTGGAACAAAAACGAATATGCGATAGGTATTGTTATTAAGAAATATCCGAGAATCAATAACATAACGTATGGAATATTAAACAATATATTTAAATAAAGCAGAGCCATACCCAAGAAAGCAGATGATATCCCCAAAGTAGCCATTACACTAACATTGATGAGCTTACTGTAATTTTTCAATAAAAAATATGCTGTTATTACCGCAAGGAAAGCTGATACCGTGGAGACTAAAAAAGAATTTAAGATTGATCTAACTACGGGATATACACGATTTAACTCTTTAGAAAATAAATTCAGAAATGAAGATATATCAAATTTCATATTTATAAAATCAAAAAAAGAAGCTGCAATACCAATCAAGACAATTGAATATTCAAAGATCAAGTAAACGATGGATATTGTCCTACTTAAGTATCTGGATTTTTTTTGAGAGAATGGTTCATATTCAAAAGAGATTGGTTCAAACTTTGATATAACGGTATTAAGAATCGTAAGGATTATAAGTTGAATTAATGCATAAGATAAAGCCTTGGGGAAATCCAGTGTACTTCTCAATGTTGAAGAAATAGCCACTTCCAAAGTCGAATATCTTATACCACCCAAACTTAAAACAATAGCGAAACTTGTAAAATTATATGTAAATACTAAGAATAAACCTCTTGAAAAGGATGGAATAATCAAAGGTAATTCTACATTAATAAAAGTTTTAAACTTCCCCGCTCCTTCTATACTGGCTGTTTCAATAAAACTTGCAGGTACCCTTCTAAGAGCTTCCGATATGTAACGAACAAATATGGGAGAGTTATAAAAGACATGGGCTAATATTATCGCTTTCAATGTGTACATAATATCTAAACTAAAACCCAATTTTGAAAGAATACCAACTGAAGAATACAAAAGCGTGAAAGCCATAACTGCCGATACCGGTGGGAAAAAGAAAGGTATAAAAATAGTATTGTCTAATAATTTAGATATGATCCCTTCATTTCTTGAAGCAAAATAAGCGGGAATCAAAGTTATTGCCAACGATAAAACAGATGAAAGAGTAGCTTGATAAAAAGTAAAGCCTAGGATCCGCCAAGTATGCGGATCCAAAAAGTTCGTTAAACCCTCCAAACGAAAAAAATCTTTAAATAAAAAAGAAAAAGGGATTAACCATAAACTCAAAAATAAAATAAACAGCAAATTCTTGCTTCTTATATTGTTCATAAGTTCAGTACAATAGAGCCTCCCATTCTTTCAGCCATCTTTCTAGATTGTTTGAAAGTTCTTGGGCTGGAATAGTCAGAATTTTTTCGGGAACCACTGCATATTGATAAACCTCAGGGAGTTCAACATCAATTACAGGGAACATCCATTGATTTAAAGGTATTTCCTTTTGAAAATCTTCTGTTAGTATAAATTCCATGAATTTTTGAGCCAACTCAATATTATTAGTTCCTTTAACGATACCAGCTCCTTCTATCTGAACATAAGCACCTTCCTTGGGAATGAAAACTTTGTACTTACTAGACCCATAGTAATATTGTGAATATGCACTATCGGTTGCATAGCTGACCATCATCGGTGCCTCGCCAATTTCAAATTTTGCAAAAGAATCATCCCAGCTGGGACTTACTGTTAATATTGCAGGCATAAGTCTTTCCCAAAAATCTTTCCAATTATTTTCATACACTGCTATTGTCCACAGTAAAAAAGCTTGACCAGTGCTTGATGCCCTTGGATCTTGTATTATCAATGAGTTTTTAAATTTAGTTAGATCTTCAAAAGATTCTAATTCTTCATGTATCTTTTCTGGATCGTAAATAATGGCAATTGCTCCATAGTCATAAGGAATTACATAATATTCCGGATCAAATATCAACGCTTTGTCTTTAACATTTTCAATGTTTTTTGGTTTGTAAGGGATCAATAAATCTTCTTCAACAGCTTTTGCAGCTAAGGATTGATCAAGCCCAATGACCACATCCGCCCGAGGATTTTTCCTTTCTAAAACTAGCCTTGTGAGAACGTTACCTGCATCACCTAATTTTACCACTTTTACTTCACAGTCGTTCATCTCTTCGAACTTTTGAACCGTTCCTCCTTCAATCCAACTAAGACTTTCATAAATATAGACAGTCAATTCCTCAGAAAAAGCAAAAGATAACAAAACAACCATAACACCCAACATTGCTAAAAACTTCTTCACCTTAACTCACCTCTTTTAAATAATTTATTTAGTTAAACTTAAAGTATATAGTTCCTAACATAGAATGCCCGTTATTAACTTGTTAGGCAAAATAAAAATCCTGTTCTTCACCAACAAAGTGAGAACAGGAATTAATTAATATACATATTTTAGCCTCCCTTCGCTGGTATTATCCAGATCAGGTAGTCAGGGTCGATACCTTTTAAGCATCCTCTCAGCCTTACAGCTCCCCTGGCCATTTATTATTCACTTTCAAATTTATTATACCACATTTTTTTCAAATATGGTAAAATATTTTAGTAATTATTTTTCAAAACAATCTTATTATTAATTTTAATGAAAGGAGCAAAAAAATGGAAATTGTAGAATTAAAAAAGATCATAAAAAATGAAATAACAAGAGTGGAAAATGAATTCACTTTTGAGGAAAGACAGGCAAACCTAAAATCCCAAGAAGTGGCAAAATATATTGATCATACATTGCTTAAAGCAACCTCAACACCTTCAGATGTAGAAAAACTTTGCAATGAAGCGAAAGATAACAGTTTCTATGCGGTTTGCGTTAATCCAACTTACGTAAATTTATCAAAAGAAATTCTTACAGATAGTAATGTGAAAGTGGCAACAGTAATCGGATTCCCTTTGGGAGCTAATACTATAGAAACAAAAGTTTATGAATCTGATAATTCGATTAAAAACGGTGCAGATGAATTAGATATGGTTTTAAATATAGGAAGACTTAAAGTACAACAATATGATTATATTTACGATGAAATACATGCTATTTCTTCATTGACTAAAGATTCTAAAAAAGTTTTAAAAGTTATTATTGAAACCTGCTATCTTTCGAAGGAAGAAAAGATAGCTGCCGTTGTAATTTCAAAATTGGCTGGCGCTGATTTTGTAAAAACCTCTACTGGATTCGGGAGTGGGGGTGCTGAATTAGAGGACGTGGCTTTGATGAAGTTTCTTGTAGGAAATGAGATGAAAGTAAAAGCTTCTGGTGGTATTAGAGATTTAGAAACAGCCTTAAAAATGATAGGCTGTGGAGCAGATAGGATAGGAACGAGTTCGGGACTAAAGATAATTCAAGGGAAAATATAAATAAAGGAGCGCCTTCGCGCTCCTTAGTGTATTTTGGGTTTAGATTATGGTATACACTTATAAGGGTCTTACATTAGAAGCTTGAGGACCTTTGTCGCCTTCAACTACTTCAAATTCAACTTCCTCGTCCTCTTCTAACTTTCTGTAGCCATCCATTTGAACAGCTGAGAAGTGTACAAATACGTCGTTCCCATCTTCCCCAGTGATGAAGCCATAACCTTTCTTTGAATCAAACCACTTTACTTTACCTTTCACTTTGTTACCTCCAAATTTCTACCGTGCCACCCATTGCAGCATACGGAATGTGTTCCAAAATTATTATAATACAAAAAGAAGAAGAAAGCAAGTTAATTTTTCATAAACAATACACGAATTATAAGTAAACTTCCTCCAAAGATAATTAGGTACAAGTTTTTAAACAAATATACAAGAAAATACTTGACAAGTTAAGAAATAATTGCTAAATTTATTCTGGAATGAAGTTGCGATTATTTTTAAGTGTCACTAAGATATAATGGTTTAAGAGCTTAGCTTCTTATTGTTGCGATATCTATGATTAACTGAAAAAACCAAGGAGGAAAGTGAATGATCGACGTAGGAGACTTAAGAAAAGGAGATTTCATCGTTTATCAAAACGAAGTATATCGTGTGGTTGACGCCAATAAACATTTTATGGGAAGAGGTAGCGGATTAATTAGAACTCGTTTAAAAAACGTCATGACAGGCTTGATAAAAGAAGTTAGTTTTTCTAGTGGTGAAAAGGTTCAAGAAGCGGATATAAGTTTTAGGAAAGCCCAGTATTTATACAACGATGGTGACCATTTTTATTTTATGTTACTTGATACCTATGAACAATATTCTTTGCCTGCGCAAGAGTTAGAAGATGAAAAATATTATTTAACCGAAAATATGGAAGTTGATCTAATCTTTTTTAACGGGAATCCTATTTTTATTCAACTTCCCACCGTTGTGGTTCTAACCGTTACAGACACTGAGCCTAACTTTAAAGGAAACACAGTGTCCGGTGGAGGCAAACCAGCGACGTTAGAAACAGGATTGAAAACCTCTGTTCCTTTTTTTGTGGAAAGAGGACAAAAAATAAAAGTAGACACCCGTACAGGGGAATACCTAGAAAGAGCATAGAAAATGCATATATTAAAGGCTCGATATGTTTTTATCGAGCCTTATTATTTTTCTTGGGATTGGTATTCATGTTTTCTCTCAGACTCATAAGATTCTTCTACTTCGTTTTGTTTATCGTTAATTTGAATTTGTTTTTTCTGTAGAGAATTTAGAATATTGATCTCTCTGCTTACAAAAAATAACGTGATCAACGCGGATAAGACATCTGAAATAGGGAATGTGTACCATATCCCCATTAATCCAAAAAAATGGGACATAACAAAAACCAACGGAATAAATATCAATATTTGCCTCGACATTGATAGCAGAAGCGCCGGGCCAGCTCTACCAATAGCTTGAAATAGAGCAGATCCTACAACTTGAAAACCTACAACCCATATAAACATCCCGTCTATCCTTAAAGCAGGAATACCTTCGTTAATCAACGATGGATCTGTTGAAAATATAGAAAGTAGAAAACTTGGAAACAATTGAACTAACACAAACGAGACTGTTGACCATATAATAGCAGCAATTGTTGCCTTTTTCAGAACTTCTTTTACCCTATCAAATCTTTTGGCTCCAAAGTTATAACCAGCTATTGGTAAAAAACCTTGTGCAATACCAAACATAGGCATAAAAAAGAACATTAAGAGTCTATTTATTACCCCATAAATTGCTATATGCAATGAAGTTCCGTACGTCCCTAACAAATTATTTAAAACTATTGCTAGTAAACTCCCAGCAACTTGCCTGGCAAATGCAGACGATCCAACCGCTAGTGTTTCAGACATAATGTGCCAATCTAATATGAAATTCTTTAAGTGAAATTTCAAAGAACTTTTCCCACTAAAAAAATAATATCCTATATAAACAACCCCTACAAACTGAGAAAGTACTGTAGCTACCGCAGCGCCTTTTACTTCCATATTTAAGCCAAATATAAAAATAGGATCAAGAATAATGTTCAATATCCCTGGAATGATCATAGATATCATTGCATATTTTGCATTACCTTCTGCTCTCATAACGTTGTGACCTGCCATTGCAATTGAAAAGAATATTGCTCCAAAAAGGATTACACTCATGTAATCCTCTGAGTATGGAAGAATATCGGGGGTAGCACCAAAGAAAATTAAAATAGGATCTAAAAAGATGGTACCAAGAATAGTAAGACTTATGCTTAAAACAAATATAGTAGAAAAAATATTTCCTAAAGCTTTTTCTGCGCGTCCAACATCCTTCGCCCCTAAACTTCGGGATATTAAAGTACCCCCGCCGATTCCTATCATTCCACCAAAAGCCATAATGATCATTTGAATTGGAAATGCAACAGATACTCCAGCTATCCCAAGTGTGCCAACACCTCTTGCAATGTATATAGTATCGACAAAATTATATAAAGCTTGCACCAACATGGCAGCTATTGCTGGTAAAGATAGTTCCATTAATAACTTCCCTATATTCTTGTTTTCAAGCTTGTTGGCATTTTCTTCCAATTACGACACCTCCTGATGGTCTTTAACTTTGTATTTTAGTATGTTAGTGAGCATTTTATCCAATATAACCTGAACCATTTCTTTTTCTTCAATTGATAGATTGCCTGTTAAAATTTTCTCCCACTAGTTATTCATTTTTTCCATTTCGTTATAGATATTGTAAGCTTTATCAGTCAAGAATATTCTATTTATCCTATGATCGTTATCATCGATTCTTTTGGTTTTATTGCCAAGCTCTTTTCTTTTTCCATTTTCCTTTTTTATAAAAATAAAGAAGAATAAGAGATTCTGAAATATCTCCGAACATATAAGAAAGCCATATCCATGTTAAGGATTGATTGAAAATTTGAATTGCAACGATCAAAACACCTAATTGTATACCCCACCTTGAGATGATGCTGGATAAAAGAAACGGAAAGTTGTATCCCGATCCAGAAAAAGAGCTTGCGAGACCAAGTCCATAACCTAGTACCACTAAGCCTATTGATCCATACTTTAAAAATTCTGTTCCATATTTAATCACAATAGGATCGTTTGTGAATAGAGAAATCACATTTTCACCAAAGCCAAAAGCGATTAGGATGAAAAATAACATTACAACTGATCCGAGTATTCCTGTGATATTTGCCGCTTTTTCCGATCTTCCTATATCTCCAGCTCCGATAGTTTGACCAACAACAGAAGATGCCCCCATAGTAAGGCCAAATAAAGGAACGAAGGCAAAGCCAAATATCCTACCTGCGATCCCATTTGCAGCAATAGCTTCATTACCAAAAAGTGAAACAAAACCTAAGATAACTACATTTGAAAGATTTCTGAAAAATATTTCTATACCGTTGGGTAATCCTATAGTTATTAACTTGATATCTATATCTTTGTCTAATCTAAACAAACCTTTTATGTGAGGTTTTACATCGTGTGTCCTGGTAAAAAGAATTACAAAACCAATGAAAAAAGCTATGGTTTGGGAAACTACAGTTGCAATTGCCGCACCAAAAACTCCAAATCCCAAGCCCTTTATATTGATAAAAGGCACTGTTTCAAAGATAAAGATTGGATCAAGGAAAAGGTTTAGTATGCTTACAGCTATCATTATAATCATGGGAGTTTTAGCATCGCCCAAACATCTAAAAACCGTGTTTATCGAGTAAGAAGAAAACATTATTGGTAGAAAGAACAATCTTAAATAACCATAATCTAAACCATAGCCCACCACAGTTTCATCTACAAAAAGAGACATTAATGGTTCCAAAAATATAGCCATGAAAGTTGCCGCTATTAACGCCACCAAAAATTTGAAACTTATCGTTTGTTCAATTGATCTCGTAGTTTGGTAATAATCTTTTTTACCGTAAGCTTGAGACACCAAAGAGATTGAACTTACACCAATAATCTCATTTAATGCATCTACCATCCAAAATATAGTGGAAAAAACTGTCACACCAGCTATCGCTTCACTGGAAATCATACCTATCCAAAAGATATCCACAAGATCATAAACCATTTGGGCTGCCATACCAATCATTGTGGGTAATGCCATCACCAAAATATGCTTTATTATACTGCCTTTTGTTAGATCTTTTTCCATATATTCCTCCCACAATCATTAAAAATTATTAATTTTAGAAACTCTAAACTTGGACAATAACACCCTTTAGCCCCAAAAGGCTTTTTAAGGGTCTTTGATTATTTTACCATTTATATTGAAATAACTCAAGTTTGACAATGCCTCATTGATTTTTTTAGAATATGATATACTATAATATATATTTCATTTTGATTATGATGAAGTTAGGAAACTAGAGAATTATTTCATAATTTCAGGAGGAATAAAATGGAAAATAATCCTTCAATTCAAATGGAAAAGTTGATTAGAGAAATTTGCTCAAAAGTTAAAAGCGAAGGAAGGCTGGTTTTAAAAGAGTTTAACATTTCTCCGGCTCAGTTTGATGTTTTGCAAACTGTTTATTTCAAAGGTCCTAAAATGCTCAGTGATATCAGTAAAAGATTAGGGATAACAAAAAGTACAACAACCGGACTCATTAGAAGATTAGAGGTTGCAGGATATTTAGTTAGGGAAAAATCCAAGAAGGATAAAAGAGTATACGTCGTCAAAATAACTCAAGAAGGAAGTAATATAATAGAAAACGTGATAAAAAACAGGGTAAAATTAATGGAAAAAGTTTATGAAAAATTGGGAAAAAAAGAAACAAGTATAGAAATATTAAAAGAGATAAATATGATTTTGAATGAAAAACGAGGTGAGATTTAACCGTGTATAGAAGTTTGCTAGTGTTTCTTTTGTTAATTTTTACGACATTTCTTTTTTCTTATACAGTAAATATAATAGCTTTAACAGGTAGCGAAGTTTATTTTGATTCACGATTTATGGGAACCGTTACAGAAACACCTTTTACAATAGAAGTTCCTGATGATAAGCCTGGTTATTTAAAAATAAAAAAACCAGGATATAGTGATTTTATTACTCATATAGAGCTTTTAGGAATCGAATCACAAATAACAGCCGAACAAGTACCTTTAGCTAAACTTATTTTTGATATCAACGTTGATTCTGCTAATATAAAATATACCTTTTTAAACCAAAATTATTATATACTTCTACCAACATCTAATGAAGTTGATATTCCCTACAACATAGAAAAAATGATTATAGAAAAAGACGGTTATTTTAATAAAGAATTGAACCTTGAACTGAAACCGTTTGATAAGAAACATTTTAGTGTTACTTTAATTCCCATTGATGAAATACTGATCGAATCAAATCCTCCTCAAACAAACGTTTTTTTGGATGGAAAGTTACTTGGAAAAACACCGATTACCGTAAAAAGAAGTAATTTTGATATAATTTCGTTGGAAAAAGAGGGTTATTTAGTAAAGACATTAAAAAATTTACCTCAAGATGATAGAATAATCATTGAATTAGAAAAAGGAATAGAACTTTTTGTTGATAGCAACCCAAAAGATGTGGGCGTATTTTTGGATAATGAATTTATAGGAAGTACCCCAATGCGAGGTTTATTCCCGCTCGGAACATATAATTTAACTTTATCGAAACTGGGATATGTATCCAAAGATTTGATGATTGAATTAACCCAAAACGGTTTGAACAAATACTATGTTGAATTGAAACCATTTTTAAATAAAATAAATTTTCTGAATTCTGAAAATTACGAATTCAATATTGATGGCAAATACCTAGGAAAAGGAATTGATTCGATTATTTTGGATGATTCACCACATTTTGTTAGAATTATATCGGGAAAGAAAAGTTTAGAATTTCCAATTTATGGAGATTTTTATGACAAAATTGAAATTATAGATCTAAATAAACTGAGTACAGTAAATGTTTATTCATTGCATAATACACCTGTAAGCTTTATAGGAGAAACTCAAAAAACTCCTGCATTTTTTCTTTACAATATGTTAAACAATCCCCAGTTTGTGAACGTAAGGACATTAAATAGAACTTACAGTATTCTTTTGGAACCGTCTGAAAGCGTTGATATTTATACTGAAAGTGATTTTGGAAATCTATTTATAACTACAAACGTTAAAGATCCTCTTATATACATTAATGGCCAATATTTAAATGCTAACGATTGCTTTGGTTACCCGTTAAAACCAGGAGTTCATACTGTAGAGGTTAGAAAGTTTAATGAAATTAAACAACAAAAAGTCTCTATAAGTTCAGGTGAAAAGAGTTTCGTTCATTTTGAATTTGACTCAAAGGTACCTGTAAAAGTTAATTTTACTGGAGAGAAGTATACTATCAATGGCGAAGAATATACTAACACGAATAAAGCATTCTATTTGCCCACAGGACCGACTTTGTTTTCAAATGGAGAAGCTTCAGTAGTGCTTTTTATACACGAACCTATGTACGTTGACTTAGATAAGCTTTTTAGGGGGTTATAACTGTGAATAAAAAAATAATTTTATTTTTGCTCGTTACTTTTATTTCATTAAGTTTGTTGTCCCAAACCAACATAGGCGATTTACAGCCATCCTCACCAATCTATCCTCAAGTGGTAAGAATGGTTGAATCGGGAATTATGTTTCTGGACAATCAAGGCCGTTTCAGAGGATCTCAGCAGGTTCTAAGATATGATTTGGCAGAGTTTGGCTCAAACATGCTTAATTATGTAGATGGACTTTATGGTCAAAAGCTCCAAGAAATAAGTAATAGATTGCTTTATCTAGAAAATCTTAATGCTGAAATAAGATTGTACAATTTAGAAAGCACCGTTTTTGCCCACGATGACCGACTATCTTATCTGGACTCCACTATCCAAAATTTGGGGAAAAATGTATCAGATATTTTAGCAGTAATTGATCCAAGCCAACCAATTAACGAAGACAACATTATTTTTCAAGAAATTTCTCAAGGAGCGATAGATATTGCAAAAAAAATGGCACAAGATGAAGTACAAATGATTGCTGACTCTTCAATGGCATCCTTGACTATTTTTCAAGAACGACTTAATAATTTCGAACAAGAGGTAATAAACTTAAACAATAAATATGATAACACTATTGAGAGTTTGAACTCTGTGTTAGTTGATTCAACCGAGTCGAATAAGGAAGAATTAAAAAATTATATAGACATGAGATTAAATTTCGAAATAGATGGGTTGAAAACCTCTTTAACAAACATCGCTAAAAATGAGGTTTATCTTTTTAACGACACATTGACGGCTACATTGAACAATTTTGATCAAAGGATTGCAAGGGTAGAAAGTGAGATAGTTCCATATAAAAACAGTTATAATGAACTTAACAAAAAGATTAATGAAAACGAGGCAAAGTTGAATTTCATTCTCTCAAACGTTTCAACAAGTATTTCAACAGAAACATTAAGCTATGAACTGTTGTTCGGAGTAAGAACTGATATCGAAGGGTTAAAAGTTAAAACTGATAATCTCGCTAATGATATATCTGTATTGTATGACCAAGTAGCTTCAAACCAATCTTACATTGAAACTTTCGATGCAAGACATGCTTACTACAACTCCAAAATATTAGATATGCAAAATAAATACAACACCCTTTCTGACCAAATAATAATTCAGAACAAAAAATTGGATAACATAATTTTTGAATTATCAAAACTCACTCCAACTCCATCACAGATGGCTGCTCCTCAGTATACTGTGGATATAAAAAATCTACAAGAAAGAGTCACAAGTTTAGAAAGAACAATTGGTGCTTATTATGATCAAATTGGTGAATTGACTGTATATGCTACTATGTTCGAAGAATTTAAGAATAATTTGAACGAACTATATTTGGCATTAGAAAAAAATAACGGGGATATCCAAACTTTAAAGGAAAAAACAGAAACATTGAATGCTCAAATATCATCTTTAGCAACTTTAACTAATTTAAATAAAGATACATTATCTCAAATAGGTAATATTACAAAACTAGCTGAAACTGTTGGTTATTTGGATAACAATTACCAAAATTTGAATAGAACAAATGCCCAATTACAGAATGATCTAATACAAGTAGAGAACAGATTATCCAATATTGAAAAAACTTTGAACAATTTTCAAATAACTTCCTCTGAAATAGATGAGCTTAAAAACACTTATAATTCGTTACTTGATAAATATTATGAGATAAAAAGTGAGTCTGAATATTTGAACGATCCTACGGTGTTAAAAAACGATCTAAAGGCAGAATTATCTCAGCAGTTAGCTACAGAGTTAGTTTCCTTTGAAAAAAAATTAAAAAATATCGAAGATAAACTATCAAGTGTTGAATCAAGGCTTTCTAATATTGAAAAAACCGTTTTTTTTCACGATGAAAGTATTTCCACACTCTCTCAAAAAACGGATGAGAACGTAAAAAAAATAAATAATTTAGAAAATTCTATACAAGATATAGAAAAACCCAGTCAAACTTATATTTCATCAATAATTGTAGGGGTTATTGGAGTATTGGTTGGGGCAGGGATCGTTTTATTATTCCAATAATTTTTGGAGGGGACAATGACTTACGGAATAGCTTTAGGTAGTGGTGGTGCAAGAGGGGCTGCTCACATTGCCTTAATAGATGAACTGAAAGAAAGAGAAGCAAAAATCGAAGTAGTAACAGGCTCCAGTGTAGGTGCGTTAGTGGGGGCTTTTTATGCATTAAACCCTGATGTGGACTTATTTCAAATATTCAAAGATTTAACCGTTAAAAAGAAAAAAGCTCTAGATTCACAGTTTAGAACTTTAAACAACAGAATTACTAATTTTCCTAAAATGGTTGCAGGCAAAAGTTTTTTAAAAAATGATTTTGTTTACGATATTTACAAACAGTTGTATGGACGTAAACGCTTTTCCGATTGTAAAATACAACTAGGAATCGTTTCATATGATTTAGAAAGCGGTGAAGAAGTTGAGATCACAGAAGGATACATAATTGACTCTGTTATGGCTTCTTCAAGTGTTCCCGGAGTTTTCCCCCCCTTGAGATTGGGGGGAATGAATCTATTAGATGGAGGAATTTTGACGCCCATTCCAGTAAACTTAGCTAAACAGTTAGGGGCAGATTATGTGATAGCCAGTGATTTAAACGGTGAATTAAAAAATGACTTTAAATTTAACGATGGATTAGATTATTTAATTTCTATGGATGATTATAAAAATGATTTGATGGTCAACTATGAAGTGAATAAAGCTGAAGAAGTTTACACATTTCCAATTGAGTATTCTTGGGAAGATTTTTCTAATTTTATTGAAATATACCAAGATGCTAAAAATTTTTTAAAACATAAACGAAATAAAGTGAGGGAGTAACGTTGAACTTAGTAATGGGAGGATCTTTTGAAGGCTTTTATTGGGAGTCTGGTGTTTTAGAGTTTATAACAAAAAAAGAAAAAGATTTAAACTTATATACTTCTGGTCTGGGTAGTTTAAAAGGATTATTTTATTCTTTGCATGGAGTAAATTTTTTCGGTCGTTTAAAAGATTTCATATATGAAAAAAATAATCCCCTAGGTGAGATAATTACCTCCACCGAATTATACAACAGTAGATATGCTCAAACAACTGCATTGATAAGATTGGGAAGAGGGAAAATGTCCCTTTACAATCCAGATAATTTAAAAACGTTTTTGGAAGATTATTTTGGTAATCAAACACTTTCTTCACTTGGAAAAAATATTAGTTTTGAAGTCTTTGAACTTAAAAGTAGAAAAGCAATCACGTTGAAGAATAATACAAGAATTGTCGATATGTTAATGATGGAATTAGCGTTTCCACCTTATTATAGTTATTATGAATATCAAGGCGGGTTTTTTATTCCAACTTCATATATTTCTTTTGTTCCTCAAAAATTCCCTAAAGATGCAGTAATAATTTCTTTTGATCCTATTTTAACTTATCCATATCCAAAAAATACCGTTGAAATTCTTTTAAAAGTCTCTTATTCCAGAACGTTAAAAAACTATCGTTTATTAACTGAAGGTTTTAATACCATTGAACCCCAAAAACGATTAAAAAATTATTTTAATATGTCCGCTTTTTTTGAAGGTCAAAATCAAGCTAATGTTTTTTTGGAGGCCAAAGTATGAAGCGTTTTACTGTATTTTTTTTAATACTTATTATAATAAATACGTTTATTTTTTCTGCACAAATAAATGTAAAAGCAGATGAAGTTAAAGGGGAAGAAAGTAGGTACATATTGAAAAACAATGTTCTTATACAAAAAGAGGATCTTTCTATTTTAACTGATTTTGCCACCATTACTCTGATTAACGACGAATGGCGAAAAGTCACCACCAACAATGTTTATATTACAGCAGAAACTTTTGAAGCTACATCTACATCTATGGACTTTGACCTTCAAACTGAAAAGGGAACCCTTTTGGGGAATGTTTTAGCTAAGATTTTTACTGAAGAATCAGAGATTGAGATAAATTCTGACGAACTTCAAATAGATAACAATAACAAAAAATACGAAGGAAGTTCTGAAGATCTGGTTTTGATAAAAAAAGAAGATTATATAATAAACGCAAAAACCTTTGTTTTTGTCGAAAATGAAAACATGCTCACCCTTTCCCAAAATGTTCATATCATAAATTCTGTAAAAAAAATTGATATGACTTCAACCTATGCCACTTTCAATACCCAAACCAACGATATTGAGGCACAAGCGGTCAGTTTAACTTTGGAAGTATCAGAGGAGGAATAACCATGAAAAAGATTTTTGTTGTTTTTTTTGTACTTTCTCTTTTTGTTTTTACTTATTCTCAAACCTATTACGACGTAGGTTTCTCTTTGCTGAATTATCCCGAAGGTTTCAAATTTGCTATAAGGAGTGGTTTGGAATCAGATTCTTTCAACCTTGATTTCGACCTTAGCCCGAATTTTGAAGAAACGTTCTCTTTAATTACCATTACTGATGTATCCGCTAAAATTTTTGATATATACCCAAACTTTTTTTTAGATGCCGGTTTGTTATGGGTTTATGGTGAAGACTTTCCAGGTACATTGGCATACGGTGGCTTTAATTTGAACTTTAATAACATTCTAGCAAAATTGTATGTCGGATATCCCTTCAACAATACTGACGATCCATTGAACTATTTTGCAATAAAAATAGGTTACCTAGTTCCAAAACCAGCTGACTTTATCGATGATTTAAAGTTGAACTTAAGAGTAGTAAATGGAAGGATTGACTTTTCAATCTTCTTAGCTGAACCTTTTTGAGATGAACACAAATCAAGGATTTCTACTAATAGAAAGTGTTTTTGAAATTTTTATTGTTTCTTTATCAATGTTGATCGTAATAGGTACTTTTTCAAGTACAATCATGATTCTAAAAAGTTCCTTAGATGAAATGGTTAATCTAAATCTTATTTCCAATGCCGTTATGGAAGTGATAGTTGTTGCTAAGAACGAAATGAAAAATGTGACCTCCTATGATTCTTCAACTGTCCTTGGGAATTCATCTGATGGCAAACTAGTTGGTTTTTCATACAATAAATTAACACAAAAAATTTACCGTTATAAAGATTCCGGATGGGATAAAGGATCCACATTAATTTCAGGAAACATAACAACTTTTTCATACGATGGAAAATTTTTAAATGTAATATGGAATGAAAAGCATAAGTTAAAACTTTTCATCCCTTTTTAGATTTCATAAAAACCCCAAAAGACAAAACTTAGGAGGAAATCATTAATCAATGGCCAATGAAATAATCGAAACCTATAAGATTTTAGAAGAAAGAATAAAATCAGAGAATATTCAAATTTACTTTGATATGTTGGATTCTCCTTATCCTTCTTTTAAATCCAAAGCTATTCAAGAATTAACAAAACAAAAAATTGATGTTCCAAAAATAAAAAAATTTTTAAAAGATCCCGATAAAAACGTCAGATTTTCTGCATATAGGTACTTAGATAAAATGGGTGTTTTGGATGAAAATTCTATAAAAGAGGCTTTGAAAGACATTTCCGCAAACATTAGAAAAGAAGCAACTATCAGCTACATTCAAATGGGTATAAAACCAATAGAATTTATTTTGGAGTTTACTGAAGATCCTGATCCAGTGGTTAGATATCAACTGATATCCACATTTTTGGAATTCTACCCTGAAGATTCAGAAAAGATTATTAGTAAAATGAAAAATGATCCCTACGTTAAGATAAAACAATTGATTTCAGCTTTGGAGAACATCTCTGAAACCTTAAAATCCGAACAAGTAGATAAAAGCGTTAAAGTTATGGCACTAAGAAGATTCTATGAAAGGGAAGATGCATATACCTTTTTTAATTCACTAAAAGAAACATACTTTGATTGCAACAATGAAACTAAAGGTATAATAATAAAATTCTTTTCAGGTTTACCGTGTGAAATTATTAATAAATTCATAGAAAAAATCATTCAAGAAGAAAAAGATATCCACATTCTTCAACTGGCTGCAAATACGTCAAAGAAAGTTTGTGGAATTGATTCTATTCCTACCTGGTTGATCGACCAATTGGTGAACAGTGAAGAGGCAAAAGTCGTAAAGTTTGGATTAAAATTAGCTACTGAAAAGGAAGATATGGGTTATGTGGAATTTTGTAGGGACTTGTTATCTGCTGTAGATGATGACTTAGTAATCGGAGCAAGTGACTATCTCATTTATTTTCAAGACTATATGCTTAAAGATTACGTGCCTAACTTTCTCAATTCATTATCTTCCAAACGAATAAGGGAAGGATTAAAAATAATAAGAAAATTAAAATTAGATAATTTTATAGAAGATGTATCATTAATCGCTCTCAACAAAATGTATCCTATTTCCTTAAGAAAAGCTGCCGTCAACCTACTGAAATTTTTTAAGGCCAAAGATTATTGGGAAATCCCAAATCAAATACTTAAAGACCCTTACGAAAACGGCAATTTAAAACTTGCTGCGTTAAATGCTCTACTACGTTTAAATGCGGAGATGGTAGTAAATTTTTAAAAAAATAATGACCACAGTTTTTGAACCTCATTGCATGGTTTGTGAAAAACCTATAGTTTTTGGAGAACTTATTTGCCACAATTGTAGAGGAAATCTTTATTCACCTTCTCTCTCAGAAGGTGATTTTAAAGTTTATCATTATGGTAAATACCAGTATCCTTTGTCAAACTTAATAATCGAATTCAAATATCATTCACATCCTAAGATTGCCAGTCTTTTGGGGAATATGCTCGCAAAGTTTTTTATTGATTTAAAATTTCCTGAACTAAATTATACCGTTTCATACGTGCCTTCAAATTACTCAAGTATTTATGAAAAAGGATTTGTACCTGCTCACTTAATTGCTCAGCATTTTTCTGACCTTTTAGGTTTCCCTTTAATAAATCTCTTTTCCTCAAAAACTCATAAAAGGCAAGCCCAATTGAATTATCGAAAGAGAAATGAAAACGTTAAAAATAAGATAAAATTACTACAAACTCCTCCTAAGAATATTATAATTATAGATGATGTGTATACTACAGGGGCTTCAATGAACGAGGCGGGTAATTTGCTCATCAATAAATGTGATGTTTTAATAGGCATTACTGTAGCAAAAGCTTATAGATATTCTCTTAATAATTCTTTATAATTTTTTATATCACAGATCGCTCCCACATATTTTAACTTTTCTGCTGAAAAGGCATTCCCTAACCTTGCCGCTTTTATAACATCCAAACCTATAATCATTCCTATGTATAAACCTGACCAAAATGCATCCCCTGCTCCCGTTGTGTCTATTACCTCTTTTGCATAAGAGTCAAAATGAGTAATCGTTTTACCGTCAGAAAATATAAACCCCTTTTCTCCTAATGTAAGAAGTACATTTTTTACTCCCAGTTCATGGAAAACATTTATGTATTCTTCTTCATTTTTACTTTCTTTGAAGATATGTTCACAATCATCTAAAGAAGGTTTTATAAAATTTACATAAGGCATAACCAATTTTAGGACATCTCCTATTTCTAAAGATGTTTTCCACAATATTTCTCGATAATTAGGATCAAATCCTATTAAAACATTATTCTTTTTGGCAACTTTTAACAATTTGAGTGTATTTTTCAAGTTTTTATCAGAAGATAATGCCCAAGAAGAAAAATGAAAGATATTTGCTTTTTTAACAATATCAAAATATGTATCATCAATATCTAAATTTAAAGAGGCAGATCTTAATGGATAAAATTCAGGAGATGATTTAGACTTCAAAACATAAACAATGTCCGTATGAAAACGCTCATCTTGTGATATACCCCGGACATCTACATTATAATTATTTAATTGTTCAAGAATAAAATCTCCAAAAGGATCCCTACCTACCCTTGAAATTACAGCAGATTTAAACCCCTGCTTAGCGATGTTAACAGCTATATTACTTGGTGAACCTCCTAAAAATTTGTCAAAGGAAGTTGCATTTTTTAACCCTTTTACATAATCTTTAGAAATGAAGTCTATCAACACTTCACCAAAAGAAGCAAAATTAACCACTCTATTCCTCCTCTAACATCAAATTTATTTGATTTTATTAAATTTCTAAAATCTTCTAAATCAAAGTCTTATTTCTGAAAATCCTTTTATCTCTTAAGTAGCTATTCTTCATAATCCCTTTTCAGATAATGTAAAAGAATAGTATCTTTATTTAATCTTTTAACATCGTTTAGTTTAAAAGTATGTTTATCATTTACATAATTGAAAATAGACAGATCACCCTCAATAATTACCGGTTCGATGGATAGAAAAATTTCATCGATTAAATTTTTTTCTAAAAACAAGGAATTTATTGTAGAACCCCCAATTAATGCAATTTCTGTGTAACCTTTCTTCTCTAGTTCGTCCAACAATATCTCAGGAGGATTGTCTGTAAAGTAGAGGTATTTGCCATATTTCAACTCAACTTCTTTATATTTTTCAGGATTTCCAGTCAATACAATATTAATTCTTTTTTTTAAAGGAGAACCTATCTCTTCAAATGTTTTTCTCCCCATTACTACTACACCAATATCTTCAGTTATGTTATAGAAATGTTCTCTATCTTCTGCTGATGACCAGCTTCTTTGTGAACTATTCTTTATTCTAATTTTTCCATTGATACTTTGAACCATTATTAACTTCACTCTCATAATTAATCCTTCCCCTCTAAAATTTTTAAATTTTTACTTACCTTAGAAATACTGGAATCTGATCTACTCCCTTTTAGCCAGCAAACCACTCATAAATTCTTTTTTTTTGAAAAAATCTAACAACCATGACTATGTTCAAAATGTTTAATTAATTTTATCTTTTCAATAAGAGTTATAACAGAACTTTTCATTTTAGAGGAATAATTAGATTTTAAGCTCTAATCGCTTTTAATCGTCTCTAATTAATTCTAAAAACTTCTAATCGGGAATAATTATCTTTTGAAATGAAAGTTAAAGGTGATATAATTTTAAATGATTAATTTAAATATTTAACTTTATTATATCATATCAGGAGGTGGCAGTAGTATGAAAAAAGTAGTTGTTTTATTTGCTATATTGACGATGGTGTTGAGTGCTTTTTCCATTACCATCACGATGACGGCTGGCGCAGTAGGAAGGGAATTAGAAGTTCTCTATGAACAAGTTGCAATGTTTATGGAAGAAAACCCAGATATAACTGTAAATGTTCTTCCAATGCCAAACAGCTCTACGGATAGGCACGATCTTTACGTTACTTACTTAGCTTCAGGCACTCCGGATCCAGATGTATTGATGCTTGATGTTATTTGGCCCGCAGAATTTGCCCCATTCTTAGTAGATTTAACAGACGATTACGATTATTTTGGACTTGATGGGTTTTTCCCTGGAACCGTTGCTTCAAATACTGTAGATGGCAGATTAGTGGCGGTCCCTTGGTTTACTGATGCAGGTATTCTTTATTACCGCAAAGATCTTTTGGAAAAGTACGGTTACGATGTTCCAGAAACTTGGGATGAACTGTACACAGCTGCAAAAGATATCTCAGCAAAAGAAGGAATCAATGGTTTCGTATGGCAGGGAGCCAGGTATGAAGGCTTAACTTGTGATGTTATGGAATTTGTTCACAGTTTCGGCGGAGAAATAATGAAAGATGGCAAAGTTGTTGTTGATGATCCTGAGTACTATGATAACAATTTAGCTGCAATAACCTTCATGAATAAATTGATATTAGACGGGGCGAGTCCTAGGGGAGTAACTACCTACATGGAAGAAGAAGCAAGAAGAGTTTTCCAAAATGGTGATGCTGTTTTTATGAGAAACTGGCCATATGCATGGTCTTTAGCTAACACTCCAGAGTCTCCTGTTGCTGGGAAAGTTGGTATAACAGTTTTACCAAAGGGACCAGCACCAGATGGAAGAAATTCTGCTACATTAGGTGGATGGAACCTTGGTATCAATGCAAATTCTTCTCCTGCAGAAGTAGAAGCTTCTAAAAAATTGATCAAATTCTTAGTTAGTAAAGAACAACAAGTCTACAAGGCTGTTTATACCGGTCAAACACCTACTATGGTGGAGGCATACAACGATCCGAGAACTATAGAGGCAAATGATTTCTATCCAGATATTTTAGATGTTTTCGTGAATGCCGAACCAAGACCTGTTTCTCCAATATATAATGAAATTTCACGTGAGATCCAAGTTGCCGTACACCAAGTTCTAACAGGCCAATCTACCCCTGAAAGAGCTTTGGACAGTTTAGCAAGAAACCTTAAATCTTTAGTTGAATAAAAAAAGAAGAATTTGATATAATTTCCCACAGGTGGGCGGTAAACGGAGCTCCTCCGTCTACCGCCTTTGTGTATAATATGAGGACAATGTATTAGATTATAATTAGGGGGTGCTTCAATGAAAGTAAAAGGTACTTATAAAAGATCTGATATCTGGCTTGCGTTTTGGCTTATTATCCCAACCTTAATTGCTATCGGTATTACCGCCTTCTATCCTCTGGGGCAAACTCTTTATGATAGTTTCTTCAAATGGTCTCTCAGACCAGGATTTGAAAGAGAATTCGTAGGATTTCAAAATTATATCAATTTGTTTCAAGATCCTAGATTTTTGAGTTCGTTATGGAATACAATATATTTTACCTTTTTTTCTGTAGTAATAGAATTCCTTTTAGGGTTAGGAACCGCTTTAATATTGAATGCGGACTTTAAATTGAGAGGTTTGGTAAGGGCGGCTGTTTTGATTCCATGGGCAATACCTACAGCGGTCTCTTCTCAGATGTGGAAATGGATGTATAATGACCAATATGGTGTAATAAGTATAATGCTGTATAATTTAGGAATACTTGAGGAAGGTACCCCAATTCTTGGGACTCCGGGTATGGCTATGGCTGCGATTATTGGCGTTGATGTCTGGAAAACTACTCCTTTTGTTGCTCTTTTACTTCTTGCAGGGCTTCAAACCATACCTAATGAGTTGTACGAAGCAGCTAGAATAGATGGTGCAAATATATGGAAACAATTCACTTCTATCACTTTACCTGTATTAAGGCCTACTATTGGTGTGACTTTAATATTTAGAACTTTAGACGCTTTGAGAGTCTTTGATATTGTTTACATAATGACACAAGGGTCAGTTGGAACGGAAACTCTCGCAGTTTACAATAGGTCACTTTTAATGGATAATATCTTCTCTCCAAGAGGTTTGTTTGGATATGGTTCGGCATTATCAGTCGTAATATTTTTAATCATAGGTATATTCACACTTATTTACATACGCTCTTTGAACATTAAATTAGATTGAGGAGGATAAAAATATGAGATGGGGAATGAGAACAAAGAGAAACACTCAACGAACAATTTTATATATTTTCGTTATAGTGATGGTTATCTTTTATATTTTCCCTTTCTATTGGGCCATTAAAAGCTCTTTTACTGCGGATCAATATCTTTTTACAAAAAACATCACCCTTTGGCCTCAAGGTTTTACCTTTGAAAACTATATAAAAGTTTTCACTGAGAGACCTTTCGGATTAAATATATTAAACTCTATTATAGTAGCTGGAGCAACTACAATTTTCTCTGTAATTGTTGGTTCTTTTTCAGCTTACGCAATAGCTCGCTTAAAGATTCCCGGGAAAGGTCCCTTGATGCTTCTAATACTTGCCGTAAGTATGTTCCCTCAGGTTTCTATATTGGGTGGGCTTTTTCAGTTACTCAGAAATTTGGGATTAATAAACACATATACGGGATTGATAATCCCATATATTGCCCTGAACTTACCTTTAACAACGTGGATATTACAAAATTTCTTCAGAGAGCTTCCTAAAGAGATTGAAGAATCCGCTTATATAGACGGATGTTCTAAATTTCAAACTTTGTGGAGAATCGTTTTACCTCTTTCCGCTCCAGGATTGGTCACGACTGGTTTGTTGGCTTTTATTCAAGCTTGGAATGAATTCTTATTTGCTTTAACTTTTATGCAGACTCCCGAAAAATACACAGTTCCAGTTGCAATTGCTATGTTTACTGGTAGAACCTTCTACGAAGTTCCCTGGGGACAACTAATGGCTGCTTCAGTAATAGTTACAATGCCTTTGGTTATTTTGGTTTTAGTGTTCCAAAACAGGATAGTTCAAGGTTTAACAGCTGGAAGCGTAAAAGGATGATATAGATGAAAGTTTTGTTTGGAACAGATGGCATAAGAGAGGTTGTTAATGAAAAGTTGACCGTTGACTTAGCGATGAAACTTGGAAACGCACTTGCTAATCTTTTCGGTTCTGAGTATAAGAAATTGTATATTGCAAGAGATACACGAAATTCAGGAAAGGCATTAGAAATGGCTTTAGCTTCTGGAGCTTTGACAGGCGGAATGGACGTTGAATCATGTGGAGTCCTAACCACACCGGGATTAGCGTTTATAACAAAGGAAAAAAAGTCGTTGGGTGTTGTTATCTCTGCATCTCACAATCCTCCAATGTACAACGGATTAAAAGTTTTTTGTGAAGGGTTCAAAGTTTCAGACGAGACAGAAGAAAAGTTGGAAGAAATAATTTTGAAGGGGTTATTTAAATACTCGGATTATATAGATATTGGAAGATACATAGAAGATTCCTCAAAAAAAGAGTATATTGATTACGTGGTTTCTTTGTACAAAGAAAATATAAAATGTAAAGATTTAAAAATTGCTGTTGATGTAGGTAACGGTGCCGCTGGAGCTATAATAGACGACATTTTTGGTGAACTCGGTTTGAACTATACTGTATACCAAAATGCTCCCGATGGTTTCAATATCAACGCAAACTGTGGCTCTACTTCACCGGAAACTTTGTCAAAAATAGTTAAGGAAGAAAAGTACGACCTCGGAATCTTGTTCGATGGAGATGCGGACAGATGCCTTTTTATAGACCATTATGGTAATCTGGTAGATGGTGATGTATTAATGGCTATCAACGCTCTGAAGTTGAAGGCTCAAGGCAGGTTAAAAAATAAAGTAGTTGTTGCAACAATTATGAGTAATTTGGGTTTAGAAGAGTATTTAAAGAAAAATGAAATACTTCTTCTGCGAACGGATGTAGGTGATAAATACGTTTTAGAAAAAATGCTGGATGAAAATGCAATAATTGGTGGTGAACAATCAGGACATATTATATTTCTTGATAGATCTACAACAGGAGACGGAATAATTACCGCATTAGAGACTTTGGAAACGTTGAAATATTTTTCTAAATCGCTTTATGATTTTCTCCGAGAAATACCTAAATATCCCCAACACTTGGAAAACGTGACAGTGAAAGATAAAGCAAAAATCATGAAAGACATTAGAATTGAAAATTTAACAAAAAAATATCAAAGTATCGAAGGATTCAGAGTTATAGTTAGACCTTCTGGAACTGAACCTAAGATAAGGATAATGACTGAAGGATCCAATAAAGAAACAATTGAACAATGTATCACAGAATTTAGCCAACTTGTACAAAGTATTGATAATGGGTGAAATAGCATTTAAAAAACGGGGCTTTTTAACTTTCACCCCGTTTTTTAAATGATTATTTTTTATCTATAGAAGAATTGAATTACATATCTAACATTATTTCTATAAACTATCAAGGCAACGTAACTATTTTTTTCTACTGATGAGGCAATTTTCTTCCAGTCATCTATGTTCTGTATATCATAATACACTCCATTAACCGCTATCTCTGTAATAACATCACCTGACCTTAGCCCAAGGGCATATGTATCGTCTTGTATTTCTTCAACAATGACTCCTTGAATACTACTTCTTATATTGTATTTTTGCCTATCCTCAGAAGTTATATTTCTAACTACGATTCCAAAATAGGCTTCTACTACTTCAGGTGTTTGGCTTCCCAAAGTTACATTAAAAGTAATCCTTTCTCCAAACCTATCTACAACAACTTCTACGGTAGTCCCTGCTGGATAAGTGGATATTAAGGAAGTTAAATCGTCTACATTTTCAATTTTTTTGCCATTCACTTCTACTATTACGTCATTTACTTTTATACCGGCTTTTTCTGCGGATCCACCTAGTACCAAATCCTGCACATAGGCCCCTTTGTCTACCTTTAATCCTAAAGATTTTTTCAATTCTTCGGTTATATTACTGATGTATACACCTAAATAAGCTCTTTGGAAGGAACCGGTTTCCATAACAGAATCAGCGAATCTTTTTGCTATGTTAATAGGAATGGCAAACCCTATGTTCACACTTCCCAGTTGAGGATCTACTGCGATTGCAGTGTTAATTCCTATGACTTCTCCATGTATGTTCAGCAAAGGACCTCCACTGTTACCCGGATTAATAGTAGCATCAGTCTGTATTAAATCAACATAGTTCCCATTTCCCCCGGGTTTGGGAATACTTCTATTGGTTGCACTTATAACCCCCACTGTAACGGTATTTTGTAAACCCAATGGATTACCTATAGCTATTGCATCTTCTCCAATCTTAATTTTATCTGAATCACCTAAGGGCAGTATTGGTAAATCTTCATCAGCATTTATCTTAATTATTGCTAAATCGAGATCTTTATCTCCGCCTACCAACTCAGCATCATAGTTCTTTCCATTCGGTAAGGATACAGATATCTCCTTTGCACTTTCTATCACATGGTAGTTTGTCAATATGTAACCTCTTTTATCGAAAATAAAGCCAGAACCCACTCCTTTAGTTTGATACTCAGGCATTTCTTGACCAAAAAATCTTTCAAAAAATTGTCTAATGTAGGGATCTATTGGGACCGCAGCTGAACGAGTAGATTCAATATTTACAACAGCTGGCGCAGCCTCTTCAACCACTTTAACTACTGGACTTACGTAACCTTCATTCACTATTGCAAACGAAGATATAGAAAGCAAAAATACCGTTAATAACAACAAGATAGATTTTTTCATACTAGCACCTCCGAATATTTTATTCACTTAAATTATAAACTAACTTCTTAAAAGAAACTTAAAAGCTTGAATATTTAGCGTCGTTTCTCTTTATTGTTTTCTACTACCTGGTTTTACTAATTCTAAACCTTGGAAACATAATGGGCAGTTTTCTGGTGAGTAGGTAGCAGCTTTTATATTTACCAGCGATATGATTTCTCTGTTTTCTAATACCTCTTTGGAAGATCTGTTAACGATGCAAGCGAACGAAGTTACAACCCCTTCATTACTTTCAACCAATTTTGCAACTTCTAACGTCGACTTCCCTGTAGTTATTACATCCTCTACTATTAGTATTTTGCTATTGTTTTTGATTACCTGATCTCTACGTAAACTCATGTTTCCTTTTTCATCTCTCTCAGCAAATAAAAACGGAACTTTTAAAGTTCTTGCAACTTCGTACCCAATAATAATTCCGCCTAATGCAGGAGAAACAACATAGTCTATTTTTGACTCTACTTTTTTAGCAATTAATTTACCAAAAAGTTCAGAATAATCTGGATATTTAAGAACTTTTGCACATTGAATATATGTGTCTGAATGTAATCCAGATGATAATAAAAAGTGCCCCGTTAAAAAAGCCCCAGTGTCTTTCAATATTTCTAATACTTTAGTTTCATCATTTGTTGAATGATTGTCCATTAAGCTTTTTACCTCCTGATATCTCTATGTTAAAAATTCGAGAATTTTATTATAAAATTCATTTTTATTGTAAATACATTCGAACAACTCGTGTTTCCCTTTGGGGAAAGAAACTCGAGTTATGTTTGAATTCTTTATCTTTTTATACTCTTCAATATTGATTATTTTATCTTCTTTTCCGAAAAGCAACAATGTAGGGATATCCACTTTTTCTATTTCTTTTAGGGCAATCTCAGCTTCGTCAAACATTTGACGTGCTGTTCTGACAGTTATTTTATCGTGTACTAGCGGATCTTTTTTATATAATTCACATGCTTTTTGATCAGTAGATAGCTCATATGGATCGATTCCATTTGAAAAAGAAAGGGTTGGAAATATCGAGAAAAGGTTTAATAGCCAGGCTAGTTTCCTAATATCACCCAAGGCAGGAGAAGAGAGAATAAGTTTTTGGGGCTTCTTTTCTGTTATTTCAACGAATCTTGAGGCAATTAACCCCCCAAGAGAGTGTCCAAATAGAATATAATCTTCTTGAACATAATTTTCCAAAAAAGAATAAATCTCGTAAAAATTTTCTATATCACCTTTTTTGCCCGGAGTGTAACCATGTCCCGGAAGATCAAAGGTAAAAACAACAATACCTATCTCATTTAATTGCTTAATGAAATTCACATATCTTCCGGAATATTCTCCAAGACCGTGAATCAGATATAAATTTTTATGGTTATTCGTATTTGGTAAGTAGTATCTATGATATATTTTCATAAATAAATTATATCACATTTCACAAAGCTTTTTGATTTTCTATTGCTTCCATTATTTCATCATTAGTTTTATGTTTCCTTAATAAACTCAAGATAAATTCTAAAGCCTCTTTTGGGGACATATCGTTAATGAACTTCCTTAAAATAATTGTATTTTTCATCTCTTCAGGGCTATATAACAATTCTTCTTTTCTGGTACCTGATAATTTTAAGTTTATTGCAGGGAATATTCTCTCATTAGCTATTTCTCTTGATAACACCAGCTCCATATTTCCTGTACCTTTAAACTCTTCAAATATCACTTCATCCATCTTGGACCCTGTTTCTATTAATGCCGTAGCTAGAATGGTCAAACTACCGCCTTCTCTAATCTTTCTTGCAGCACCAAAGAATTTCTTTGGGAAAATAACAGCTGCAGGATCAAGACCTCCACTCAGCAATTTTCCACTGGATGGTACATAAAGATTATATTCACGTGCAACTCTGGTCAAACTATCAACTAGCACAACTACATTGTGACCAAACTCAACTAGCCGCTTAAAGTGATCCAAAGCCATTTCTGCGATTCTTATTTGATTTTCTGGATCCATATCAAAAGGTGCTGCTATAACGTTAGCATCTACTGTATCTCTGATATCCGTTACCTCTTCAGGTCTTTCATCTATTAAAAGTATGTACCTTCTAGTATCAGGATAATTTTCGGCAATTGAGTTGGCAATATCTTTTAACAGCGTAGTTTTGCCACCTTTTGGAGGGGCAACAATTAGACCTCTTTGCCCAAAACCTATAGGAGAGAATAGATCAATTATTCTTGAACTGTATGGTGCGCTTTTATGTTCCAAAACCATCCTGGCTTTAGGATACTCGGGAGTCAAATTTTCAAAAGAGACTCTGTCCCGCGCATTTTCGGGAGGCAAAGAGTTAACCGCTTCTATTCTTAATAAAGCGAAAAATCTTTCGCCTTCTTTTGGAGGCCTTATTTGACCAGCTATTATGTCTCCAGTGAAAAGGTTGAATTTTCTAATCTGAGATTGAGAAACGTATATATCATCAGTTCCAGGCAACAATGAATTGTCTACGCTTCTTAAAAAACCATAACCGTCGGGCAGCACCTCCAAAATCCCTTCATAAAAAAAGTATCCGATTGATTCAGTTTGTTTTCTTAAAATAGCAAACTTCAATTCGTTTTTTGTCATCTTAGAATAATTGGATATTTCAAGTTTACGGGCTAGCTCGTATAGGTCTTTTCTTGTCATTTCATTCAATTTAGCCATATTAATTTCAATAGCTTGAATATTATCCCTACTTTGTTTCTTGGAAACTACATTGTTAGTATTTTCATCCATGTAAATTCCTCCTTATTTCATTTAGTTACTTTCTTTAGAAACTCTGGAACCTACTTTAAACCATGATTCTAGAATCCAAAAACTTTTAAAATACCTCCATCATTCTAAGTTACATACAATCTGCTTAAGCTCCCCTTCGCCCAGCAGCCCGCCCGGATGAACGGGGGAGGGCTCCGCCCTGTAACCCTTTTAAAATCAAAATCTTATTTTTTAAAATCTTTTTATTTCTAAAGTGTCTATCATTTAGTTACTATCTTTGGAAATTCAAGAAACTGCTTTAGAGCCCCTTTACCACTACGTTAAGGGGTAAGCCCCTTAAGATCCCCAAGTTCGCATAACATCATTTGCTTCGCAAATGAGGATTAGGATGTTACTTCTAAAGCATTATGAAAAAACTTTTTGCATAAAACGACAAAAGCTTCGCAAATGAGAATTAGGATGTTACTTCTAAAGTATTATGAAGAACCTTCTGCACAAATCAGCAAAAGGGCTCCGCCCTGTAACCCCTTTAAAATCAAAATCTTATTATTGAGAATTCTTTTATTTCTTAATTGTTTCTCTATATTTTTTTGCTAGCATAAGAAAATATCTCATACTCTTCATAATATATTAATAAATTTTGTGAGCATGCCACATCATAAGAACGAAGTAATCTCTTAATCAAAAAAAGTGCAACTATAGAAAAAGTGTGGAGAATAAGAAATATTCTTCGGAGAATTTAAATGAAGTCCATACCTAATTCAAGAAATATAATATAATATAAATAGTATTAAGCATCATAAAATTATTAAAAAGCCAATCGAGATATTTTGGGGGCTTAAGAATCGGTTTTGAGGGAGGTTACATCTGGAGCAAAGACTTTGCTTTCTGTGCTTTGATTTTCAAGTTGGTTTCCATGGTTATCTAAAATCACTTCTCCATCAAAATCTTCTTTGAGAGCATATTTTAAGGATATGAGCCCTATTTCTAATTGCTCTTTTTCAGGTTCCTTTGTTGTAATTTTTTGAAGCATCAAACCCGGATAGGCAAGAATTTTTCCTATTTTTGTATCGATGATTTTTGCGGTAAACCTTTGAAATTCGTAAGCTAATCCAGCAACTATAGGAAGAAGTACTATTCTAGATATTACTTTCTGTAAGGTTGAATTGAACCCTAATCCACCTGTTATAGCAAAAACAATAATCGAGGCAAACACCGTAATTATCAAGAAACTAGTACCACATCTTGGATGTAAAGTTGTGTACTTTTTAGCATATTTAACCTCTAAAGGTTCGTTGTTCTCATAGGTAAATACACTTTTATGTTCAGCTCCATGGTATTGAAAAACTTTTTTTATATCTTTCATGAAAGAAATACCCCAGATGTAGGCTACAACCATGAGTGCCCTTATGAAACCTTCAATGAAAGCAAACCAAAATTCAGATTTGATGTTGAAAGGTCTAGTTATAAATACAGGTAAAACACCGAACCCTAAGGTTGCAACTACAATAGCAATTAATATAGCAATGACCATATCTTTTGTAGTTAATTCTTCCTCATCTTCTCCCGATACATTAGCCGAATAAGACAATGCGTTCATACCAACTATCATAGAATGTAGCAATACAAAAAAACCTCTAATAATAGGTATTTTTTCCCAAATTCCCCAAGAGTTATCCTTTAATCTTTTAACCGCTATATTTCCGTCCTTCCTTTTTACTGCGACTACAGTATTTACACCTTTCATCATTACGCCTTCAATAACCGCTTGTCCACCTACAGTTTTAGGTTTTCGTTTCACTAGAATGAATCCTCCTTAAAATCTCTTCAGCAACACCCTGTTCAGTAACTACATAGTAAAATTTTATAGCCTCTTTGTCTATTCCATTATTCTTATTAAGTACTTGAGACGCCATTCTACGCAGTTTGTACCTTTTATCATTATCTAATTTACTAATATCTTTTATTATATCAAAAAGGTGCGTGTTTTTTGAACACGCTTCAATGATCTCTTTTATTACTTTCTCATTTTCATTCATTGTTAATGTTGAGAATACTCTTCTGGGGAAATATTTTCAGAAACCTTTGCCACCACTTTAAACTTAATACCTGTTCTTTTTTCCGAACCTACTTCAACCTCCACAAAACCAGGGATAACGTATATCTCTTTTCCTTTAGCCTCAATGAATCTCTTTGCAATTGCAATAGCCTTCACTGCTTGATTAACTGCTCCTGCTCCAATAGCTTGTAGCTCAACCTCGTCTGTTTTTGATAGAACCCCTGCTATAGCTCCTGCTACTTTGTTCGGTGCAGATGAATGACTGACTTTCAACACTTCCATGTCTTGGCTCCTCCTTTGTGGACAGGCTATATATAGTTATTTTATCATAAATTTAGATAATGTCAAAGTAAAAATTGAAAAAAGAATATCTAGGTGGTATAATTGAAAGGGAAACAGCCTCACGGCAAGTAAGGAAACAGCCTTACGGCAAGTAAGGAAGCAGCCTCACGGCAAGTAATGAAATTAATATTTACTGCATTGTTTTTAGGGAAAACGGTGAAAATCCGTTACGGTCGCGCCACCGTTATCGGGGACGAAACTTACAAAAGCCACTGGAAAGTTCCGGGAAGGCGTAAGAAGTAGAGTGATCCGAAAGTCGGGAGACCTGAATAATGCAGCTTTTTCTATCTCTTCGCGCCAAAGAGATAGAAAAAAATATTTAAATGGCGCTAATTTATATAAGGAGGCCATTTGGTATGAGAAAGGTGTTATTTACATTTTTTGCTATTTTGTTGTCAGTTGTTGTGATGGCAGAGTATTTAATGGTGGATGATCTTGGAAGATTAGTCACTTTTGAAGGAGAAGTGAACAGGGTTATTTCCGCCGCACCTGCTGTCTCTGATTACATCAAATATCTAGGTTTAGAGGGCAAAGTGGTAGGGGTAACAGATTGGGACACCACGATTGATACTGAAAATATTGGTAATTTAGTTCCTTTAAATCTGGAGAAAATAATTTCTTTAAATCCTGACCTTGTTTTTTTAACTGGAGGGTTTCAAGAACCTGAGATCAGTAGGTTGGAAAGATACAATATCAAATCTTTTGTGATTAATCCAGTGAATTTTAACGATATTTACAGGGATATTGTCTTAATTGGTAGTATCTTAGGGGAAAAAGATAAAGCTGAAACTCTTTCAAATGAGCTAAGGCAAAGTGTTTTAAGTATAGCCAAAAGTTCTTTCAATTGGAAAAATAAGCCAACGGTGTTATATTTAATGGTTCAAAATAATGTATCTGAAATTTGGACGGCAGGAACTGGTTCATATATAAATGAGTTAATTTCTTACGCCGGTGGATTGAACTTAGCAGCCCCATATACCGGGAACAACGGGTTTTTACAGGTTGGTCCTGAATTCGTTGTTGCTCAAAATCCTGATATCATAATCGTTGACTCATACTATGAAGGCGACGAAACCGCTAAAAATACTCTCTTGAATGCCAAACAGTTTGAAAACGTGAAAGCTGTTAAAGAAGGAAAAATAGTAATGGTTGATGGCAACAAGATCTCTCAAGCTTCTCCATCACTGATCGATGTCCTTGAACAATTATACGAGTATTTTGGTGAAAACAAATGAAAATCATCCAAAAGCAAGGGGAAGCTCCCCTTGTTTTATTTCTTATAATCTCTAGTTTTATATTAATTTTACTTTTCACATCTTTTGGGAGTGTGAAAGTTCCTGTTAAAGATATATTTGCCTCTTTAATAGGTAAAAACAGCAATGATATTTACAAAAATTTGATTTTAAACATAAGACTTCCAAGAGTAGTTGGAAGTTTTCTCGTTGGTAGCATATTGGCAGTCTCTGGGAATGTTTTACAATTGGTAGTACAAAATCCCCTCGCAGATCCTTACATTTTAGGAATATCGTCAGGAGCGAGCTTTGGTGCAGTGTTATACACAGCGTTAGGCAGTATTTATGGTCTTTCTCTTTTTCTTGGATTAGAAACTTTTTCTTTTATTTTTGGTTTATTAGCGACATTTATTGTTTTAGTATTAGCTCAACAGGGTAAAAAGCTTCCCGTTTTATCTCTTATACTAAGTGGAGTGATCATTAGTTTTTTGTTTAACTCATTTACTACGCTTTTTACCGTGATGTACTGGAGAAACTTAATTCATGTCAACATCTGGTTGATGGGAAGTACAGGGGATTTAATTTGGAGTGATAATTTTAAATTGTTTTTTACGCTCATCATTCAATTTATCTTAGTTTTATTATTTTCCAAACAATTGAACGTTCTTTCGATGGGAGATAACATGGCAGTATTTTCTGGAATAAATCCCGATCGATTGAAGCTTTTTTTGATCGTAATAAACGTTTTCGCAGTATCTTTTACCGTATCACAAGTAGGAATAATAGGTTTTGTAGGGCTTATAATCCCTCATATAGTTAGAATGGTTAAAGGGCCATATTCTTTTATTTCAAACTTGTACTCGCTCTTCATAGGAGGAATGTTTTTAATGTCTGCAGACTTTGTTTCCAGAACACTATTTGCTCCTACAGAACTCCCTATCGGAGTGGTGACATCAATAGTAGGTGCCCCGATATTTATTTTTGTAATGAGGAGAAAAGAGAGAATATGATAACGTTTAACAACGTCCGTTTCACTTATGGAAATGGTTTCTCTTTAAAAATCGATGATTTAAAGGTCATAAAAGGAGATATTGTTTCTATAATTGGCCCAAATGGAGCAGGTAAAAGTACTCTTATCAAGATTCTTTCAGGAATTCTCAGAAATTACAAAGGAGAAATACTCCTAAACCATAGTGACTTAAAAAATTACTCTTATAAAGAGCTTTCAAAGAATATTGCTGTTGTTCCCCAAGAATTCAATACTTCTTTCGATTACGATTTGGAAAGTATAGTTTCAACGTCAAGAATACCTTTTTCAAAGAGGATAAACTTTTTTGAATCAGAACAGGACAGAAGAATTATCGATGAAGCTCTTCAAACTGTTGGACTGATAAGTTATAAGAACAAGCCCTTTTCATCATTGTCAGGAGGAGAAAAGCAAAAAGTTATGATAGCTCGAGCAATTGCTCAACAAACGCCCATATTGCTTTTAGATGAATTCTCTTCGCATTTAGATCCCGGTTACACTCAAAGTCTTTTGAAATTGGTTAAGGAAATGGTTATCAAAGAAAAGAAGACTGTTCTAGCAGTTTTTCATGATGTGAACAACGCAGCGTTATTTTCGGATAAATTAATCGTTATGAAGGATGGAGCTATTAGATACTCTGGTACACCGGCAGACGTGTTAAATGAATCTATCATGCATGAAATCTTTGATATGGAAGCTTATATTATAAAACATCCGGTAAAAAAAGTTCCTCAAATTTTATTTAAATAAGGTGTGAAAATGGCTACTATTGATGTTATTGGTGGAATCTTTTTAGACATTTATATACTTAAAAATGATGATAATCACAATTCAAAAATTATACAACTTCCTGGAGGATCCGCGTTAAATGTGGCTATCGGTCTTGCTCGATTAGGTCATAACGTAAGAATGATCGGTAACGTGGGCAAAGATTTCGTTGGAGGGTTTTTATTGGAGAAGCTATCCTTTCATTCTGTTAATGTAGAATGGATAAAGAAAGTAGATCAAAACACCGCTACATTCGTTACAATGAATGAAAAGCCCATTGCAGTAGATAGAAGAATAAATGATTTAGACTTGATTGTACCAAAGAAAAAATCAGAGTATCTCTTCATCACAACCGAAACGAACGAACGAATAATAAACAGCGATATTTTCCTAAACTACAAAAAAACCTTTTTTGATATAGGTCCTAGGTCGAAATTAATAAATAAAAAGTTTGAAAATGTTTTTTTTATAGGTAACGAAAAAGAGTGTAAAGATTTTCTATTCACTTGCGATGTTGTAAAACTAGGGGAAAAAGGTGCCAAATGGGGTGATAAAATAGTGGGATTATCTGGCAAAAAGGCGTCACACCAAATCGGTATGGGAGATGTGTTTGACACGGTCTTAATAGACGGAATTTTGAATAATTTAGAAAAAGGACAAATCCTACATAATGCCGTTAACGCTACTCAAAAAGTCTCAGAATACTTGGGTGCTTACAATAAAATTATCAATATATAGTTATAGTAATTAATTTAATTCATTCATTTTCAGAAGCTAAAGCTTCCTTTTTATGCCCACATTCTATCACATCTTTCAAAGTAATGTTAGATAACTCGCTAAATATTGCTTTTTGTACCCTTTGCCAGACAAACTCTACGGGACAAATTTTTTGATTTTCACATTCACCCTCGGAAATACAATCGTAAGAGTTCAACGGTTCTTCTAAAACCTCTACGATTTGGGAAAGTTTGATTTCCTCAGGAGCCTTTGTAAAATAAAATCCTCCAAATTTACCTTTTTCTGAAGAAACTATTTCAGATTTTTTTAATTCGGCAAATATCTTTGCCAAAAATTCTTGTGAAATACCTGAACTTTCTGCAATCTTAGATATTGAGATTTTCGTGTTTTTCTCATCTTTGATTCTATTTTGAAGTTTATACATTTCATACAAACCACGTATAGCATAACAGCTCTTGATTGTTAAAGACATGTAGGTCCCACCCCTTTTATTTTTTTTATAAACAATCCCTTCTCCCACGAATTGCTATATTTAACCCAAATCATTTTTTTCCTGAAGACACCCCAGAATTAATAGATTTTTTTAAGAAAAACTAAAGTTTGTTTTGACGCTTTTTTCCCTTACTACTCGCCCTAATAGAAAAAGGCATTCTTTTCACAATCATCGGTATAAATATTAGTTGAAGAATTATACCGGGAATCCCGAACACATAACTCATCAAAATTGAAGTTAAAGGGCTAAGATTTATATTAAGGATTAATCCTATGGTGTAGTAAGCTATCATATATACACCCCTACCTATCAACATAGATACTAAGAGATCCAAATAAATATTTTTCTTATTTAAAAGTCCTGATATTAATCCGTAAGTTGCAACTTCTATAGTCATAAATATAAAAACAGGAAATGGTGGCATTCCCATAAGCATAAAATTTAAAATAGGCATCAATGCACCTACAAGTAATCCAATCGTTGCCCCTTCCATGATGCCGGCCATTAAAGCAACAAAATGCAACGGTAAGACTATAGTTCCTAGCATTGGATTACCGATACCATGAACCAAAAATGAAAAAACAACAACTCCCAACGCTATATAAACAGGTGATCTTGCAACTCTTTTTAGGGTTGTTTGGTGAGTGGTAGTATTTTCCATGTAAATACCTCCATTCTGATATATGGAACTAAATTGAAATTAAATTTTTGAATGTATAACTGCTTTGTTTTGAATAAGGTACCACTTGAAACAAATCCATGTTGAAACAAAATTCCAGATCATCTTTAAGTCCCAAAGTTTTAAGTCTTTTGGCATGATCAGAATTCATAACGTAACTCTTTTTGCATTTAGTTAAATTTAAAGATATTTTCGCTCCGTCATTTAAGTGGTAAGTATGCTTTTCCATAATTTTCTGAACAAATAATCCACCCAGATATGAATCTTCAAAAGAAATTGAACCATTCGTACCAGAACAAACTACACCAATACTTTGAAAATCCCTTTGTATTATGAAGTCAACAACGGAAGAAAAATTTAACAACGAAAGAGCAATTATGTCTCCAAGTTCGCTTATTTTTTTCATAGCTTTTGATCCATTGGTAGTAGTTAGTACAATGGATTTTTTTCTTATTTTATCTGAATTATTTAAAAACTCTAATGGAGAATTGCCAAAATCAAAACCTTCTAACTTTAAGGCCCCCCGTTCCCCAGCGAGTAAATATCCCATATTTTTTAATTCTTTTGCCACTTCGATGTCATCTGTTACAAAAATTTCTTCTGCACCACAATGGGCTAACGCAGATATACTAGAAGTAGCCCTTAAAATATCGATAAGGATATAGATCTCATGATTTTTTACATTTTCATTCGGTAGAAAATAGACATTCAATTCTGGTTCGAATAGGCTTTCTTCTTTTATCTTAATCGATCTCCTTTTCTTCTGGGGTGAGATAGGTTTCCAGCCCATAATATTCAAGATGCCACGTTTCGTTTAAAGAAGCTAAAACGTATCTATAATCCCCTTCATATATAACGTGTGAAACAGATGCATTGTCAACTCTAAAAGAAGTATGTTGGTTAAGTGGAATATTGAGAATCCATGAAATGATGGTCCTAATAGCTAAACCATGTGCAACTACAACTATTTTATCTTCTAAGTTATGTTCTTTAACTATTCTTTTTATAGCCCTTACTGCCCTTCTTTGGACGTCACCTAAAGCCTCAACATCTTCCACTGAGGCCCAGATATCCTTATGCCAATACTCTAATTCTTCTTTGTAATTAAGAAGTATCTCTTCTAACTTTTTCCCATCCCATTTTCCTATATTGCATTCGTTCAAATCGGGATCTTTTTTTATTTCCAAATTGTGGTACTGATTGATGATTTCTGTCGTTTTAATAGCCCTTTGTAGTACGGATGTATACATTCCATCTATTTTCATATTTTTAAATCTTTCTGCAGTTGCCTTAGCTTGACTAATTCCTTCTTCATCAAGCTCTACGTCCCTTTGGCCTTGCCAAATTCCCATTTTGTTCCAAAGTGTAGCTCCGTGTCTTACTAAGTAAATATCCAAAACTCAAACACCTCCAATTATTCCCATTCTATCGTGGCAGGGGGTTTTGATGAAATATCGTAAACCACTCTGGTAATTTCTTCAACTTCGTTGGTTATTCTACTGGAAACGGCGTCCAAAATTTCAAAGGGAATTTTACACCAATCTGCGGTCATGCCCTCCACACTATCAACAGCCCTTAAAGATGCCACATAACCATAACTTCTTTTATCACCAGTTATACCTACCGTTTTTACCGGCATTAGTACCGCGAAAGCCTGCCATACCTTGTCGTACCAACCTGTTTCTTTAAGAGTTTTTATAAAAATATTATCAACTTTTTTTAAAATGGTCAATTTTTCTTCGGAAATTTCTCCGATGATTCGAATCGCCAATCCCGGTCCTGGAAATGGATGTCTGTACAGTATTTCTCTTGGAAGTCCTAAGATTTCTCCTACACTTCTAACTTCGTCTTTAAATAATTCTCTAAGTGGTTCCACTATTTTTAAATCTATATTCTCTGGAAGTCCCCCCACGTTGTGATGACTCTTTATCTTGAATGTCTTTTTCCCAGATTTCGCACTTTCTATGACATCTGAATATATTGTTCCTTGAATTAAATACTCACAATCACTCTCTTTTTTTGCTTCTTCTTCAAAAACTCTTATAAACTCTTCACCAATTATTTTACGTTTTTGTTCAGGATCCTTGATCCCCTTCAATTTACTTAAAAATCGCTCCTGGGCATCTACGGTGGTCAAATTTAAACCCATATAATCCCGGAATGTACTTTCAACTTCTTCAACCTCATTCATTCTCAAAAGGCCATGGTTTACAAAGATGGCTTTCAGGTTGTTGCCTATAGCCCTGTGGGTTAGTACAGCGGCAACAGATGAATCTACTCCACCTGATAAAGCTATAATTGCTTTTTTATCACCGATTGTGTCTTTTATTTCATTTATCTTATCTTCAACAAAGTCCATCAAAGTCCATGAACCTTTCAACCCACATATGCCATGAACAAAATTTTTCAATATATCGATTCCAAATTCAGTATGCCTAACTTCAGGGTGAAATTGGATACAGTATATATTTTCTGATTCGTTTTCAAAAGAAGAGATGATATTGTTTGACGTGAGGGAAGTAATTTTAAATTTCTCAGGAACCTTCGTCACCATATCCTTGTGGCTCATCCAAACGTTAAATACACTTGGGAGCTTTTTAAATAACGGAGATTGATTGGTTATATTGATTTTCGTTTTTCCATACTCAGCGATACCTCTTTGTTCAACCTTTCCCCCAAGTTTCTTCGCCAAAAGCTGCATCCCATAACAGATACCTAAAATAGGTAGTTTGGCATGAAATATTTCATCTGATACATGGGGAGCATCAACATCATAAACACTATCTGGTCCACCGGACAAAACTATACCTTTTACATCGTTAAGGGATATAGTATCGTCATATTGTGCTACTTCTGAAAATACCCCCAGATCTCTAATTCTTTTTGCTAGAAGCTGTGTGTACTGAGAACCATAATCGATGACGAGAATCTTTTCCATTGAGAGACCTCCGAAATTGATAAGTTTTGATTATAAAATTATAACCCTTTGCTTTTTATCAGGTTCATACGAAGATAAATCACTGTTTTTGTATAGTAAATTGTAAATATTACTTGCCAAAAAATCGTATTCAATCTGATTTAAATAGATTTCAGGAATACTTTCATACTTTTTTTTGCTTGATAATAGTTTGTCGTTTAATCTATTATATATTTTTCTGTACCTTGATGGGGTAGTAATAATTGGATAAGTAGAAAGGTCTTTCATTTTACCCAGCAACTCTTGGCCCTTCTTTGTGAAAGCTAAAACCCTTAAATATTGTGGTCCATGACTGTTATATAATTTTACATCTTTCTCTTTTAAATCAAATAAAATCTTTAAAAGAGTTCTTTTCACCCTTGTCAACGTAAACCTTTTCGTCTTAACGTTGTTTACTAATTCTGTGAGGTTGGAACTAATTTTCGAAAATTTTGAGTATCTAGTTTCTAATCCTTCTTTTACTCCATCAATTTGAATAAATTCTTCTTTTTTCATCATTCGCAACTTAGCTAAAACCATGTCTCGCATATCTTCAAATATTATTGGAGCCTTACCTTTCTCAATCTCCCTAAGTAGAACCTCATAAGAAAAGGGTGGAACTCCTTGTTTAACTTTGTTCATCTCATTTTTTTCTATAAGATTTCTTATCGAAGTGGCACTGGAAATTTCACCTGTGAATTCTTTTTGATTGTATCCGGCCTTTATTCTTTGAATAGTATGTGGAACGATCTTTGAATCATATAATTTTAAGGCATTTAAATACTCTACAGCTAAGATATCGTTTGATTGTTCTAATATGTCTATCACATTGTGTTCGTAATTTGAAGATTCTAAATGCTCAACTAAAGCAAACTTTCTAGCGTTTGGGAAAGAGAAACCTTTTTTTAAATTCTTGTTGAGTAACTTTTTAAAACTTATGGGTTGTTCATACAAAATACTCGATATTTTATCCAAAACTTCTAAATTACTAGATTCACTTCCAAAAACTATATCTGTAACAACATTGGTTCTCTCTAATACGCCTATGGCGCCTGTTGCGAATCCACTTGCATCTTGTATACAATAGACAAATGGCAATTCGAATACGATGTCTACACCCATGTTCACCGCAATTTCTGCTCGTGAAAACTTATCCAAGATTGCTGGTTCTCCTCTTTGGACAAAATTTCCACTCATCACAGCAATGGTATAATCAGGGTTAATTAAAGTTTTAGATTCCCTCAAATGATGGAGGTGCCCGTTATGAAAAGGATTGTATTCAACAACTACACCTAAAACTTTCAAAATTGATCTCCTTATGTAAAATATTGCCTTTTATATTTATTATACCATATTTGCAAACATCGTTTGCGTAGCAAACGATGTTTTGGAAAACATTTCTAAAGCATTGCAAACAAACCATTTTGTACGAAGCAGCAAAAGCTTCGCAAATGAGAATAAGGATGTTGTTTCAAAAGCATTATGAACAAAGCTTTTTGCACAAAACAGCAAAATTAATCATGTATTTAATTAATTATAAAGTAAATATGTTAAAATTATAAAAAATAAACTAATAGATATATTTAAAAAAGGAGTAGAAGACCTTGTGAATATTTTACTTTCAAATGACGATGGAATAATGTCTCCAGGTATTATTACTTTAAAAACTTATCTGCAAGAAAAGCATAATGTTTACGTTGTCGCCCCCGACATAGAAAGAAGTGCAACTGGACATGGAATTACAGTGAGAAACCCTCTTTGGGCAAAAAAAGTTAAGTTTGGAGATACTTTTTTTGGTCACGCAGTGAATGGAACCCCCGCCGATTGTGTTAAAATAGGATTAGATGCAATATATAAAAGTATACATTTTGACGTAGTAATTTCGGGTATTAATAGAGGAGCTAATCTTGGAACTGATGTCCTTTATTCTGGTACTGTTTCTGCAGCATTGGAAGGTGCGGTCGGCGGTTATCCTTCTATCGCTGTTTCCTGTGTTGATTTTTCTAATCCTAACTTCGAAGAAGGTGCAAAAGTTGTTTTGGATATCCTGAAAAAATTAGATTTTAACAATTGGCCTGAATTTACTACATTAAACGTTAACATCCCAAGAATTCCGTATGATGAAATGAAAGGTATAAAAATTACCAAGCAAAGTAGAAGAAGATACCAAGATTACTTTGAAGAAAGAAAAGATCCTTTTGGAAATTCTTATTATTGGATGTTAGGAAATATCATAGAAGATGATAACGACGATAATTCGGATTACAGCGTAATAAATAAAGGTTATGTTTCTGTAACGCCATTAAGTGTGTTCATGACAAAATATGATTTTATAGATGAATTAAAAGAGCAGTTGGAGGTTTAAAGATATGGAAGTTAGACTTATTGGAGACCCTGTTTTAAGGAAAAGAGCTAAAAAAGTGGAAAGTTTCGATGAAAATTTAAAAGATATTGTTGATGAGATGTTTTCTACGATGTATCTATACGACGGAGTAGGTTTAGCTGCACCTCAAGTGGGAATATCTTTGAGGTTCTTCATTATGGATTCCAGAGAAAATGAGGGAAACAGCCTCACGGCAAATAAGGAAAAGGGAAAAAAAGTTGTAATTAATCCAGAAATAATAGAATTCTTGGGAGAAGAGATTAGCTCTGAAGAGGGGTGTTTAAGCATTCCTGATATATTTGAAGATGTAGTAAGAGCAGAAGGTGTGAAGGTTCGTTACCAGGATTTAAGCGGAGAAGTTATAGAAGAAGAGCTTCACGGATATCAAGCAAGAATATTTCAACATGAAACAGATCACCTTGAGGGAATTTTATTCACCGACAAATTACCCATTGTAAAAAAAGCCAGGTTAAAAAAGGACTTAAACAAATTAATAGAAAAGGGTAAAAATCGTGCATTAGAGCTAGGTGATAAAGTTAAATTATGACAAATAACAGAAATTTTAAAATAGTTTTCATGGGTACCCCTGATTTTGGAGCCGAAGTTTTGGAAGAACTAATAAAAAACAATTTCAATGTTGTAGGAGCATTTTCACAACCTGACAAACCTAAAGGACGTGGAAAAAAACTTCAACCAACACCGGTTAAGGAGGTTGCGCTAAAATATAATGTTCCCATATTTCAACCAAAAAGCGTTAATAAAGGAGAAGGATTTGATTTTTTGAAAGAGTTGAATGCTGATATTATTATCACCGCTGCTTTTGGAAAAATATTGAGAAAAAATGTTTTAACATTACCTCTAAAAGGATGTTGGAACGTCCATGCATCTCTGTTGCCAAAATATAGGGGAGCAGCTCCTATTCAAAGATCTATAGAGAATGGAGAAAATGAAACAGGGATCACTATTTTCAAGATGGTAGAAGCTCTGGACGCTGGAGATATTGCCGTTCAAAAAAGTATCCCCCTTGAAATAAACGACAACTTTGGTGTTGTTTATGAAAAATTATTAGCTCTTGCCAAAGAAACTGTGTTGGAGTTTTTAAATTCATTCGATCAGCTAACTTTGAAACCACAAAACGAAGAGGAAGCCTCATATGCAGAAAAAATTACAAAAGAAGATCTTAAAGTAGATTTCAATAACGGTACTATAAAGGTTCATAACAAAATTAGAGCTTACGATCCCTACCCTGGAGTAAGAAGTTTATATGAGGGAGAAGAAGTAAAGATATTTGGTTCGAATTTTTCTACTGATTTGTTGACGATAGAAAATGAAGAAGAACCTGGAACAATAATATATATTGAAAAGGACGGCATACTTGTAAAATGTAGAGATGGAGCCGTAAAGATAAAAGAGATACAATTCCCTGGTAAAAAAAGAATAACCACTATAGATGCACTCAATGGGAAAAAATTAAAAGTATTGGGACATTTCAGCCTCTATTAAAGAAAAGCTTTTCAACGTTGCTTTTTATAATCTCTTTCAAATTTTCAACGTCTATCCCTTTTATTTCTGATATTTTCTCATAAACATACTTTACGTACGTCGGATTGTTTCTTTTTCCCCTGTAAGGTACAGGAGGTAAAAAAGGCGAATCTGTTTCAGGTAAAATTCTTTCAACAGGTGTTTTTTCAACAACTTCCCTCAATTTATTATTTTTTGGATAAGTGATTGGGCCATCAAACCCTATATATAAACCCAAATCCAAAAATTTCTGAGCCATTTCCCAATCACTTGAAAAGCAATGAACCACACCTTTATACTCAGATAATCCTTTTTTTTGTAAAAAATTGTATGCCTCATCATACGCATCTCTAATATGAAAAGCTACTGGTAAGCCTACCTCTTTAGCTATATCTAATTGCATATCCAAACTTTTATACTGGTCCTGTTTATTAGTTTCCCAATGAAAATCCAATCCAATTTCTCCGATTGCTACAATTTTAGGCTTTCTTGCCAGTTCTTTTATTTCATCTATATCTGTTTCCTTTAAACCTTCACTTTCGGTGGGATGTATTCCAACAGTTCCAAATATTTTTTCCTTATCTTTTAAGAAATTAACTACATTTTTAGAAGACTCAACGTTTATACTAATTTCGATCAACAGATCCAACTCTTCATTAACTTTTTCCAATATCTCTTGCCTATCATCATCAAACTGTTTGAGTAACAAGTGGCAATGAGTATCAATAAAATTCAATTTATTTACTCCTTTCACAAAATAGAATACACTATCTTCTAAAATTATACAGATTTAGGCCAACTTCTGAATCATAGTTTCTATCTACTGTACCCTCTATACTTTCAACTATTACTTCTGCGGTTCCACTGACTATGGCGGAATTCAAATGCCCACCATAAGAATGAAGATCCGAATCTGAGATACTTACATGTAAATGCAAATAAGTCTCTCCATCCATAGTAGATATATTTCCTGTGAGATTCAATATTTCGAAGTCTCCTTTAAACTCTTTTGAATAGTATTTCTTTTCATGGGTATTGAACAAACCTATTGTTATAACATTCGTTGAACCCAATCCATATATCGTGCCTAATTTTATAGAATTTCTTAAACAAAAGTCCTTCAACGTTGAAACGATTTCTTCTCCCTTATCTAATCTAACAATGTATTTATTGCCAAATTTAGCAAAATCCATTGGATACTCCCCTTTCCATTCGATTAAGTAAAATAATACCACACATTTGTTATGATGGCTTTAAGTAAAAGAAAAACGTTATGAGAGTTGCTTATTAATTTATAATTAATGATTTTTATGATAAAATAGTATAAAAGAAGGGGCACTAAAAAGTAAATATAATAATTCTAAAAAGCAACTTACCAAAAAAGGAGAAGAAGATGAAAAAAGCTTTTGTTTTTGATTTGGATGGAACGCTTTTAAATTCTGAGGTAAGAATTTCACCAAAAACATATCAAGCTCTAAAAAAGTTGAAAGAAGAAGACCATCTTATAATAATAGCAAGTGGAAGAATGTACGCATCAACTATGTACATCGTTGAAAGTTTTCTCCCTTTTTTGAAAGGGAATGTGATCATTTCCTCCTACAACGGAGGATACATAGTCGACCTCAATGGAAAAGTAGTCTTTGAAAAGGGTATTTCAAAGGAAAGTGCTGTTAAATGTATAAAATTCCTTAGAGACCTTAATGTTCACAGACACATCTATATAAAAGATAAACTTATTTCTGAAATAGACGATAAAGAGATCAGAGATTACTCAAAACACTCATTCGTTGATTATATTCTGGTAGATGATTTAATTGCTGAAATAGAGAATTCAACTCACCCAACATTAAAGATATTAGCAATTGGAGAGCCTGATAAAATAGACCTTGTTAAAAAATTATCAGAAAAAGAGTTTCACAGTGAGTTTAACCTCATGAAATCGTGGGATACTTATTTGGACTTTATACCTTATGGGGTTTCAAAAGGGAATAGTTTAAAGATAATTTCAAAAATGTACAACTTAGACCCCAATACCCTATACGTTTTTGGTGATTCCGAAAACGATATAGACATGCTTGAATTAACAAAAAACAGCTTCTCAATGGGAAACGCTAAAGAAGATGTAAAAAAAGTAGCAAATTATTTGATACCTAGTAACGATGAGGACGGTGTGGCATATGCCATTGAAAAGATACTGGCTGACGATCTCGACAATGTTAATTCTTAGCTTTACTTTTGGAAGTATATACGATATAATACAAGGGGATAATCAAATAATTGGAAAATTTTTTCATACGTTAAAAGATATTGAAAATGCAGAATTAGACCCAAATTACATAGTTGGGTATTTATTGGATTTAAATGAGATAGATCCCGAACTTTGTTATCTTGCGTTAGGATCAGTTAGAAACTTTTCTTTAATTCAGGATTTTTCAAGAGAATTAGGTTATTACCTTAAAAACTTGGGTATCGATTTCGTCGTGTTTGGGAATTTAATGATTTTGGAAAAAGATGTAAACGATCCTTTAAAGTATATTGGAAATTCACCTTATTTGATATCTGAAATCACTTACCGAATGATAAGAGGATTAGAAACAAGTGGTGTTACCCCTGTAATCATTGTAACATCTAAAGACGATAGAAACGCAACACAATCTTTACTTCAAAAAAGCGGATCATTTTACACTTATTCAGATCAGATAAAAAATGTAGATCTCTTTTTTGATAGTAATAATCTTTACCTTCAGAAAAATAATCTATTTTCCCTTCCATGGAATTACGGAAAAGATACTCTAGAAGAAATTATTCAAGAAATTTTTAACAATAGCATTATTTTAACGGGATGGCGTGATGAAGGAGAAAACTTATTATATAGAAAAATAAATTCTACAGATATAAAATCAGTAACCTATTTTTCTAAATCAGTGGAAAAAAATGCAAGGAAGGTCTTTTCTGGTGAATTACTACCTACCGGAAATAAAAATTGGTAAACGTTCTTTCATTATTTCTTAGGGGGGCTAAAATTGAAAAGTATTGGTTTAGATACATCTGGAAAAATGATCGTAAAAGGACCTCAAAAGGCAAGAGGCATATTGACTGTTTCTGGCTCAAAAAACGCAGTTCTACCAATTATGGGAGCCTCTATACTCACCGATGATGATATTGAGTTAAGGAACGTCCCAGATTTAGCTGACGTTAGAACTATGATTGAAATACTAGAAAGTGCAGGGAAAGTAATAGAACGTTTCGATGATCAACTTATAATTAAAAGCTCTGGAACTATCAATTCTGAGATTCCCTATGAACCCGTAAGGAAAATGAGGGCTTCTTTCAACGTTTACGGCCCATTAACCCTTAGAAATGGTTATGCGAAAGTCGCCCTTCCAGGTGGATGTTCTATCGGTGCAAGGCCTGTGGACTTTCATTTAGAGGGTTTAAAGAAGTTGGGAATAGAAAGTACGATCGAACACGGTTTCGTAACCAGTAAATTGAACAATCCCAATAGCCTAATAAATATATCTTTACCTTTTCCAAGTGTTGGAGCCACAGAACATGTCTTAACCACCGCTTGTTTACTGGAAGGAGTAAAAACGACTATATCTAATTGTGCCATCGAACCAGAGGTAACAGATTTGGTTAACTTTTTAAACAGAATGGGAGCCAAAATTACAGGTGGGGGAACCTCAATATTGAAAATCGAAGGGGTAAAAAAACTATCAGGTATAAAATATACTATAATTCCTGACAGAATTGAAGCAGGCACCTATATCATACTAGGAAAACTCATAGGCGAAAAACTAACCATACAAAATGTATCTGCTGAGCATCTAAATAGTTTATTCTCCGTATTCGAAAATATAGGAAGCCCGATAGATTACGACGAGAAAAAAAGAGAAGTAAAAGTAGTTGAAACTCCTCTGGATACATTGAACAGTATCAGCATGGAGACATCCCCTTTTCCAGGATTTCCAACAGATTTACAGCCTCAGATCACTACATTTTTATCCTTGGTCCCGGGAAGGTCTACAATAACCGAAACCGTATTTAAAAGCAGATTTTATCACATTGACGAGTTGAACAGAATGGGAGCTAAGATTAGAGTAGAAGACAATACTGCAATTATAGAAGGGGTAAACAAACTATCAGGAGCACCTGTAGAAGCTACAGACCTAAGGGCCGCTGCAGCCTTACTTATAGCAGGACTCGTCGCAGAAGGAGAAACAATTATCTCAAATGTGGATCATATCTTTAGAGGATACGAAAACATACACGAAAAATTAGAACAAGTAGGTATAGATTTAATTTACGAAAAATAGATTTCTTTCCTATAACTTCAAAAAAGCTGGCTTTAAAAAGCCAGCTTTTTGGTTTATCAGTCATCTTAGAATTCAAATTCAGCTTTTAGGTATAGATACCAATGTAAGTCTGATAATTCATTTGCTCCGTTCACATTACCGTAAGCGTCCCAAGTTTCATTACCAAGGTGAGCTCCGGCAGATACATTCTCACTGAAAGCATAAGAAACTTCACCCATATAAGCTATTGGATTTTCTTCCTGTTCTCCATCTTTGAAGAAATAGTAAACATCAGCCTTTAAAGTTACAGGAACTTCAGCCATGCCATAAGTTAAATATCCATGAGGTGTAATAGATAATGTACTTGCAAAGTCAGTTAAATCAGCAACTTTGACTGGGACTTCTACTCCTGCAAAACTTAAATCTGAAATAGCGTATTCAACGGATGGAGTAAGAGACATGGAATACACAGGTGTTGCTTCTAACAAATCAATTGTGAATGTATCAGTTAACTTAACTGTCAACGGGGCCTCAAGATAGCTTAAATCTACTCCTGCTGTGACTTTTTGTGTGTCGGGCCAACTTATAGTTTTACGTACATCCTTACTGGATTCTTCTGCATAAACTGTTTCTAGGTTATTCTGCCATGTGAAACCAACGTGAGGTGTTACTGTGAATGCTTCCATTTCATATGGGTATTTATAAGCTGCATTTACCCTATATGCTGTAGCGGATGAAGCATCGCCAGAAAGATCTTCAAAATTCAACATGCCAAAAACCACATCAGCACTTAAACTTCCCGGAACTGGTACTTCTGTTACTTTTCCTTCAATGGTAACTCTGTTGTTAGTAGAATCTTCAAATTTGAAAGCACCAGCAACAAGTCCTTTTACCCCACTTACGTCGAGGTCGTAACTAGCACCAAAAATCCAACCTCCAGGAAAAGCTAAATCTCCTGTAGCGTGCTCGGTAACTTCGTTACCTTTTAAGTCCGCTAATACTAAATTAACCCCGTAATCTGTCAAACCGAGTTTTAAAGAGCCTTCAGCACTAGTAAATCGGCTTATGGTGTAGTTACTTAAAGCTATCACTTTTGGTTCGAATCTTAATAACCATGCTTCTTCTTCATATTGAACATAGTCTAAGGATAATGTTGGGCTTACATCGGTAACATAGCCCGAGGCATCTTTAGTGACATTTAGAGGTGAAAGTGTAAACCCCGCTGTTAAAGTTGCCGGAAATGTTGTAAGGAACTCAACATCCATACTAATATCTGCGTCCAGCATTGCTTCGATATCCAACGCACTTTCATCCATCTTAAATTCAAAACCTGCCGTTCCACTAACATCAAATACTGGCTCCACTGCAAAAAGTGCCAGTGACGCAAAAACTACCAACAAAGACAATAAAACTTTCTTCATACAAAAACCCCCTTCTACTTTTGATTTAATTTTTTAAAAATCTTTACTATTATAGCAAACATCCACACTACTTGTCAATATAAATCTGTTATTTCATAGTATTTATTGGGGCATAAAAATACCAATAGCACCTAAAATAACTCCTAAACCCGCTAATAACCATAGCATTGTGTTATCTTTAGCCTTTGCTATTTCTGCGTTTTGAGCTTCAACTACTTGACTTAACTCTGTTATTTTTGCTTCGTTAGAAGCGGCTTTTTTTGAAAGATCTGGTAAAGCCTTAACAAACATCTGATTTATTTCAGCTGTCCTTTTGACTTCTGCCAAATCTTGAGACAAAGATGCGATTTGTTCTTCGTTTGTAGATACCCTGTTGGTTAATCCGTCTATCTTGTCGTAAGTATCGTATTTGAGATTCAAATGTTGCTTTGCCATACTTGTTTTGAATTCTTCGAGCGAAGCAATCCTTTCTTGGTTTGAAGCCACTTTTTGTGAAAGTGAGGGTAATGCTTTGACAAACATTTGATTTTGTTCCGCTAAACTCTTTGTTTCTTTCACAGTTACCTCTAACTTACTAACTGTTGCTTTTAACCCAGATACATCCTGACTAACTGCCAACAAATCAGTCTCTAAAGCGTCTCCCATGTTTTTGGCTCTGTAGGCTGTCTTTTTGACATCTTGATAAGTTGCCTGCAAATCGGATAAAAGGTCATCCGCTTGTAACTGCTCATTCAATGAATTAAACTGACTTTCAACGTTATTTACTTTCTTTGAGAGATCTCCTACTTTGGCTTCCAAATAGGACAAATCACTCGTCTTTGCAATTTCAGGAGAGTTCTCTAAATAAGTTACCAACCTCGACATCCAAACTGCTGCATCTGACCTCGTTAAAGGTTCATAACCTCTAAAGGTTGGTTCGTCTACAGGAATTACACCTTTTTCAACTAGCTTCATAACGTAATCATACGCCCAGTGATCTTCTCCTACATCAGTGAAGCCGAGTGAAAAGGTAGAAACCACAAATACCATTACTACAAAAAAAGCAAGCGTTTTCTTCATTCTTCCTTACCCCCTTTTATGATTTTGATTTGGTAAAAAACACTTCTTTCAGAAAACCGTCACTATATTATACTATATTTAATGAAATTTTGCAAAATCTATTTAATCTTTTTTATTTTAAAATAACTTTTTTTCCCAACTCTTAATATAGCTCCATCCTCACAATCAAGGATCTGTTTGAAATCATTTATTTTTTTGTCGTTGATTCTGATAGCCCCTTGGTTTATAGCCCTCTTTATTTCACTGTTACTATCGTAAACTTCGGTCTTTGAAACTATATCTAAAATTGTTTCTCCACTTTTTACTTTAATCTCTGGCAAATCTTCTGGCATTTCTCTTTTTTGAAAGATCGAGACAAAGTTTTGCTTGGCCTTTTCTGCTTCATCCTTATTATATAGCATAGTAACTATTTCTTCTGCTAATATCATTTTAATATCTCGAGGATTCGCTTCTCCACTTTTCATTATTTCTTCAAAATTTTGTATTTTCTCTTTTGAAATATCTGTTAAATATCTCATATACTTAATAATAAGATGATCAGGAATAGACATAACTTTACCAACAATATCTTTTGGAGAATCGTTAAAAGCTATATAGTTGTCATAACTTTTACTCATCTTTAAGTATCCATCTGTTCCCTCAATTAATGGCATAGTAAGCACGACTTGAGGTGATTGGCCAAACTCCTCTTGGAGCTTTCTTCCCACTAAAAGATTGAAAAGTTGATCTGTACCTCCAAGTTCCACATCAGCTTCGATAACAATAGAATCATACGCCTGAGCTAAAGGATACAAAAATTCAGATATGCTTATAGGCTGATTTTCTTTTAACCTTTTATTGAAATCGTCTCTTTCGAGCATCCTAGCAACGGTATACCTTGATGATAAGTTAATCACATCAGCAAAAGATAATTTGGAGAGCCATTCACTGTTATATTTTACTACAGTTTTATCGGGATGGAGAATTCTAAAAGCTTGTTCAACATATGTCTTAGAGTTTTCTAGCACTTCATCTTCAGAAAGTAGAGGTCTAGTTTTTGACCTTCCGGAAGGGTCGCCTATTCTTGCGGTGAAATCACCAATTATCAAATAAACTATATGACCAAACTCTTGAAACTGTTTTAACTTTCTTAAAACAACAGCGTGTCCTAAATGAAGATCTGGCCTTGAGGGATCTACGCCTAATTTAACTTTTAACTGCCCTTTTTTTCTCATTTTATTCAATAAATCTTCTACTGTAATAAGGTCGACAGAATTTTCTTGTATGATTTTAAGTTGGTCTTGCGGGCTCAAATATTGGATCCTCCTTTAAGCTATTATCCATGTTACCAAAAAACAGTTTATCATAAAGAGTATACCAAAAGTTAGAGCAATTTTGGAACTTTTATCTAACCCTTTCTCTCGGCCAAAATTGGTAGCCGAACCTCCGGCACCAAATGCACCACCTATTTCACTATTTTTTTGCATTCTTTGCAGTGCAAAGTAGATTACTCCCAAGGCTAAAATGATATGAATAATTATAAGCAAGATACCTAGAAACCCCATAAATTTCCTCCTCTTTAAAATATTGATTATCAATAAAAATTTATGATTCATTTTTTATTATATCATACGAAATAACGTTATGCAAACCTTTTTTAAATTTCTTAAAATAGAGAAAAATGGAGCTTTTCTCACTTAATCGATAATAATTGCTCATAATCGTCTGTAATCAAGAATAATTTGATTAGCTTTTTTAAATGCAAAGAGATAAAATAAGATTGAGTAAAAAAAGGAAACGGTTCCTTTATTTGTTAATAAGTATTACACGCTTTTCATAATAATTATTAATGTTCTTTAGCTCCACTAAAAAATTTGTTCCCCAATTTATTATGGTATAATAAAAAATAAAAATTATCATATACAGGTACCTTCCTTAGAAAGGCTGGCTGCTGTGCGAAGGAGCACTGTATATAAGTTTTAGAACTTCTAAAACCCATATATAAAATTAAGACTTGAGGTGAATAATTTGAAAGACAAAAAGAGAAATCCGAATCCTACTATTAAAGATGTTGCGCGGCTTGCTAACGTCGGAATCGCAACAGTTTCAAGAGTATTAAATAATTCCGAAAAAGTAAGTGAAAAGACCAGGGAAAAAGTTCTAGAAATCATCGAAGAGTTGGGTTATTCTCCCAATATTAACGCTAGAACATTATCTTCAAAAAATATAAACTCTCTTTCTTTTGTGACCCCTGACATGGGAAACGAATTTTATGGGATAATGTATTCTCTACTTGAAAAGAAAATTTCTCGCAATAATTATAGGTTGATTGTTTTTCCTCTTATAGATCAGATATCCCTGGAAAAGATCAAGCAAAATACCGATTTAATTTATCAAACCGACGGGGTGTTCTTTTCTTCTCTTTCCGTCTCAAGTATTTTTCAGAACAGAATTCCCCCTAAAAAAATAATATTAATTGATTCATATGATGAAAGATTTGATTCTGTCTATGTTGATAATTATCAAGTCGGGAAAACTGCTGCTGAGTACCTTATAAGTAATTCGCCGTCAAATAGCACTTTTTATTTGGTTACTTTTAAGGAACTCAACAATGAATTTACCTCTTTCGTTTTCAAAAAAAGAGATGAAGGTTTTTTACAGGTTATGGAAGAGAACAATAAAAAGGTGAAAATTATATACAGCGATTTATTGTGGGACGGAGGGTATAAAGCAATTGGAAACATTATAAAAAGACGTCCTAAAAAGTATCTTTCTATTTTTGCAACATGTGACATGATTGGAGTAGGTGTCAAAAAGTACTTGGAAGAAAAGAACATGCATCCAAAAAAGGATTACTCATTGATAGCTGTTGATAATCTACCTATTAGTAGACTATTTCAATTAACAACGATTAGACAACCAATTATAGAAATGGTCGAAATTGCATATGAGATGTTCATTTCTTCTATGGGAGGAAGAGAAAAAGTTGAACATCATAAATTAGAAGGAAAAATAGTAGAAAGAGAAACATAAAAGATCTAATTATTTTTTTTGCTTTATTATGGAAACCTTTTCACAATATCACAACTTCAAAGGAGGTAGGTACTTATGAAGAAAGTAGGTTACTTTTTGTTAGTATTTTTCTTAATTTCCATTTTGTTAGGCTGTTCTGCACAAACAGGTCAAGCCAACCAAACTCAAACTTTGCCTGAAGAGGTTGGAAGTACAAATCTTAACGATTTTGTAAGTCTTTCTGAAAGAAAAACTGCGACTGACTTTGATGCACAAACCGTTTTGATCGTACACTATTACAGACCTGATGGTGATTATGAACCTTGGAATCTCTGGATTTGGCCAAGCAAACCCGTTTCCAAAGAAGGAGCTAGATATTTATTCGATGGTGAAGACAGCTTTGGCAAGTACGCAATTATCAAATTTGATGAAAAGCATGAGGAGCTGGGTTTCATTGTAAGAACAGATAACTGGGATAAAGATATTTCAGCGGATAGATTCGTGAGTATACCTGAAAGCGGGGTTGCTGAAATATGGGTATTATCAGGCGTAGAGAATTACTATACCGATCCAGAAAACCTTGACCTAAGTCCTCGAGTGAACGCAGCTATTATGGATTCATTCGATGAAATAACGGTGAATCTAACTGTGCCCTTTGATACAAAAGAGTGGGAAGGTAAAGTTAATTTTTATGAGGTGGAAGATTCTGATCCCGTTGCTTTAGATGTATCAGATGTTTATAAAACTGATCCTACCGATATTTCCGTTACCACAAATATTACCATAAAACTTGCTAATCCTATATCTTCCCACGATGTGGATAAATTGTATAAAGTAGATATAGAAGGATATGTATCAGAAAATTATGTAATTATGCGAAATATTTTAGATGATGAAGTTTTTCATTACTACGGAAACGATTTTGGAGCGGTGTATTCCCCAGATAAAACAAAATTTAAAGTTTGGTCTCCAGTATCCTCAAAGGCAACGGTACTACTTTTTGATAATTATTTGGATGAAAAACCTTATAAAGTAGTTCCCATGGAAAAAAGCAATAACGGCGTTTGGCAAGCCACAGTGAATGGTGATTTAAAAGGGAAGTATTATCTTTATGAGTTTGTATCTTATGGAGAAACAAGAAGAACTATAGATATTTATTCCACGGCTCTTGCCGTCAATTCTACCAAGTCTGCGATTGTTGATTTGAAAGAAACCGATCCCGTAGGTTGGAATAAGGATGTAAGGCCTACTCTCAACAACATAGAAGATTCAATTGTTTATGAAATTCATGTAAAGGATTTTACGATAGATGAAAGCTCAGGAATTCCAGAAGAATACAGGGGTAAATATCTTGGATTGACTATAGACAATACACAATCTCCAAGCGGTGTGAAGACGGGGTTATCCCATCTAAAGGAACTTGGAGTTACTCATGTTCACATTATGCCTATTCAAGATGCTGGCTCTTTAGATGAAACTAAATTCGATGAGCAATACGGTTGGGGATATGATCCTCTAGTATACAATGTCCCCGAAGGTATTTATTCAACAGATCCATACGATCCATTAAAGAGAATTAATGAAGTAAAAAATGTAGTCAAAACTTTTCACGAAAACGGTATAAGGGTTGTGCTGGATGTTGTGTACAACCATACATACCAAGTTGGAAAAAATTCACCTTTCGATCAAACGGTTCCTTACTTCTATTACCGTACCGATCAATCAGGGAAATATACAAATGGTTCAGGAGTAGGGAACGAAATAGCCACTGAAAGGTTTATGGTTAGAAAGTACATAGTAGATAGTTTAAAGTATTGGGTAGAAGAGTACCATGTTGATGGATTCAGATTCGATTTATTAGGTTTATTCGACAAAGAAACAGTAAAAACAATATCAGAAGAATTACACGCTATACTACCAGACGTGCTTCTATACGGGGAACCATGGACTGGTGGAGGCCCAATAACGTTTGGCAAAGGAGACCAAAAAGGTTTAGAAGTAGCTGTATTCAACGATGATGTCAGAAATGCTATCAGAGGGAGCGTATTTGAACCTGAGGCCAAAGGTTTTGGATTAGGCGCTCCTGGTCAACAAACGAAAATAAAAAGAGGCGTCGTTGGATCTATCGAATACGATAGTACAATAAGATCTTGGGCCCAAGACCCACAAGAAACTATGAACTACGTTTCTAATCATGATAATCATACTTTATGGGATAAAAATGCTCTTGCTCTAGGTGTAAAACCTTGGGAAGAAGAGATAGATTCACTAACTTTAGAAACCTTAAAAGCCTCTCAAAAATTTTCTAACGCAATGATTTTAACCATGCAAGGTATACCCTTCTTACACGGAGGGGTTGATTTTGCAAGGACTAAGAATGGGAACGATAATCCATACAACATTTTAGAACCCAATGTATACGACTGGAATAGAAAAAGCCAGTTTTACGATATCTTTGAGTATTACCAAGGATTGATAGAAATGAGAAAAGCTCATACTGCCTTTAGGATGAGCAATAGTGAAGATATTATAAATCATATAGAATTTTTCGAACTACCCAGAGAATATAGAAAAACTGTTGCTTTTATTATAAAAGATAACGCAAACAACGATCAATGGAAAAATATTGTGGTTGTTTACAACGCGGAACCAGAATCTTCAGTTCAAATTACTTTACCCGACGGCGAATGGAACTTAGTTGTCAATGAGGATACAGCAGGTACAGAAACATTGGATGTTGTAGAGGGAGTAATCGAAGTATCACCTTTATCCGTCTACGTTTTATATCAAAATTAATACCCTTTAAAAGTTCAAAGGGCGAATTTCTTCGCCCTTTTTTAATTTTTATGAAATGACAAAAGAATCTTGATATAGGGTAGAAAACATGTTAAAATATCGATAGATTTATTAATTTTAATTTAATTAAGGGGGTGTTCGTGTGGCATCAGGCTTCTTTCAAAAGCAAGTTATGATGAGAAAAGTGTTGTACTCGCTGATACCTATATACGCATTCGCTTTTTACATGTACGGATGGAGACTGATTTTTCTATCTATATTTGTTTATGGTTTTGGAATTTTGACAGAGTATATTATGGAAAGGAGACAAAAGCGTAAAGTTACCGAAGCGGTTCTAGTTAGCTGCACTTTATTTGTCTTATCCCTTCCTCCTGCAACACCCTGGTGGATTGCCAGTATTGGAATTATTTTTGGTGTTTTATTTGCAAAGGAAGTTTATGGAGGTTTTGGAAGGAACGTTTTTAATCCAGCTATTGCTGGTAGGCTTTTTATTTACATAACCTTTCCAAATATCATGACCCAATCATGGCTTCAACCAGGAAATTTTGGGAGAGTTACATCCGATATCTTAACTTCAGCAACCCCACTTCAAATTTTAGCAAATGGCGAAAGTTTCGGTTTGTTTGAATTATTTTTTGGACTTAGATCCGGTTCAATGGGAGAAGGTCCTATATTTTTAATACTTATAGCTGCAATTTACCTTATCGCTACAAAAACCGCCAGTTGGAAAATTATGTTATCGACATTTTTGAGTGCTTCTTTGCTGACTATCTTTTTTTCTTTAATGGGCCTACAGAACACCTCTTATCCTTTGGAATTCTTACTTTCTGGAAGTTTCATGTTTGTTACCATCTTTATGGCAACAGATCCTGTAACTGCACCAAAAAATGAAACTTCTAAATGGTTTTATGGCATTATAATAGGGGTTACGGCTATACTTATCAGAACATTTTCTCTTTTCCCAGAAGGTACGAGTTTTGGAGTGTTAATGGGTAACACTTTTGCTGCTTTGTTGGATACAGCTTTTACTAGAAAGAAGGTGAAAGCATGAAAAGGGAAGGTAGAGTTTATACCATAATATTTACATTCATTATTTCTTTTGTATTTGTTTTCGTTTTGGCAGTTGCAAATGAATTAACAAAAGATACGGTAGAAAGGAATCAAGAATTGTTCCAAATTAAAGCCATATTATCTGCAATGGGTATATCTTATCAAAGTGATGAAGAAGCTTTTCAAAAATACAATTCTATGGTTTCAACTGAATCTATTGATGGCTCTCAATTATATACTGCCGAAGTAAACGGACAAAATGTCTATGCTACTATCTTCACAGGTGGTGGACTATGGGGAACGATCACGGGTGTCTTAGCTGTGAACGAAGATGTTTCTAGAATTGTTGGTATTGACTTTATATCTCAAAACGAGACGCCAGGATTAGGCGGAAGAATAGAAGAAGATTGGTTCAAAAAACAGTTTTCGGGTCTTAAAATTATAGATAGTCAAATAAGAGTAGTAACTGGGCAAGGTACTGGCGACAACGACTACGAAAACGGACAAGTCGATGCAATAACTGGTGCTACAAGAACTTCTGAGTCTATTGAAAGAATTGTAAATGAAACGATTTCGAATTTGAAAGATATTCTGGGGGTGAGTATTTAATGGCTCAGAAAAATTGGATAGCGATTGCTAAAGATAATTTATGGTATAACAATCCTGTATTCATCCAAATACTCGGAATATGTTCCACCCTAGCTGTAACTAATACTCTTATTAACACTTCTATTATGACTGTGGGAGTTGTTTTTGTGACAGGATTATCAGCGTTGACGGTTTCTTTGTTGAAATCTTTTATTCCTAGGAAAGTCAGAATGATAGCCCAAACGTTGATAATATCTTTTTATGTTATAATTGTTGATATTGTTTTACGGGCTTATGTACCTGAAGTTAGTAGAGCGTTGGGACCATACGTAGGTTTGATTATAACTAATTGTATAATAATGGGAAGAACAGAGGCTTTTGCTCAATCTAACCCTCCACTGCTTTCTTTGTGGGATGGTTTAACTAGTGGAATAGGCTATATGTATGTCCTTTTGATGGTCGCATTTGTGAGAGAGTTGTTGGGCTTTGGAACACTTTTTGGATTTCAAATATTACCAGATAATTTTGTAAATTGGACTATAATGGTTATGCCTCCAAGCGCTTTCTTTATGTTAGCTATTTTTATATGGATACTTAAAGGTTACATGTTTAGAAAGGAGGTTAAAAAATAATGTCCCCTGACGTAGGTTTGATATCTTTATTCTTTGCTTCTATTTTTACAAGCAACATACTTCTTTCTAATTTTTTAGGAATGTGTTCCTTTATATCGGTTTCAAAGGATTTCACTTCTTCTAATGGGTTGGGTCTTGCAGTAACCTTTGTTATGACTATAACTACCGCAATTAACTGGCTGGTCTACCATTATTTGTTGATTCCTTTCGGTTTAGAATATCTTAGATACATAGTCTTCATAATCGTCATTGCTGCAATAGTTCAGATATCAGAAATGGTTATAGAGAGAATGTCAACTAATTTGTATATGAGCTTAGGTATTTTTCTTCCGTTAATCACCGTCAATTGTGCTATACTGGGTGTAGCTCTCTTTATGCAGATTAGAAATTATAATTTTCTTCAATCAGTTATATTTGGACTAGGTTCAGGGCTAGGTTGGTGGTTAGCAATAGTATCTTTAGCGGCAATAAGAAAAAAGGTTGATAAATCTCCCGTACCCGGACCTTTAAAAGGACCTGGAATTACCTTAATCACGATTGGACTTATGGCGATGGCTTTCATGGGATTTTCGGGTATGTTAAACGTACAGTGAGGTGATTGATGTGAATACAATTTTAGCTGCCTCCTTTTTAATTGGCGGATTAAGTGCGGTTTTAGCTGCACTTATTGTGGTAGTTGATGGCATAGTCAACAATTATGGTGAGGTTAAGATTGATATCAACAATGGCAAAAAAGAGTTAAAAGTAAACGGAGGCGCATCCCTACTTACCACCCTTTCCGAGCAAGGCGTTTTTATCCCCTCAGCATGTGGTGGCAGGGGAAGTTGTGGAGCGTGTAAGGTAAAAGTTTTATCAGATATTGGACCAATTTTACCCACGGAAGCACCGCTTTTAGAGGAAGACGAAATAAAACAAAATATAAGACTGTCTTGTCAAGTGAAAGTAAAATCTGACATAGCAATAGAAATACCAGAAGAACTATTTTCTGCAAAAATTTTTAAGGGTGTAGTTGAAAAAATAAATGATTTGACTTATGATATAAAAGAAGTTAAAATTAAACTTATCGAACCTAATGAAATTGAGTTTAAAGCTGGACAGTATATGCAATTGGTTATACCTCCCTACGAGAAAATAAACGAATATACTCAAAGGGCATATTCCATAGCATCATCTCCAAGTCAAAAAGATTCTGTAGAATTTTTTATCAGACTTGTCCCAGGTGGAATTGCAACGACTTATGTTCATAAGTATCTAAAAGAAAACGACCAAATGGAATTGGTTGGTCCTTTTGGTGAATTTTATATGAGAAATACAGATGCAGACATGATATGCGTTGCGGGAGGTTCAGGATTAGCCCCCATAAAATCTATCGTTGCGGATATGTTCGAAAGAAAAATAACCAACAGAAACGTTTGGTTGTTTTTTGGAGCAAGAAGCTTAAAAGACCTTTATTATGTGGATTTCTTTCAAGACATGGAAAAGAAATGGGATAGATTCCACTTTGTTCCTGCACTATCAGAACCTGAACCCCAAGACAATTGGAAAGGCGAAACGGGACTTATCACAGATGTATTGGGAAAATATTTTAAAGAAAAAATGGATCAAAATACCCCAAAAGAAGGGTACTTATGTGGAAGTCCAGGAATGATAAATGCCTGTATTAAAGTAATGACAGAGAACGGCATATCAGAAGATAAAATATATTATGACAAGTTCGCATAATGAAAAGGAGGTGCTTTTCCTCAATGAAAATGACTGAAGATTTAAAGAAAGCCTATGAAAATATGAAGACCGGAGTAATAACCGCTGGTGGATTTTTAGGTAATGATGAAAGACTTTTGGTTGATATAATTGAAAGTGACGAGGAAAAAATTAGATCTTTAAATATAAATTTACAAGATTACATCAAAAAGATTAGATACCTTTTCGAAAAAGGGAAAGAAGCTTTTGAAGAACCTGTAACCATTGATAATAAATGGCTAATAAAAGTTGACGAAGCTAGAGGACATCTACCTTGTCCATTTGAAGACGGTATTTTTAGAAAAGTTAATTTAAGAATTAAAAATTTAAATAACAACGAAGAACTTCTTATCACAGAATTATCATTACACTTAATAGAAAAACATCATTTTTTTCAAGGTAAGGGATCACCATTCAGGGTTGAACCTGAAAAACTTAAAAAAGTTCTCGAAGAATAAAAAGGAGGAATTAAAGAACCATGCCTATCAATTTAAGAGGAAGAAGCCTTTTAACGTTGAAAGATTTTACGCCCGAAGAGATAAAGTATCTTCTCGAACTTTCAAAAGATTTGAAAGTTAAAAAGAGAATGGGCATTAAGGGAGATTTATTAAAAGGTAAGAACATAGTATTGCTATTTGAAAAAACATCAACTAGAACAAGGTGTGCCTTCGAAGTAGCCGCCTTCGATGAAGGGGCAAACGTTACATTTTTAACTAACAGTCAAATGGGTAAGAAAGAATCAATAGAAGATACTGCAAGAGTTTTAGGGAGATTTTACGATGGAATAGAATTTAGAGGATTTAAGCAAGAAACGGTGGAAATTCTAGCAAAATATTCGGGTGTTCCCGTATGGAATGGTCTAACAGATGAAGATCATCCCACTCAAGTTTTGGCAGATTTCCTAACTATTATGGAAAACTTTGAAAAACCTCTTAACAAGATAAAATTTGTATACGTTGGAGATGGAAGAAACAATATGGCTAACGCACTTATGATAGGTGCCGCTAAAATGGGTATGGATTTTGTAATTATTTCTCCAAAGGAACTTTTTCCAAGTAAAGAACTGTTAGGTGAAATGGAAACTACAGCTCATGAAAACGGTGGAAAAATTACTATCACAGACAAGCTTGATGCTGTTGTTAACGCAGATGTGATCTATACTGATGTCTGGATTTCTATGGGAGAAGAAAGTAAAGTTCAAGAGAGAATCAACTTACTTAAACCGTACCAAGTAAATATGGACTTGATAAAAAAGACGAACAATCCTGAAGTTATTTTTCTGCATTGTTTGCCATCTTTTCACGACACAAAAACCGAGATGGGATACGATGTTTATCAGAAATACGGTATTAAAGAAATGGAAGTTACTGATGAAGTGTTTGAAAGCAAGTACTCAAAAGTTTTTGATGAAGCAGAAAATAGAATGCATACCATAAAAGCAGTTATGGTAGCAACGTTGGTAGGTTGATATGAATGACTGAAAAGCTTGCAATTGTAGCAATAGGAGGAAATGCATTATCCCAACCAAAAGAATCTCCAACAGCTCAAAACATGCTAAAAAACTTAGAGAACACGGCAAAGTGCTTAGTTGAACTAGTAAAAAAAAATTATAAAATAGTCATAACCCACGGGAATGGACCTCAAGTGGGAAATATTCTAGTTCAACAAGATATAGCCAAAGATGTTATTCCTCCATTTCCGTTGGATGTTAACGGAGCTATGACTCAAGGATATATAGGATACATGATTTCCCAAACGTTAAAAAACATTTTAACAGAAGAACATATTGAAAAAGACGTTACAAGTATTGTTACCCAAGTACTTGTTGATAAAAATGATCCTGCCTTTTTCAATCCTTCAAAACCCATTGGGCCTTTTTACAGCAAAGAAGAAGCTGACACTTTCATTAAAGAAAAAGGATGGAGTATGGTAGAAGATGCTGGAAGAGGTTGGAGAAGAGTAGTACCTTCTCCGGAACCGTTAGAGCTTATAGAGTTAAAAGCTATTAAACAACTGGTAAGGGACAACAATATAACCATAGCAGCGGGTGGAGGGGGTATCCCAGTAATAAAAGAAGAGGATAAATTAAAAGGCGTGGAAGGTGTCATAGACAAGGATAGAGCCTCGGCTTTGTTAGCGATAGAATTAGAGGCTGATGAGTTTATAATTCTTACCGCTGTAGAAAAAGTATTCATAAATTTTAACAAACCTAATCAACAATCTATATCTTCAATGACCGTAAACCAGGCAATACAATATATGAAAGAAGGACATTTCTCAAAAGGGAGTATGTTGCCTAAGATAGAGGCGTGCACAAATTTTGTTCTCAAGACTGGAAGACCTGCTTTAATTACAGATTTAACCAAATTGGTTGATGCATTGGAAGGAAAAACGGGAACTATCATAACAAAATAAGGGGGAGATTCCCCCTTTTTGTTAACTAAACCTTTTTGTTCTCATCGCTTGACTTATTCTACTTTCTTTGTTTTTAAGGGACATTTTAGAAGCAACTGAGTTGTACAAAAGTTCTACCATGAATATTTCTCCGATTCTGCTTACTGTAAATTCGCTCTCCTGAGGCATTTCAGCTGAAGTATATAAAACTAGGTTGACTATTTTTGACATGGGTGAATTAATTCCTGCAGTTATACCTATAGTAAAGGCACCAGCGTCCTTGGCTACTTGGGCGGATTTGTAAGTATCTCTGATAACCCCAGAATGACTTATAGCAACTACTACATCATCTTTTTCCAGATTTGAAGCGACTATAACTTGCATGTGTGGATCAGGATATGCAGTAGAAGCAAAACCCAAGGCGGCAAACTTCAAAGAAGCATCCAAAGCTACGGGAAAAGATCTTCCTACCGCATAGAATAGTAATTTTTTGCTGTTAAGTATCATTTCGGATGCTCGATTAATTTTATCCCTATCTGTTTGCCTTAGAATATCTGTTAAGGAGTTTACAGTCTTATTGTAAATCATATCTACAAGATCTTTCGACTCTTTTAATTCAAGTGTAGGGGTACTCAACTCTCTTGCTAGTTCTAACTTAAATTTTTGATATCCCGAGTAGCCAACCTTTTTTAAAACTCTGTATATAGTAGTTTCACTAGTTCCTGCCCAATTGGATAATTCAGTGATGCTGTAGTGTATTACATCGGCAGGCCTTTCGATTATATACTGAGCTGCCTGCTTTTCTTTGTCAGTTAAAGAATTGTATATCCCTTTAATCTTGGAAGTTACCAACTTCGTCACCTCTAATCGACTATAACTTTTTCATCAATTCATCTTTTTTATTAGCAAATGCATTTATTTGATCTTTAATCACTTTTTCTGCTTCTACTTCGTTCATATCTTTTGTTAATTCAGCAAAATCGGCTACTCTCCCAAAATAGAGGGGTACTAAGGATTCCACCAAATTTTTGTCTTTGTTTTTTGAATATTCTGTTAACGTGTTAAATAAGATATCCACCCATATTTGAAGTGGTAATTTCTTCTCTTTCATTATGATTTCCAAGTGATCATTTGCTAATCTTTTTGTTTCTTCATTTTTTAATCCTTCTAAAAGTTGCTTTTTCAAATTTTCTATGTTGATGTTGATAGGTTCAACAGCGACTTGGGGTATTTCACCATATATTGGGGCTTCTTCAATAGATTCGATATCTTTCCATTTCGAGACGCTATCTACGATAATATCAAATAACGTTCCAACAACTTGCTTAAACATCGGGGATAGATCAGCTCCAGGATCCTTAGGATCGTGAACTTTTGCACCTAAAGCAGCTTGATAAACCTTTTTATTGGAGTTAAGTATGGCATTTGTAGTCATCCAAATATCTATCCCGAACTTAGCAACGTCTGTTTTTGCGACACTCGAAGCGGTTTCCAAATAAACATCAATCATATTTTTACCTACACCAAAGTCTCCCCCTATCGGTTGCCTAATAGCTTGACCAAACAGAGAAGTAACCAAGGGATAACAGACTTGATTTGTGATTGTACCGTCGTATTTGTGCCTTACATAATAAGGTGTAACATAATCAGAAAGTCCTTTCATTATTGGACCAGTTAGTCTTTCTATCCACCATGGCCTAACACTTTTTAAATCAGAATCTAAAAATACAATCGCTTCGGCGTCTAAGTTTTTTGCTAGTTCTATCACAGAAAGCATAGCGCTTCCTTTACCGGGAAGTCCGATATAATCGTAAGCAATTTTTGGTACTTTTTTTGTGTCTGTTTTCATAAAAACTTCTTTTGTTCCGTCTTTTGAACCCCCATCAGCGTTAACAATTAATCCATTAGAATCACAATATTCAACTATCCCTTCTGCTGCTGTTTTAGAAACAAAAGAAATCGTTTCAGCATTATTATAGCTTGGAATACCCACAACTACTTTTACCCTTTTAGGTAAATTTTGTAAAATTTTATCATCAAAAAATATTGACATTTTAACTTCCTCCTTTTTGTCGCACTTTCAACTTTATTCTTTGACTCCACCAGCAGTTAAACCTGCCGTTAGGTACTTTTCTACGGTCATAAACAACACAATGACAGGCACGGCTGTCAACACTGAGGCTGCCATCATTTTAGCCCATACCGCATGTTCAGAAAAGAAAATCTCTCTCAAACCCACGGGCAAAGTATAAGCTCCGGGATAAGGCCTTATGAAGATAGAAGCAAATAAATACTCATTCCATCCTATCATAAATGCGTATATGAAAACGGTGATTATAGCTGGCATCGATAGAGGAATAATTATCCTCATAATAGTTCCTATTCTTGTGCTGCCATCAATTAAGGCCGCCTCTTCAATTGATTCAGGAATTGTTCTGAAATAATTACCAAGCATATACATCGAAACAGGTAACGTCTGGATCACATATATTATATACAAAGCAAACATTGAGGTTCCACCAGAATTAGTTAATCCCATTCTTACGAACAAATCATACAAGGGCACAGATAATATTACTCCACCTACCAAGTATACTAGCAAAACTCCTCTTTGAACAAGTGTTCTTCCCGGATACCAAACTCTACTGAAGGAATAGGCACCAAATATACCTATTATTAAACTTGTTAGTGCGCTTAATCCAGCCAAGAGTAAACTGTTACCAAACCATCTTAAAAAAGGAAACGATTCACGCCTTCTTTGTGAAAGTATATTCTGAAGGATTTGTTCTCTTTGTTCTTCTGGAAGAGACTCTAAAAGTCCCATGAGTTGTTCTTCTTCATTACTCATCTGTTGTCTAATAGACTCCTCAAGTCCTAATAGTTGAGCATACTGTGACAATGTTGGATTCTCAGGGATCAGTCCAGGATCAAATGCATCAGAATCATATCTAAATGAAACTGAAACCATATATGCAAAAGGATAGGCAACAAATATTACAACTAAAGCTATGAAAAACCAAAATAAAAATGTTTTTATGAAAGATCTTTTTCTTACTACCATTTTAACACCTTCCTCACATAGATGGATATGAGCACCATCATAACTACAAAGAGGACAGTTGCAATAGCTGCTGCTACTCCTAACTCCGGCAAACCTGTGAAGGCTTTTTCATATAGATATATAGGTAGAGTTCTTGCTTCTTTAGACAAAAGGTATACCTCTTCAAATTTGTAAAAGTTCCATATTCCTCTTAATAGGACTAAAGAACCTATTACATAATATAGTTCTGGTAAAGTAATATGACGAAATTTTTGAAAACCATTAGCGCCATCTATATCAGCTGCTTCATAATAATCTTGAGATATTGATTGTAACCTGGATAGAATCATCAAATAAATAAAAGGAAAGTTCTTCCAAATGCTGTAAAAAGAAACAACTAAGAATGCATTATTTGGATCGTTAACAAGGTCTTGTGTCACATCCATTATACCTAAATTACTTAAGAGTATTGTTAAAGGGCCGTTTAAAGGCATTAAGACGTATTGCCAAGCAAAAACGGTTGAAATAACTGGGGCAACATATGGGAACAATATAAGGGCTCTTACTATACCTCTTCCAGGAAATTCTTTATTCATAAGCAAAGCAACCCCTAAACCAACTAAAATACTTCCGAAAACGGTAATCAAAACAAACAACATGGTTATACCAAAAGAATTCCAAAAGGTAGGATCGGTTAACAGTTCTCTATAATTTTGGAAGCCAACAAACTTATTCGGTACTCCCGGTGTAAGGGATACTTCAAAAAAACTCAAGTAAATATTGTATAAAACTGGATACAAAATAAAAATCCCTATCAAAATAACTGCGGGGGATACTAACCGCCATCCAAAAACGGCTTCTTTCTTCCTTAAAGGAGATAACTCTCGAAATCGTTGCATTTTTCTCTCCTCCCAATTTTTAGTAAAAAAGGGGAATAAAGTATTCCCCTTATAAGAGCTAGTAAAGTTTAATCGCCTAATAATCTTTCTGCTTCTTGTTGTGCCCATTGAGCCGTTTGCTGTGGTGTCCAATCGTTTGCAAACATTCTATTTATTGCCCTACCAATTACAAAGTTACCAGATAGGATACTCATCTCCTCAATAATTTCTCCTTCCATGAACTCAAATCTTTCAACAGTATCTAATGCGGAAATAATCGTAGTTATTTGATCTTTCCCATATCTTTCTAAAACTGGATTATCTAAAAACTCGTCCATCTCTGCTATAGAGCTTCTTGTTGGATTCATTCCGCCAGGTGCCACGTGCAACCAGTAGATGTAATTGTTTCCACTCATAAGAAATTTTACCCATTGTTCTGCAGCATCTTTGTTTTTGGAAGTATTAAGTATACCCAATCCAACAACTTCACCAAATGAAGATGGTCTTATGTTAACCATAAAATTTGCAAAACCTGTATTCTCAACAAGTTTAGGATCAAACTGTTCTACTCTTTGTTTTTGAACCTCTTCCACTGCAATATCGTCCATTATGTATGTCGAATAGAAAACCATAGCGGCTTCGTTATTCAAATAACCATTTAATGCTTCTGGAACAGCAGTAAAACCAGGCCTAGAATATTTTCCAAGTTCTTTATAAAATCTAAATGATTCGATCATTTCAGGAGTATTAAAAAGAATATTTCCATCTTTATCAATTGGTCTTGCACCATTTGAAAGAGCGATTTGTGAAAAGACCTGTTCAGTATAAGCATCCGCCTTCTTAGGCAATATTATACCGTAGAAACCATTAGCCGGATCGTTTAATGCTTTAGCAGCTGTAAGTATATTATACCAAGATGTTGGAGCCCCTAGGTCTCTTTCTTCAAACAAATTCGCCTTATACCAAATCCCTTGAACCCAAGCGTGGAAAGGTACCCCATAATATCCTCCATCTGGTGCTTTCATCAATCTTGCAACGCCTTCATAAACATCACCAAAATCTTCGATGATCTTTGCATTAAGCTTTGTATCCATAAAGCCTTGACTTCCCAGCAGGAGAATAGGAGAAATACCACCTTCTACAACATCTGGTAAAGTTCCAGCCTGAACTGCTCTTGGAATCTGTTCTAAAATCTCGTTTTCCTCGATCGGTACTAAATTAACCTTTATACCCGTTTGTGCCTCAAAAATCTGTGCTAAAGCTCTTACCCTTTGTTGCCTATCTGTTTCCACCTGAGTATGCCAAAACGTAATCGTTTGAGTGAACATCATGGCACTAACCAGCACCGCTAAAATAACTACTATAAGTTTCTTCACCACACACACCTCCTCAAATTTATGGTTCTGATTATAAATAAAAATTTTTTCCAGAAATATAAGATAAAAAGAAAATTTTCATTTTTATTATACAGAAAAAAATATTATTTTCAAAATCTGATTATTCGTGATTACGATTGATTATAAGTAATTATTTGTGATTATTATCGAAAATCTTCGATTTTCTCATTATTGCATTTTTTTGTGTTAGTCTACAAACTTTTGATATAATAAAAGAAACATTAAATATAAAAGCTACTATAATTTTATCTTTTTGGAGGCGTTAATTATGAACAAAATTATAAAAGAAATAAAAGTCAACAACGTTGAAATTAAATTAGTATCTGGTGATATAACTATCGAAGAAACAGACGCTATTGTAAATGCTGCTAATTCACATTTGCAGCATGGGGGAGGGGTAGCAGGGGTTATAGCAAGAAAAGGTGGTTCAGATGTTCAAAAAGAGTCGAACGAATATATTAAAAAATACGGTAAAGTCGAAACGGGAAATGTTGCCGTTACAACTGGAGGAAAGTTAAAATGCAAATACATAATTCACGCAGTTGGACCAATTTGGAGGGGAGGCAGTGAGCAAGAAGAAAAGTTATTGTATGATGCTGTTATTAATTCTTTAAAAAAAGCAGAAGAATTAAAATTGAATTCAATATCCCTACCAGCTATAAGTGCGGGGATTTACGGTTATCCCATAGAAAAAGCGGTTCCCGTTTACAAAAAGGCGGTCTATGATTTCATAAATACCAATCCACAATTTTTAAAAGAAATCAGGTTTGTAGTATATGATGAAGAACATTATGATTATTTTTTGAAAGAATTCTGAGATCATGAGTTTTCTAAGAACAGTATACTATTATTATTCACTAAGTAAAAATCTTAATCATTCAAGAAGAAAGATATTAGAATTAAGAGAAAAGAAATTTAGAAAGATATTAAGATACGCCTATAGAAAAATACCTTTTTATATGGACTTTTATAGATCCTTCCGAATAAAAGAAAACATGCTGGACGAGATTCCCATAAACGAATTACCAACGATCAATAAAAATATTATGATTGATAATTTTGATAAGTTCTTTAAAGATGACCAAATTACCAAAAACAAAGTAGAAGATTTTTTAAATAATAACCCCAATCCAACTTCTTTACTTTATGACAAGTATCATGTAATACACAGTTCTGGATCAACGGGAACGGTAGGATATTATTTGTACAGTGAAAAAGAGTGGGATTTCATCAAAGCTATTTCAACAAGGATGTTTTCAAATTTCACTCTCAAAAGAAAGAAATATGCCTTTATAGGTGCAGTTGATGGACATTATGCTGCCATAAGTTTATTCCTATCTCCACTAAATCAAACTGAAAAGTTTTTCTACAAAGATTATATAGTAATGGATATAAATAAGCCTATCAAAACGTACTTAAAAAAACTTAACGATTTTCAACCGGATAATCTCACAGGGTACCCTTATGGCATAAGATCTTTGGCACAATTTCAAAATGAAGGTTTTTTGAACATTCACCCGGAAGTGATAGTCTGTGGTGGAGAACCTTTATTAAAAAACGTAAAACTGTTTTTAAAAGAGGTGTGGAAAAACTCCAAAATAGTAGATAGTTATGCAACATCTGAGTCTTTGGCAATGGGTGTATCTAGGGAAGATTTAAAAGGAATGTACATATACGATGATGCGGTTTATCTTGAAATCCAAGAGAACAAAACAATTTTGACGAACTTGTACAATTACACCCAACCTATAATAAGGTATGAATTAACAGATATCCTAAAAAAATCAAAAAATGGGGGAGGGAAATGGCCCTTTACAAAGATTGAACAAATTACTGGTAGAACCGAACTAATCCCATTTTTTGTAACCCAAGACGGAGAAAAAGATTTCATTCATCCAATCGTTATAGCAGAATTTTTTGTCAAAGGAGTAACTAAGTTTCAATTTATCCAAAGGAATCAATCATCTTTTGTTTTTAAAATAGTCGTCTCACCAAAAGAACCTTCAGATGAAATTGTTCAAGAAGTTCGAAAAAAACTTTATGATATTTTAGAAAAGAAAAAAATGAAAAACGTGAATTTTGAAGTAAAAGTTGTAGAAGATATTAAACCAGATGAAAAGACGGGAAAATTCAAATTAATTGTTATTGAGTAAAAAATCAAAAGAAAAGAAGGTGTTTCACGTGGCAAATTTATATTTAATAGATGGCTCGGGAATAGCATATAGAGCTTTTTTTGCACTGGGAGACTGGATGAGCACTTCTGATGGTTTGCCGACAAATGCCATTTATGGAGTAGCTCGAATGCTATTAAAGTTACTCAAAGAGTACGTTAAAAAAGGCGAGGATTCAGTAATATTTGTTATGGACAAAAAAACCACCACTTATAGAAATGAATTATTAAAAAGCTATAAGGCTCAAAGGCCAGAAACACCTGAAAAATATATACAACAGATCCCATACATATACGAACTGGTGGAAAAATTAGGTGTAAAATTAGTTGCTATGGATAATTATGAAGCCGACGATGTTATAGCCACAATAGTTTCAAAAAAGAAAAAAAAGTACGATATAGTTTATATAATCACGTCTGATAAAGATATGATGCAACTTGTTAAGGATAATGTGCATATATTGAGGCCAGAAAAAGGAATAACAGAAATGGTAAACTACGACGCACACCAAGTGGAAAAAAAGATGGGAGTCCCTCCCGAAAAAATCGCTGATTTACTAGCTTTAATGGGGGATAGTTCTGACAACATTCCAGGAGTAAAAGGCATTGGAATAAAAACAGCCCAAAAATTGTTGCAAAATTACAAGGGTTTAGATGATCTGTATCAACATTTGGATGAAATAAAAGGTTCTACAAAAAACAAACTAAAAAGCGAAAAGGAAACCGCATATCTTAGTAAACAATTAGTCCAATTGATGGTAGATGCACCGATAGAAGAAATATTTGAAGATAAAGAAATTATATATCAAGGATTCAGAGACGATTTACGAGATTTTCTTAAAAAGTTAGAGTTTAACTCAATATTAAAAGAGTTAGATATACCTGATACACCTAGTGACTCATCTAAAGTAAGAGTGGAAACAAAAGCAGAAAAAAAAGATTATTCAGTAAAAGGTAAGTATTACGAATATAACGCACAAGGTTACAAAGAACTATTAAAAACTTTAGAAAAATACGAAATAATATCTTTTGACCTTGAAACTTCTTCTCTTGATCCATATCAAGCAGATATAGTAGGAATCGCTTTAAGCTGGAAACCGTTTGAAGGATATTTTTTGTACCTATACAAAGAAAAAAACAGATGGGAAATAACGAAAGAGATAGTCAATCTTTTAAACACTAAAAAGGTCATTGGTCAAAATTTAAAGTACGATATGACCGTTTTGAAAGTAAATGGAATTGAATTAAACAAAGTATATTTTGACAGTATGATAGCTGCTTATTTGTTGAATCCAGACAGCAGAAGATTCAATATGGACGATCTCGCCAAAGAATATTTGGATTATAAAACAACTAAATACAAAGAAGTTATGGGAAAAGATATCAAACTGTTAACCCTTGGAGACATCGATAAGAAAAAGGTTGTTGAATACGCTGCAGAAGACGCAGATATTGCTTATCGATTATTTGAAGTTTTAAAGCCTAAACTAGAAGAATTTGAACTAAATGAATTGTTTGAAAAAATTGAAATGTCAACTATAAATGTGTTATCAGAAATGGAAATGAATGGCGTGTATTTTGATTTAAAAGAACTTAAAAAACTGGAAGAGGAATACAACAAAAAGCTGAGTTCGTTAATGTTTGAAATGAAAAAAATCGCCGGTTATGAATTCAACCCAAACTCGCCAAAACAAGTTGGGGAACTACTTTTTGAAAACTTAGGATTGAAGGGAAAAAGAAAAACTAAGAGTGGATCATATTCAACAGATGCAGATTCCTTAGAATCCCTAAGAGATGAGCATCCATTAGTAGAAAAACTTTTAGAATACAGGAAATACCAAAAACTCCTCTCTACATATATAATCGCTATACCAAAATTAGTTAACAAAAAAACTGGAAGAGTTCATACTTCTTTCAACCAAACGGGAACAGCTACCGGTAGATTAAGTAGCAGCGAACCGAATCTTCAAAATCTTCCCATCCGAGAAGAAGATGGAGAAAGAATTAGAAGCACCGTCAAGGCGCAAAAAGACGATCACGTTCTACTCAGTGCCGATTATTCACAAATAGAATTGAGAGTTTTGGCTCATTTAACTAACGATGAAACTTTAATAAATGCTTTTAATAGTGATGAAGACATACATGCTCTAACTGCTTCTGCAATATTTGGTATAAAAATAGATGATGTCGACTACAACATGAGAAGGGTGGGAAAAGTAGTTAATTTTTCCCTGGTGTATGGATCATCTCCGTATGGATTAGCCGAGAATTTAAAAATACCAATAGAGGATGCAAAAGATTTTATGAACAAATACTTTAAAACTTACCAAAAAGTCAAAGAATATCAGGAATCAAGCTTAAAGGTTGCAACACAAAAAGGTTACGTCGAAACTATATTCGGAAGAAAAAGATTTTTGAAAAACATAAAAACAGGCAAATCTGAACTGAAACGGATAGTCATAAACACCCCTATCCAAGGAAGCGCAGCCGATATAATGAAACTGGCGATGATAAATTTGTTTAAAAAACTTCCAAAAGAAGCAAAATTAATACTTCAGGTACACGACGAAGTAGTAATAGAATTACCAGAAAAAATCGTAGAAGAAACCAAAAAAACGGTTCAAGATTGTATGGAAAATGCTGTCAAATTGAAAATACCTTTAAAAGTTGACATAAGTGTTGGTAAAAACTGGATAAAATGATAATTATAAATATGTATAACTAAATTATTAAAATATTTTCATTTTTAAAAGAAAATCTGATATAATCTAAATAATAAAATAAACACTTTAGAAATAAAAAGAAGGTGAGGAGCGGGGCAAAGGGGCGCTATATAATTAGATTTTAAAGTCAGTATATTATAATGAAATTAACGGAGGAATCAAATGAAAAAGTTTCACATTGTAAAATTGGGTTGTCCAAAAAACGATGCAGATATGGAAATCCTGAAAGGATTACTCCAAAGCAAAGGATATAAATACGAGAATAACCCTCATTTTGCTGACTACATATTCATCGATACTTGTGGTTTTATCGAAGAAGCTAAAAAAGAAAGCATCGAAACTATATTTGAATATACATCCTTAAAAGATAATAACAAAAAACCAAAAGTTATACCAACAGGTTGCTTAACTCAAAGGTATTTTAACGAGTTTCTCGAAAATGTCCCAGAAATAGATGGATTATACGGTGTGTTATCTCCAAAAACTATTGTCGAAAAAATTGAAAATGGTGAATATTTTTTTAAAAACGATACTCCTGAGACTCTTTATGATTGTAAAATTAGAGCGATTCCAGAATTACATTACGCATACGTAAAAATTGGGGATGGATGTAGTAGAAATTGTGCGTTTTGCTCTATACCAACGTTCAAAGGGAAACCAAAAAGCAGAAGTATTGAAGAAATAAACGAAGAAGTGGAATTTTTGGTATCCAAAGGTGTAAAAGAAATCATTCTTGTATCCCAAGATAATACATTGTACGGCTTAGATAATTACCAAAAGCAAGCATTACCTGATTTACTAGACAAACTTAATAAGATAAAAGGGAAATTTTGGATCAGAGTCATGTACTTACATCCGGATTTTTTAAGCGAAGAAATCATAGAAAGCATACATAGAAATGAAAAGGTATTAAATTATTTCGATGTTCCAATTCAACATATCTCTGATAAAATTTTGCAAAGTATGGGTAGATATAAGAAAAGAAACGAATTAATAAAACTATTTGAGAAAATTAGAAAAGAACCATCCGTCATAAGAACAACGTTAATGGTAGGGTTTCCTGGAGAAAAAGCTGAGGACTTTGAAGAGTTAGTAGATTTTGTAAAAGAGGTAAAATTTGAAAGAATGGGGAGCTTTAAATTTTCAAAAGAAGAAAACACAAAGTCATTCACATTACCAGAACAAATTGATGAACAATTTAAAAAACAAAGGCAGAATAAATTAATGGCGGTTCAAAGTGAAATTTCTAAAAACGTCATGGAAAAATATATAGATAAGTCTTTAGAAGTTCTTTTGGAAGAGAAAGAAGGTAACGTTTATATCGGAAGAAGCTATTTAGACGCTCCAGATATTGATGGGAATGTGTACATAAAAAATTACGGTGACAAAGAACCCTCTTTAGGGAGCTTCGTTAAAGTAAGAATTACTGGCTCATACGAATATGATCTAGAAGGAGAGATTGTTGAATGAACATACCTAATTTGCTAAGCTTTTCTAGGATAATATTAGCCATCCCAATATTTATTTTAACTGTCTTTGGCGAACCTTTTTATATCGTAGCATTGATTTTATTTATTATAGCTTCTTTAACCGATTGGTTAGACGGATACGTTGCCAGAAAAACAGGGCAGGTTACCGATATCGGCAAGTTTTTTGACCAAATATCTGACAAAATACTTATAAATTCCGTTTTTATTGCAATGTTGGGAGTAGGGATTTTGCCTGCATGGTTTGTTGCAATAATTGTATCAAGGGACACCTTTGTAAGCGGTTTAAGAATGGCAGCTGCAAATAAAAATGTTGTAGTTCCTGCTGATAAGTTTGGTAAACTAAAAACCGTCTTAGAAATTGCTTTAATCATTGTAATATATTTGATGCTTTGGAACTTTCTAGTTAGTACGTTGGTTTATTTAACTGTTATAATCAGCCTATTATCAGGGGTAAATTACACTATCAAAACCGTTAAGCAATTTTAAAAAAGATTTTGAAGAACTCAGAAGTCAAACTTTTACAACTTTATGCAAAAGACGAGTTTAATGGTTTTTAAGGTTCTTAGGAGTTTAGTTCATAAGATTTTGATTTTAAAAGGGTCACAGGGCGTAGCCCTCCCCCGCTCTGGGTGGCTTCGAAGCGAAGGAGCAATAAAACAAGTTTTTGCGCTTTTAATAACAGTAAAATTAAAAAGAAAGGAGCCCTAGCATATGACACAGCAAAAAAATGTAAATAACTACAATGTCGATAAATTAAGATCCTTCATTGCCATTGAAACCAACGAAAAATTAGAAGAGTTGTTGAATGATTTAATTGAAAGATTTCAAAGGATGGGATTTAAAGCTAATTGGACAAAATCAAAAAATGTCCATTTAACCTTGTTTTTCCTTGGAGATCAAAAAATGGAAAAGATAGCCCAGTTGGCTTATAAAATTGGTGAAAGAATATCTGGATTTCCTACTTTTCATTTTAATATTCATAAAATGGGATTCTTTGAAAATGATTCTCAACCAAAGGTATTATGGTTGGGAATAGAAGAAGATAATACCTTAATTGGACTATATGAAGAAATAAGGAAAGTACTAAAGATTTCAGAATTAGAGGTTAAAGATACCAACTTTTTACCTCATATTACCGTCGGAAGAGTTAAATCCTATCCTAACCATTGGAAAGAACTACTTAATTCTGTAACTTTTGATCAAATCCAAGTACACGTAAATTCTATCGGTATATACTCTTCTGAACTCACAAGGAGAGGCCCTATATATAAAAAACTCTACACGGTTGACTTTGAAGGAGGCGTCATCATTAATGGCTAAAAATGATTCTAAAGATACAAATAAAGATGAATTGTTAGAAAAGCTTGTTAAAGAATTAGAAAAAAATCATGGAACAGGATCGGTCATGATAATGGGTAAGGGATTGGATAATAGCAATATATCAGTTGTACCAAGTGGATGCTTATCGCTAGACATAGCTTTAGGTGTTGGTGGATATCCAAGGGGTAGAATTGTAGAAATATACGGAAACGAATCATCAGGTAAAACTACTCTGGCTCTTCACTCTTTAGCAGAAGTCCAAAAATTGAACGGTATAGTCGCATTTGTTGATGCCGAACATGCTCTAGATGTTGAATATGCTAAAAAGTTAGGAGTAGATGTCGACAAATTAATTGTTTCACAACCGGATTATGGTGAACAAGCCCTTGAAATTGTAGATTCTTTGATAAGATCTAACATAGTAGACCTAATTGTAGTAGACTCTGTAGCCGCTTTAGTTCCAAAAGCAGAAATAGAAGGAGCTATGGGAGATTCCCACATGGGACTTCAAGCAAGACTCATGTCTCAAGCTCTAAGAAAATTAGCTGGAAGTATAAGTAAATCCAAATCTATAGTTATATTTATAAACCAGGTAAGGATGAAAATAGGTGTAGTCTATGGTAACCCAGAAACTACTACCGGAGGAATTGCGTTAAAATTTTATTCTACTATAAGGGTAGAGGTTAGGAAAGGTAATGCGATAAGAGAAGGAAAAGATCAAATTGGAAATGAAACAACCTTAAAAATTGTAAAAAATAAGGTGGCTCCACCCTTTAAGCAGGCAAACGTAGACATGATTTTTGGACGCGGTATCGCTAAAGAAAACGATATCTTTAACCTAGCTGTAGAGGAAGATTTAATTCAAAGAAAAGGTGCTTGGTTCTCCTATATCAACGAAAACGGCGAAGAGATCAGCTTAGGGCAAGGTAAAACTAATTCAATTAGTTATCTCATGGAAAATCCTGACATCCTTAATTATTTAGAATATACGATTCGTAAGAAACACAATTTAATTATTCCTGATTATCTAATAGAGAAGTTTGAATCTAACTCTTCAAAAAGCAAAAAAGAGAAAAATGAAGAAGTACAAAAAAATTAATCCAAAAGATGAAAAAGCAGCTGAAAAATCTGCATTGAATTTAATAAAATATCGTGCCAGATCGGAAAAAGAACTTTCATCCCGTCTAAAAGAAAAAGGCTTTGATGATGAGGTTATTGGTAAAGTGGTAGAAAAATGCAAGAAGAGCGGTTTGATAGATGACAAACTTTTCGCATATCTATACACATATGATAAGTTAACTTTAGACAAAAAAGGTCCTTTGTTTATACACCATGAACTAAAACGGTTGGGAGTAGAGGAAAGTTTGATTTCTGAGTCCCTTGAAAAAGTTAAAAATGAAGTAGATATTAATGCAATTGCCTTAGAATTGGCAAAAAATTATTATGAAAGAAAACAGGACATTCTCAAAACTAAAGCTTACTTGTATAGAAGAGGTTTTGAGCCAGACATTATAAACTGTGTTATTGAAAACTTAAGAGGTGATTGAAATTGGAATTTTTGGTATATATAATTATAGGAGCAGCAATATTTATTTTATCTCTGTTTGTTGGAATCAATATTGGAAACAAAAAAGTTATTTCTACACTAAAAACGAAAAAAGAAGAACTGGAAGCTGAAATAAAAAACAAGCAAAAAGAAATAGAAAAGATGTTAAAAAAAGCAGATGAAGAAGCTAAGGGATTAAAACAAAAAGAATTATTAGAGGCAAGAGAAGAGATACATAAACTCAGACAACAATTTGAGTTAGAAGCAAAGCAACAAAGAGAAGAGCTTAAAAACAATGAAGAAAGATTAATAAGAAAAGAAGAAAGCTTAGCAAAAAAAGAAGAGAATCTAGAAAAACTAAAAGAAAAATTGGAAGCCCAACACGAAAATGTCCAAAAATTAGAGAAAGAATTAGAGACGAAATTAAATGAAATCGCAAAAATGACCGAAGAAGAAGCACGTCAGATAGTAATAAACGAAGCAAGAGATAAGTACGAAAAAGAAATTGCCCAGAAATTCAAAGAAATAAAAGATCATTACGAAGATGAATCAAAAAAATATGCCCGATGGGTTATTACTACTGCCATTCAAAGATATGCATCAGATGTCACCAACGAAATAACTACGTCAACCGTATCATTACCTACAGATGACATGAAAGGTAGAATAATTGGTAGAGAGGGAAGAAACATCAGAACATTTGAAAAACTCACCGGCGCCGATTTGATAATTGATGATACCCCAGAAATAGTTGTAATATCCTCATTCAACCCATTACGAAGAGAGATTGCAAAAAGGACACTCGAAATGCTAGTAGCCGATGGACGAATACATCCTGCCAGAATAGAGGAGCTCTATGAAAAATCAAAAAATGAAATTCAAGAATACATAAAAGAGGTAGGAAAGGAAGCGGTAATTCGAGCAGGTATAAAACAACCTCATATTGAGATAATTAAACTTCTAGGTAGATTAAAATTTAGAACCAGTTATGGCCAAGATGTGTTAGAACATTCCATAGAAGTATCACAATTTGCTGGAATGATGGCAAGTGAACTAGGATTGAACGTTGAACTAGCTAAAAGAGCAGCTTTATTCCATGATTTAGGAAAGGCTGTTGATCATGAAGTAGAAGGGTCACATGCTATTGTTGGAGGGCAAATTGCTAAGAGATACGGAGAAAAATTGGAAGTAGTTAATGCTATACAGTATCACCACAACGAAGTTGACCCGATGACACCCGAAGCTGTTTTAGTTGCTGCAAGTGATGCGCTATCGGCATCCAGACCTGGTGCACGTAAAGAAACTTTGGAAAACTATATTCGAAGGATCGAACAACTTGAGGAGATTGCAAAATCATTTAGGTACGTTGATAAAGCTTACGCTATACAAGCAGGAAGAGAATTGAGGATAATAGTTCAACCAGATAAAGTTGAAGATGAAGTCGCAGAAAAATTGGCACACGATATATCTGTTCAAATAGAGGAAAAGGTTCAATATCCTGGAGTAATCAAAGTAACCGTAATTAGAGAAAAAAGAAGTATATCTTATGCAAGTTAAAAATCTTAGACGCCCTTTAAAGGGCGTCTTTTTTAAAATCTTATATAGCTGCCATTTTTTCCAGGTATTACCTCGATTTTTGAATTAATCCTTTCTTTTAATTCATTTACATGAGATATTATGCCCACCATTCTTCCAGAGCTGTTTAACTCTGTTAATACTTCAATCGCACTATCAAGAGAGTTTGTATCTAGGCTGCCAAATCCTTCGTCAATGAAAATCGTATCTAAAGATATTCCACCAGCTTCGCTTTGCACTACACTGGCCAATCCTAAAGCAAGAGCTAGTGCTGCTTTAAAACTTTCCCCTCCTGAAAGTGTCTTTATTTCTCTTTCTTTTCCAGTGTATATATCGAAAACCATAATTTCTAAACCTTCACTTTTTCTTGCATCAAGTACCTTAGAAGATCTATGCAACTGATATCTTCCATCTGTTAATTTGCTTAATCTTAGATTCGCTTGAGCTAATATTTCTTCGAAATAATATGCTAGTACATATTTACTAAGGCTGATTCTTGAGTTGTTATCTCCTTTACTGACATCTCTTAAGTTCTTTATAATTGAATATTCTTTTTCTTGCCTTTCTATTTCTTTTATTACTGTCTCTAAATTAGCTTTTGTGCTTTTCAGATATTTCATTTCATATTCTAAATTTGTTTCCTTTTTAATTAACTCTTCAATTTCCTTTTGTAATTGATCTATTTCATTTACTATAGGTGTTTCATCAGTTTTTTTTAGGTTTTTAGTGGATTCTTCTAAATCAATAAGAAGAGTCTGCTTATCCTTTAATTCTTCTTTATATTTTTGAACTTCCTCTTCCAAACTTTCCATTAAGTTAATTTGTTCTTTTAATCTTTGATATTCTTGTTGGTTCGCTAGTCCCATTTTTCCTAGCATTTGATCAAACTTTTGTTCAGCATTTTTTACTTGGTCGTCTAATTTAGTTATATCTTCGGTTAAAGTTTTTATTGTTCCTTTTGAAGAGTTTATTATTTCTGAGATTCTGTTAGATTCTTCTCTTTTTTGTTCGTACGTGGTTTTGACACCTTGGATAAATTTTCTCTTTTCTTGTATTTCGCTTATTATTCCATTTTCTGTTTTGTTCTCTAATTGTTCTTTGAAATTTGTAATTTTAGTCGTTAGTTCTATAATTTCTGATTTCGATTCATCTATAATTTTTCTCAACTTTTCCCTTTGCTCTTCTAACTCTTTAATTTCTTCTTTTATTTTTTTATTAATATTTTTCAGTGATTTGACTTTATTGTATATTTTTATTTTTTCTTCGTATTCTTGCTTTTGTTTGTTTAATTTATCTTCGAGCATTTTTATTAAATTTTGTATATGAGTGTATATATGCTCACTTTCTTGGGGAATTTGTAATTCTTCACAGATTCTTTTATATTCCGATTTAAATAAAGATACCTCTTGTGAATATTTGTTTGATACGTCTTCGTAATTTTTAAGTATCTTTATTTTTTCTTTCTCTTTTTTATCCATATTTTGGTTGATTTTCTCTAGTTCTTTTTCTGTTATTAATTTTCCGGTACTTTTGGCAGGAGAAGGGTGAACAGTAGATCCACAAACGGGACATGGTTCTCCTTCTTTTAGATTGGATGCGAGATGGTATGCCTGTGATTTTATAAAATCAGTAGTCTTTTTGTTTTGTTCTTCTCTTAAGTTTTGGATTTCAATCTCTATTTTTTCTTTTTCCTCTTTTATTTCTTGATATTTTCTGTATAAGGAAGCCAATTCTGTGTATTTTTTCAATAATTCGCCGGCTGCAGATAATAATTTTTCATTTGTACTAATTTCGTTTTTAAGTATTTCAACGTTTATATCTTCGTTTTCTGATATATATTTTTCGTTTTGTTCCAATTTTTCTTGAGCTTTTGAAAGATCCTCATCCTTTTCATGACTTTCATTAACCTTTGTATCCAAAAGTTTCTTTTTTGTGTTATATTCTTTAATTAAGTTTTTGTACTTAACGTATTTATCTAATTTTTGGTTGAGATCTTCAATTTCTTTTTCAACAGCGGATATATTTTGGTATTGCTTTTCAATTTCTGGTAATTTATCGTCGATTCGTTGCTTTTTTTCCATACTTTTATCTAATATACTTTGTTGATTTTTGAGTTGGTTCTTTTTATCGTTTAATTCTTGCTGGTATTCTAAGTATCTTTCTTCGTATGGAAGTGTCTCTTTTGCTTTCTTTAATCTATTAAGGAGATCTTCTTTTCCTTGAATATACTTGGAATTTTGTTGAAGTTCCTCGATCTCTTTTTTTATGGTTTCTTTCTTTTCGATTAGTTCGTTAGCTTTTTTTATCTTTTCAAGATCTGTGTTTAGTTTTTGTAGTTCAACTTGTTTTTGAAATTTTTGTTTTTCAGTTTCTTCTTTTGAAGTCTCTCTCCTCTTAATTTCCTTTGTTAATTGATCGATTAGATTTTCAGGGTCGATGCTTTCTAACTGCAATAATTGTTTGTATCCTTCTGATTCAAGGTTTACTGATCCTAGTATGTTTATGATTTTTTGATGTTGGTCTTTTAATCCTTTTTCTATATTCTTAAAAATCTCGTCTATTTTTTGTTCAAAACTTTCATATATACTTATGTCAAATATCTTCCTAAAAATCTCTGCTCTTTCATTTGAATTTGCTGTTATAAACTTTCTGAATTCCCCTTGCGGAATCATTATTATCTGTTTGAATTGTTCATAGTTAAGGGCTAAATATTCTTCTACCTTACTATTTACTTTTTTCACCCCTGATTCATGTAATATCAATTCACCATTTTGATATATTTTTATACTAGCTTGACTATTTTGTTTTGTGGTCCCTTCACCGTCTTTTTTGGTTCTTTCGTAAGAAGGCGTTCTTGAGATTTCTATCCTTTTATCTTTGAATTGAAACTCAAATTCTACGTATGTGTCGGTGTTTTCATCTGCAAAATGAGACCTTGCTATCGCATCTCCTCTTTCCCACATCGACCCATTTCCGTATAATGCATAACAGATAGCATCGAAAATAGTTGTTTTACCCGCACCTGTTGGGCCTGTAATTAAGAATAAAGTATCGTTTCTTAATTTGTTAAAGTCGATTTCCTGCTCTTCTAAAAAAGGACCAAACGCTTGGAATTTTAATTTTATGGGTCTCATCTTTCTTCACCACTTGTTTTTAGGAGTTCGTTGAAAATACTTGTTACTATCTGTTTTTCCTCAAAAGAGAGTTTTTGATTTTTGACCTCTTGGTAAAACAATTCGAAAAGATCAACTGGTGATATTTTCTTTATGTTATAATCTTTGGTCTTTATTTCATCATTTGTTTTTAAATTAGGAAAATCAAGGGATAGAACATTTGGGAATTTAGCTCTCAATTTGTTTATAGCATCATAAACAGGCTTAGAATTTTCTAATATTATTTGAAGATAATCATCTGAACTCTCCGTTTTCATTATGTCATCAAAATATCCTCTTATCACCTTCATATCTTTGGCAGTATTAAAGCTCAATTTTTCAACTTTTATACTTCCCTTTTCTTTCATTTCTACTAGATTCATCCCTTTTTCATGGTCTACTTCACTGAATGAGTACTTTAAAAGAGAACCTGAATAATATATATTTTTGATCTTTTGAGGTCTATGAAGATGTCCAAGGGCAACGTAATCAAATTTATCAAAAATCGAAGGATCAATATATTCGCTTCCTCCAATTGATAAAGGCCTTTCGGATTCGCTATTCAATCCACCCATTATGTATTCATGAGCTATCAATACGTTTCTTTCATCTTCATTCACATTAATACTATCTATGTAATGCTTCAAAAGCTGGGTTTTATTTTCAAAATTTATCTTAAATATATCACTGGCTTTTTGGGGATCAACATATGGAAGCATAAAAAAATTAACGAGACCAAACTCGTCTTTAAAGGTGACCTTTTTAACTTCTTTTTTTAAAGTACCTTCGATATAAAGGTTCATATTAGAGAGTATGCCGTTTAAGAACTCAAGCCTTTCATCGCTATCGTGATTTCCCGAGATTATAAATGTGGGAATTTTTAATTCGAGAACAATTTTAGAGAGTACTTCGTTCAATAGATTAATTGCTTCTGAAGGGGGGATACCTCTATCGTATAAATCTCCTGATATCAATAGTCCATCTGGTGGAGTCTCTGATAAATATGCCAAAAAATTATCTAATACATATTTTTGATCCTGAGTCATATAATTGGAATATATTATCTTTCCAAGATGCCAATCTGCAGTATGAATAAATTTCATGGTGACCTCCGAATACCTAAATAATTAGATCTTCTACCATTAGATCTAAAAAAGGGATGCAAGTTGCATCCCTCCTGTTTAAATCTTTCAATACAATGGTTCAACATCCATGTGTTCCCAATAATCTTTGGATATTTTTTGATAGAGTGTATAAATCCTATCTCTATGGTCTTTTTCCCATTCGGCTAGATGATTCAGAATCTTTTTTAACTCATCGTCTTCAACACTTTCAGCAGCCTTGTTATAGAAATTCATAAAATCTTCTTCGATAAGATAAGCCATTCTTAATACCGGTATATCGGATTTTACGGCAGTAAAATCGCCCCCGTAAACAATTTCTTGGACAGCTCTTTTGGAAAAAGATTGCCCCACGTCAGTGGGTTGTGAGAAATGTACATAATCGTGACTTTTTACATCTTTTATAAGATTACTTATATAATCTACGTGACCTTTCTCCATCTTACTTAAATCTTCAAAGGTTTCCTTAACCTGTTGAATCTTCACAGTTTTTGCTTTTGATTCGTAAAATTGCATTCCTTCTGTTTCTTTTGACAAAGCATATTCTAATATACCAAGAGCCTTTTTTTGATTCAAAGAAAACACCTCCAACTGTTATTTTGAATAATATCTTTAGAAACTCTAAAACTTGTTTTAGCACCCCTTCGCCCCGCAATTCGTTCGCCCATCATTTTGAATACTCTACATAAATGTAAGGTATAAGGATAAATTCTAAAATAACTGATAAATAAAGTCCAACAACAGGGATTATTCCCAAAAGAAAAATAACCAGTAAAACTAGAAATATTTGTAAAAAGTTTTCTCCTTTAAAAACGAAAGAAAAACTCCTTTTCATAGAATCAGTTACTGAAAGGTTGTCAACGACCAAAGCACACGGTGAAAAAATTAGGAAAAGAGCTAATATTAATCCTGGAATAACAAAAGCTAAGGTTCCGAGAGATATCAGAAAACCAACTACAATAGAGAGCACGATTATCTCTAAGAGAAGTTGACTAATTTGTGAATAGCTTTTTTTAAGATCTATTTCTTCACCTTTTTTATATTGGTCAAAAAAGATGGTTGTCCAAGCGAAGAAAAAAACTGTAATGATACCAATAATAATAGAAGATACGAAATTAGCTATGGGACCTATAAATCCCACTAAATCGAAAAGCAAAGATAAAATAATTCCGATAAAGACAGGTATAAGTATGATAGGATTTTTACCAACTATTTTAAATGGTTCTGTAAAAACTTTACCTAGATTTATTCTCACTTGTATTCCCCCCTCCAATTTTGAAGACACTTATTTAATTTTTTCTTCTTCTAAACATCTATTTTTTTCAAATTGCAAAGTCGTATGATTGATTTCAAATTCTTCTTTTAAAACTTTGTTTAATTCATCTATACAATCATCCAACTCATAATTATCTTGGTTAAACTTTTCTCGGAGCCTTATATGGGCTTCCATATATTTGTCTTTTCCATCGGTTGTCCAAATGTGGATATGGTGAACATCTTTTACGAAATCGAATTGTTCCAACTTTGTTTTCAGCTTATCAATTTCAATATCAGTTGGAGTTCCTTGTAGTAATATATTTATAGTATTCTTAAGTAGTGGTATACTTTCTATAAATATATACCCGCTTATCATAAGAGTGAATATAGCATCAATAATGTAAAGTTTTTGATAAATGATCAAAAATGCCCCAATGATTACAAATATAGACGAAATAGTATCGCTCAGGACATGGATAAAAGTGGCTTTGATATTTAGATTCGTTTTTGAACCAGAATGTAATAAATAAGCGGTTGTTAGATTTCCTGTTAAACCAATAAAAGCAACTGTTAGCATTATGTTACCTTGTATGATCGATGGATTTGATAATTTATTAATACCTTCAATAAGTAAATAAACAGCAATAACCATTAATATTTCTGTATTTACAAAAGCGGCAAGTGTCTCCACCCTTTTATAACCATATGTTCTTTTTGGGTCTCGTTCCTTTTTTGACAAAACTCTTGCGATATAACTTATAAAAATTGCAGAAGTATCGTTCAAATTATGTATAGCATCCGATAACAAAGCTAAACTGTTTGAAAAGATTCCACCCAATATTTCGGCTATGGTTATACCAAAATTCAGTATAACTGACAGAAGAAGCTTAAAGTCCAGAGCCTTTTCTTCTTCATGATTTAGATCCATAAAACCATCCTCTATTTTGTTGGAAATTCACTTGACTCATAAACATATATACCGTTTTCATATTTTGAATATTTCCAGTTTGGGAAGGCCCATTGATTTGAAATTACTTTTGCTTCAGGCTTGAGTTCTTTTTTTAACTTATTTTCTAGTTCATTCATCGCAAAATCCACTTGAAAAACTGTAATAATATCAAATTTAGACAAATCTGCTTTCCAAAAGTTTTTCCAATGAATGAATGCTTTTCCTTTTAAACCCGCTCTCCTAATATTTATTTTTGAAATCAAAACTAGCAAAGGATTTATCTCAAAACCATGAGCTTGTATACCTTTTCTAGCAAAAGCAATGACAACACGTCCATCTCCGGAACCCAAATCTGCTGAAATCTCTTCTCCTTTTAATTCGGCCAGTTCCAACATCTTTTCAACATCTTTTTTTCTACTTGGATCGAATATTGCACCTTTCAATGAAAAAGGGATTATCCAGAAAAAGAGTAAATAGAATAGTAATAAAGCTAAAATTATAGAAAATACCCACATGCTTTCTCCTTCATCTTAATAAACTATATAGTGAGCTTATCATCTTTTGTACTTTGTTACTTCTCGCAAGAACGTTTTTCTTTTTTCTTTGTCAGCTTCTTTTTCAACACCTACTGGGGGATTCCCGTCTATTACTCCTAATATACCCCTTCCTTGATCACTTTCAGCTACAATTATTTGGAGAGGATTTGCTGTTGCAGCAAAAATACTAAGTACTTCTTGAACATTCAATAGTTGATTTTTAATATTTATTGGGAAACCGTTTTTCATAATTAATACAAAGCAATGACCTGCTCCTATCTTTTGAGCGTTATCGATAGCTACTTTAATTAATTCATCGTCGTTCCCATCGTATCTTACAAGACGCGGACCAGAGGCTTCGTTGAACGCTAAACCAAATTTTAAAGAAGGATTCGTTGTAACTATACTTTCATAGATATCTTCTACAGTTTTAATGAAATGTGATTGCCCTACTATTATATTCGTATCTTCAGGAATTAATAACTGTACAACATCGAGTTTTAAATCCATCTTTCACCTCCTGATTATTTTTTGAAATAGTGTTTCTAGAAATTCTAAAAAAATCAGTCTCTTTTATACAATCCTACAATTTCTGCCTTTTCTATTATATGACCTTCCATAGCTTTCAATAAATCTTCTTTTTTGGTATTTTGAGGTAAATCCAACGTTGTATCTAATGCATAAAGTTTAAAATGGTAATGGTGAACTCCATGTCCAACAGGAGGGCAAGGGCCCATGTATCCAGTTTGATGAGCACTGTTTTTCCCTTGATTTAATGAAAGCGGATTAGTTACAGAGTATTCTTTTGGGATCCTTTCAGGAATCTCTTCAACTAACTCAATGTTCCATGCTACCCAATGCACAAAGGTCCCCATGGGAGCATCTGGATCGTCCATTATCAACGCCAAAGATTTCGCTTTTTCGGGAATTCCTTCGATTAACAATATAGGGCTGATATCCCTACCCTCGCAAGTATAAGTACTTGGAATATAATCGTTGTTTTTAAAAACTGGTGAGGAAATTTTTAAAGCCATATAGATTTCCCTCCTTCTACCGATAATTTAAAAGCAACTAACAACTAAAAAATGTACATTATAATTATACCATAAAAAAACTATACTTCTGATGTCTTTAATCAAACTACTACTTTTATCAGTTATTTCCCTTTTCTAGTGAGTTTATTTCTAAATTTGAAATTAACGTTTTGTGGAGGAAAAATTCCCTTGTTGATACCACGAACTTCTTCGATTGAATAAAATGCATTTGGATTGAACTCATTAACTATATCGATAATCTTTTTTAAATCTTTCCTCCTAACCACACTGTAGATAATTTTCACAGGTCCTTTAGATCCTTCCGCATCTATACTCGTCACTCCAAAACCCTCTTTATTCAAATAATCAACTAAAGGTTGGGCTTCTTTATTGGTTATGACACGTACTAAATTTACTCCAATAGCTATTTTCTCTTCCAAAAAAGCCCCCAGATAGTTTCCAGTAGCGAATCCCAAGGCATAAGCGATCGCATAAAGAGGTTTATCCAAATTATTCATAACTTGAGAAATAGCTATAAGCCATACCATTATTTCAAAAAATCCTAGTACCGATGCCCAAAACTTGATCCCTTTCGAGACAAAGATGATCCTTATTGTCATCAGACTTACATCACAAAGCCTCATGGCAAAAATTATAATGGGAAAGATTACCAGGGAAAAAAAGGTAGAATCCACAAAAGAAGAAACTTGCACTATATCTTCACTCCTTTTAATGTTGATTATTTTTTGTTAATTCAAAATATCTTATCATATTTAGATGATATAATATAGAAAAATAAATAAAATTTAGGAAAGGAGATAATCTCTTGCGAAAAATAATTCTACTTTTTATTTTTTTGAATATCTTTAACTTGTTGTTTTCTTTGAATCTTGATTCATTCTTTAAGACTATCGAGCTAGTCAACAGCAAAGAAGAGATTGTGTCATTTTATTTCACTAACAACTCCGACAGTAAAATTATTGTACATATTAGTTCGTTTTTAGAAAATTCACTCTTTGAAGTATCTTATCCAAATGAAATTAGTTTACTGCCCTATGAAACAAAAAAAGCCGATTTTTTAGTTAAAGGTTCGAAATCTACAGAAGGTACTCATATTATTACTTTTTCTGTATCGGTTGAGGATAATTTACCAATCGATTCGAAGGTATCTAAAATTAGCTTCCCAATTATTATAAAAATTGTGGATTTGAATACTTCGAATATGCAAATTTCTTTAGATATGTATTGTGGTTCCCCCTTTATTTCAAATAAAGAGAACTTAGGTACTTTTTTCCCGATACGATTATCTAACAATAGCAATTGGGAAATTGATGTTTGGGGAACATTTTCTTTGTATAAATTAAGTAATAATCATTTGATTTTTCAAAAATCCCTTTTTCAGGACAAATCTATAAATCTTTTACCTCATACTAGCAAAGAAGGCGATATTTTTATCGAAAAATATTTAGTTCCCGAAGAATACAAGATTAGAGCAGAGTTATATTATGGTTATAAAGATTATTTTCAAGAAAAATACGTTTATGAGAAAGAATTCAAAATATCAGAGGATACGTACAAAGAAAGAAAAATGGCTAACATAAATACATATCCTGATCAAATTTATATAAAAATACCTAAACAAATGAGCCCACGAGAGTATATCACTACTCCGGTAGAATTTTCTTTGGATATACTTAATAATGATTTTTTAGATATAAACGTTTTTTTGGATTTTGAAAAGCAAGAAAACTTTTTTAATAGAAATACTAACTATAAGTATTTATCTATTACATCTAACGAATTTTCAATACCTAAATACCAAAAAGTAGAAGCAAATCTAATAGCAGATTACAGGAGATCAAATTTGGTAGAATTAAGGGGTGAATACTACGCTAACTTAAGCCTAATAGGAGAAAACAACGATGAAACTCAAGTGGTGCAAAGTAAAATCAATATTCCAGTGATAATAGATTTTGGAGATAATACATATAATTCAGAATTAAACGTATACATAAAAGAGAATAATATTTTAAACAACTTCTATAACAATATAACAATCAGTTTTGAAATAAAAAATACTGGAAACTCATCTATTAATTATGATATCTACTTGAAAAAATGGAACTCTACCACAAATAGCCAGGTAGGAAACAAAATTATAGTAAAATCCCAACAACCTCTCTTACCTGGCCAAACAGATGAATTCACAGAAAAATTAGTTACTGAATTAGGAGTGGATGAAATTTTAATAGAGGTTGTTACAAGTAAAGGTACTGATCCCAGTGAAATAATTAAAGTTGAGAATTACGCACTAAAAATTGATAGATAAAATAAGAAAGGTGATAAAAGTTGAAAAAAGTTCTAATATTAATAATAGTCGTCTTTTCAGCCTCTTTTTACTTTTCAAATATTCACTTAAGTTTTAATGAAACCCCTCTTCAAGAAGTACTACAAAAACTTGAGGAAGCTAGTGGAAGCATTATTTTAACAAAAACCAATACTTTAGGGAAAATTACAAAGGAAATAAATACTTTAGATTTGGAAAGCGCTTTAGATATTATCTTATACTCTACCGACTATGAATACAAAAAAATAGGACATAATTTGTATTTAGTTGGAGATTTCGATTTGATAATTCAAGGATCAGTACAAAATGCTACAGAGATTAACTTTGAAAGCTTAGAAGTAACAAAGATATCTAATATACTGATGCTTTTAAACCAGAGAGTTAGAAGAGTCCCCAACTCTAATAGTATAATTTTGTTTGGTAAAGACGGATTGTCATTTGAAATATTAAATTTATTTAATTTTTTGGAAGATAACGCAGGAGAAAACAAAGTGATCACATATTCATCTTCACATAAAATTTCAAAAAATGTCTATGATTATTTAATCTTTTTAGAAACAAGCTATAAAAGTTCTCCGCTTGAAAATCAAGATGCTATCGGATTTCTAGAATCAAACTTTTCACTTCTTACGGATCTAGAAAAAGTTGAATTTTATGAAAGCTTTGATGTGAATGAATCAGATCTTAACCTTAAAGAAAATATAAACAATTATTATTTGGTAGAAAAAGACGGAGAATACAGTGTTTTAGTTACTTCGAGGTTTAATCTAGAAAATCTAATAAACGACGAAAAAACAAAAAATGTCTCACATATAAAAACCTCATTTGGAGTAAGTTACCAATTCTATTCTAACGAAATTATGTCTAATATTTCTTTGCAATTCAACAAATCTTACTTTGATATCTCTTTTGACTTTAATAACAACTCTAAATTTGCATATGCAACGGAATTGAAAGATAAGGTAAGAATTGGAGCGATCCTGAAAAATGAAGAAGATCAGATAAATATATCTTTTTTATTAGACGATTACGAAGATTTCAATAATTTTGGTCTATACGGTATTCTTCAGATAAACAGTCAGATAGAAAATCTCAGAAGTATTTTAGTAGATATAAACGAATTAAGCTACGATTTAGTGGCTACAAAAACTTATACCTTTGGAGATAAACAAACAATCGAATTGTCTTTATACCCTGGAATTGGCCTCTCAATAAGTAAGAAAGATCAAGCAACTATATATTTTAATTTCGGCGCGCAGTATTCTTTCCCTTTTCAAAAAAGCGCGGCTTTGTTTTCTTACTTATACCATCAAAGCTTACACACTATCAGTTTATCAATTGAATTTTAACTAGGGGCGCTAAAACAATTTTTAAAGACATTAATTTTAATTTTGGGGAGGATTACAAATGTTTAGAATTCTAGTGGTAGAAGATGATAAAGCAATCTCAAGGCTTTTAGAGTTGGAATTAACTCATGTCGGCTACAACGTAAAAATAGCAAAAGATGGAGATGAGGCTTTAAAATTCTATGAAAATTTTAAGCCTGATATAATATTATTGGATATAATGTTGCCTATAAGAGATGGATTTGAAGTTGCTGAGGCAATTAGAGACTATGACAGTGATATTGGAATAATAATGATCACAGCCAAAGGAGAGTTGGAAAGCAAGGTTAAAGGTTTAAAAAATGCCGATGATTATGTAGTTAAACCTTTTGAAATAGAAGAAATATTGGCAAGAATAGAGGCTTTGTTAAAAAGAATGGGAAAAACTAAAGAACTAATAAAAGTAGGAGACATTGAGATTTATCCTCAAAACATGGAAGTTCTTGTAAACAAAAAAAATGTTCATTTGAGCCTCACGGAATTTAACATACTAAAGTTACTGGCTATCAATAAAAATATAGTTGTCTCAAAAGAAAAAATCTTAGAAGAGATTTGGGGATACTACGATGAAGAGAACAACAACTTAGTTGAAGTATACATCAATTATTTAAGAAAAAAATTGAAAGATTCCACACAAAATATAGAAACTGTGCGAGGTGTTGGTTACGTTATTAGGGAGAAAGAAAGTAAAACATAGTGCAATTTTTAGGCAAACAATAGTTTTTACAGCCATTACTATGAGTATAGTATTGACAATTGTTGGCATAGTGAGGATCGTTTTTGTACAATTCATACTTCAAAGTTACAACGACATGTATATTGCACAATTGAATGTAAGTGGACTGAATAGGGGAAATGCCAACAATCCTCAGGAACCTCTAGATTTGCTTTACCAAATTATGCAAGATTCAAGTGTATTGAGAAGAAGTTTATTATCAAACAGGATCGTCATTCTAGATGGACAGTTGATTTCAGATCCTTATGGTTTGATAAAGGAGAATTTCAAAATTCCCAGGTTACCGTATCTTTATGAATCTGATGGAATGTACTACATCTTTGCAGGTATTCCTATATTTGGTTCGTCTCTTTTAATAGTCGGCGGACCATCTCTTGAGCTAACAGCTCTTTTGAGAAACTTTGAAAAAGCAGTCTTTGTAATAATAACGACTGGTTTTTTTATATCACTATTGGTATCTTATTTTTTAGCAAAAAGCACACTCAAACCAGTAGTCAAAATGGCAGAACAAATATCTGAAATAGATGCCAATACCATAGATAAGAGGATATCAGAACAAAAATCTCAGGAATTCGATATCTTTGCACAAAAATTAAATTCGATGTTGGATAGAATCGAAAATGCATTTGAAATACAAAATCAATTCGTTTCGGACGTTTCTCATGAGCTGAGAACACCTTTAACTTCAATAAATGGTTACATTAAAATGCTGAAAAGATGGGGGAAAAACGATCCCAAAATTATGGAAGAATCTCTGAACAGTATTGAGGCATCAAGCGAATATTTAAGGGATCTTGTTGAACAACTCTTGCTGCTGACTAAAAACGATTATCAAATCGAAAAAGAAAGTATCGATATTAAAAACGTAGTAGAAGAAACTTTGAACCTTTTTAAATTAGAACTGGACGAATTCAAAATAGATATACAAGGAGAAAGTTTCACAGTAAACAGCTCTAACGAGTATCTCTCTTTAATCCTCAAAATTTTCATTGAAAACGCAATAAAATACTCATCAAATCAAAAAGAAATAACAATAAAATTAGACCCCAATCAAAAGAGTATAAGTATACAAGACCATGGTATTGGTATTGAACAAACTAAATTAAAAAATATCTTCGAAAGGTTCTACAAAGTGGATTTTTCTCGAAGCGATAAAGGCCATGGATTAGGATTATCAATAGCAAAAAAACTAGCTGATGCATTAGATATTGAATTAAAAGCTTATTCTGAATTAGGTAAAGGTAGTACTTTTACCTTGATCTTTTTGAATCAACTGTAAGGAGGAAGCCAATGTGGTTTATTTCGACAACAACGCAACTACCCAAGTTGACAGCGAGGTTGCTGATTTGATTTTGAAATATATGACAGAATTCTATGCAAACCCTAACTCTATTCATCAATTTGGAGTAAATGTTGAAAACGATTTAGAAGAAGCACGAGAGCAAATTTCCGAGCTTTTTAAAGTTTTACCCACGGAGATCTTTTTCACCTCTTGTGCTACTGAATCAATAAATTGGGTTATAAAAGGAGTTGCTAAAGTCAACAAAAATAGAGGAAAACATATTGTAACCTCTACCATAGAGCATTCTGCTGTTATTAATACAGCCAAACAACTAGAAAGGGATGGCTTCGAAGTATCCTATATAAATGTGAATGATAAAGGAGTAATAGATCTAAATGAATTGTCAAAAAATATAAGACAAGATACCATACTAGTGAGCTTAATGGCTGCAAATAATGAAGTCGGTACCTTGCAACCTGTTGATGATGCCTACAAAATCATAAAAGAAAAAAATGAAGAAACATACTTTCACATTGATGCTGTACAAGCTATTGGTAAAATTCCCTTTGATTTGTACAAATATAAATGTGATTTCGCTTCCTTTTCTGCACATAAATTTCATGGTCCAAAAGGTGTAGGTATTCTTTACAAACGTAGAGGAACAAGAATATTCCCCTTCATAACAGGAGGTTCTCAAGAAAATGGGATGAGAGCAGGAACGCAAAATGTTCCAGGAATCATAGGTACGGCTATAGCTTTGAAAAAATCTATTGAAAATCTTGACATAATGAATTCGAATATAAAAAATATTAGGGATCATCTAGCCGAAGAATTACTAAAAATAGGAGCAAAGATAGTTACTCCCCTAGAAAACTCCGTTCCAAATACATTAGCTTTTTTCTTTCCTAATATACGAGGAGATATTATTGTAAACGCCCTCTCAGAAGAAGAAATTTATGTATCAACCACTTCTGCATGCTCAAGTAAGATTAAATCCTTCAGTAGAGTTATGGAAAGTATGGGGTACAAAAATGACGAGGCAAGTGGTATGATACGAATTAGCTTATCTCACTTGAATAAAGACGATGAGGCAGAATTATTCTTGATTAAGTTAAAAAATGTCTTGAAATTTTTGAATTATTGATTTTTTAATGTATAATAAACATAAAGGGGGCGAAAATATGAGAAGTATGACCGGTTATGGAAGAATAACAAAAAATATTGGTGATTATAGCTATAATGTAGAAATAAAATCTCTCAACTCCAAAAATCTAAACATCAACACTTCAATCTCACCTTTGTTTTCTCCGTTAGAATTACATATTCAAAATCTTGTGAAAAAATACTTCAAAAGAGGAACCTTGCGAATTTCTGTAGATATAAAATTATTGAAAACAGACAACATAATAGATGTAGACTTGGGGTTATCAAAGGCTTATTACAATGCCCTCAACAATTTGATCAACGAACTGCATTTAGCTGATGACGTTAATTTAGAAGATTTGTTAAAATTCAAAGATATAGTTAAAATTTCCATCGATGAAAAAACTATTGATGACATCTGGGAAGGTATGAAAGAAGTTTTAAAAGAAGTAATCGAAACAGTCTTGAGATATCAAAAAGAAGAAGGTAAAGATCTAAAAGATTTTCTTAATGGTTATTTGAATGAACTTGAAGATATTGTTATTAAAATAGAAGAAAATGCTCACCAAATCAAAGAAAAATACAGAGAACAGTTAAAACACAACATTAATTCTTTGATTAGTAATATAGATAATATCGATGAAAATAGGTTAGAAATGGAAATAGTATTATTAGCGGAAAGAGCCGACATTAGCGAGGAAATGGACAGATTAAAAAGCCACATTAGAAGATTTAAAAATTTCCTGGAAAATGAAAATAATAACGACAGTATAGGACAAGAACTAGATTTTATTTGTCAAGAAATGCATAGGGAATTCAACACAATCGCCTCCAAGTCAAAAATTTTAGAAATAACTAACCTTTCCTTGGAAGGAAGAACTCTGGTTAATAAAATTCGAGAACAAGCTCAAAATATTCATTAAAGTATTATAAGCGTTTAATAATATGTTAGGAAACTACTTATAAATTGCATTTTAAAGATGTTAAGGGAAGGATGGATCTAAGCTAAATATTTTTGTTGGTGGAGGTGCTCTTTATGTATGGATTGATAAACATAGGTTTTGGAAATATTGTTGTTGGTGATAGGGTTATAGCCATTGTTTCTCCTACTTCTCAACCCTTAAAAAGATTAAAAGAAATTGCAGAACAGCAAGGGAAGTTATTAGAAGTAAACCACGGAAGAAAAACTAGAGCTTTTATAATAACCGACTCTGGTCATGTTATAGCCAGTGCAATTCAACCAGAAACAATTACCAATAGATTCTTGCAAAACTATTATGATATTGAAAAAGTTTTAGACAAAATACGCAAGGAAGTATTATAGCATGGAGGGATTACTTTATATCGTTAGCGGACCATCAGGTGCTGGAAAATCGACATTGATAAAAAATGCTCTAGACAAAATTACTGGTTTTTCATTTTCTGTTTCCTATACCACAAGAGAAAAAAGACCAGGAGAGATTGACGGAAAAGATTATTTTTTTATTGATAAAAGCACATTTTTCAAAATGAAAGAGGATGGCGAATTTCTCGAGTGGGCGGAAGTTCATGGGAATTATTATGCCACATCCAAAAAATTTGTTGAGGAAAAGTTAAAAGAAAGCCGAGGTCTTGTTTTAGATGTCGATGTTCAAGGAGCTCTAAACATAAAAAAAATTTATAAGAACGCCTTATACATTTTTATTTTACCTCCCTCAAATGAGGATCTAGAAAAAAGACTAAAAGAAAGAGGCACCGAATCAAAAGACTCTTTGAAAATAAGGCTAAAAGACGCAGAATGGGAAATTTCTCATATGAAAGATTTCGATTATATAATTGTCAATCAAGAAATCGAAGAATCAACAAATCAATTGATATCAATCCTTGTGGCAGAACAACTTAAAAGAGAAAGATTCAATGAAAGTACTCCTTTTTTTTTTTAAAAAATAAATACGAATTATTAAAATAAGAGGTGAAATCAAATGAATTTAGGAATAAATTACGATAAAATATTAAAAAGAATAAATTACAAATATGTTATTCCTATTATCGCAGCAAAAAGGGCTGAAACACTAAAAAACTTAGATGAATTGAAAGGGGTTACTGAAAAAAAAGACTATGTAAGTATTGCCTTAAAAGAATTAGAAGAGGGTAAGATACGAGTTAAAAATTCATCTTTATTAGATAGTTTAAGTAAATAGTCTAATCATAACTTTCATAATACTTTTAAAAACATTCACTTCAGGAGGGTAAAATGTTAGACTTAAAGTATATCAGAGAAAATCCTCAAGAAATAAAAGAAGCTTTAATAAGAAGAAACAACGAAACTTCTATAATAGATGAAATCATCTCTCTCGATGAAGAGAGAAGAAAATTGTTGAAAGAAATCGAAACTTTAAGGTCCCTAAGAAATCAAAACTCAAAATTAGTTGCTAAATTGAAAGCCCAAAAGAAAGATGATGAAGCCGAAGAAATAATTACAAAGGGAAAGGAAATCTCAGAACAAATAAAAAATATAGAATCAGATTTAAAAAAAATTGAAGATGATTTAAATTATAAATTATTATGTGTACCTAATATTCCTGACAGCAGTGCACCCGTTGGAAAGGATGAGAACGAAAATCTCGAAGTAAGAAGATGGGGAAAACCAAGAGAATTTGATTTTGAGCCAAAAGCTCATTGGGATTTAGGCCCCGAATTAGACTTTTTAGATTTTGACAGAGCGGCTAAACTAAGCGGATCTCGATTCACCATCTTAAAAGGAGACATAGCTCGCTTAGAGCTAGCTTTAATCAATTTTATGATAGACTTACATACAAAAGAGCATGGTTACACCTTTATACTACCTCCACATCTAGTTACAAAAGAAACTATCACCTCATCGGGTCAACTACCGAAATTTGAAGATGATTTATATAAAACTTCTTTAGATCAAATGTACCTTATTTCTACTGCAGAAGTTTCTCTGGCTGGTTTACATAGAAACGAAACCTTAGAATTAAATTCACTCCCTTTAAAATATGTCGCTTATACCCCCTGTTATAGAAGAGAAGCCGGTAGTTATGGAAAAGACGTAAGAGGAATGATCAGGCAACACCAATTTGATAAAGTAGAATTATTTTGGTATACCACCCAAGAAGAGTCCTCCCAAGCGTTGGAAGAATTAACAACTCACGCAGAAAAGGTGCTACAACTATTGAATTTACCATATAGAGTGGTTGCTCTATGCACTGGGGACTTAGGCTTCGCAGCTTCTAAAACTTATGACTTGGAGGTGTGGTTACCCAGTTACAATGATTATAAAGAAATATCATCATGCTCAAACACAAAAGATTTTCAAGGAAGAAGGGGAAACATTAGGTACCGAGACAAAGAAAATAAATTAAATTTCGTTCACACACTAAATGGTTCTGGATTAGCAGTTGGAAGAACTTTAGTTGCGATAATGGAAAATTATCAAACAGCTAATGGCAAGATAAAAATCCCTGAAAGACTCGTACCTTACATGGGAAAAGAGCTCATAGGTTGATTATAAATGCCAAATACGTTTTACGGAAAAAAGGTAAATGAAGAAATTATTCTAAATGAAGAAGAAACCGCACACATAAAAATAACAAGAAAGGTCGAGGGAGAAAAAGTAAAGGTAATAACAGGAGATGGGCTATTATACACCACATCAATAGTAAAAATAGGTAAAAAAGAAACGATCCTTGAAATTATAGACAAAGAAAAACCACAAGAAGATAATAAACCATATGTATCGGTATATTTAGGCATGAGTAAATGGGATAGAATGCATTTGTTGTTAGAAAAAATGGTTGAATTAAGGGCAAATAGCTTTTATCTTTACCGCGGAGAAAAATCAGAGATAAATTATAAAAATTTGAACAAGTTTCAAAGAACCATAATAGAAACTTCTAAACAAACTATTTTTGCCCATATCCCTCAAATTAATTTTGTAAAATTCGATGAGATTCCCAAAGAAAACACTATAGTACTAGACTTAGATGGAACAAATGACAATTTAGGAAAAGTCTTAAAAGAGTTAAAGGGTGCACAGAAAATAAACTTAGTTGTTGGCCCAGAATATGGATTTTCAAAAAGAGAAAAAGACTTTTTTTCTACAAACGAATTCAAAACTGTTAATTTGGGTAAAAGTATCTTTCGTTTTGAAACTTCTGCTATATATGCAATGAGTATCATTAACTATGAATACAACAGGTTATTTATTTAATAAGGGGGGTTCAAAATGCCTGAATGGCTCCAAACAACTATCAATTATCTAATAAGAATTGGTATCAGTGTTGCAATTCTCTTTATCGCGAGGTATTTAGCAAAATTTATCTATAGAATCATAATAAACACAGCAGAAAAAAGCGGAAGAGTAACGCTTCAATACAAGAAATCTTTAATGACGATATTGAACATAGCTATGTATACCTTAGGTGGTTTTATCATTATTTCTGTAATTTTTACCAACCTGAGCGCATTTCTTGCTGGATTAGGAATAGGTGGTATAATAGTCGCTTTTGCAGTACAAGAACCTCTTGGTAATTTAATCTGTGGATTTTTAATAATGTTGAACCATCTTGTAGTAGATGGTGAAGCTGTCGAAATAAATGGAATATCTGGATCAGTAGAAGAGATAAACGTTAATCATGTGGTCATAAGAACATGGGATGGAAGAAGAGTCAACCTTCCCAGTAGAGAAGTTTGGTCAAGCAAGATCATTCATTATTGGCCTACAAACATAAGAAGAAACGAGGTAAAAGTTGGAGTATCTTACTCATCCGATCTAAACAAGGTAATAAACGTAATAGATGAAGCAGTACGATCAGCCGAATTAGTGCACATAGATGATGACCATCAACCGCTAATCGTTTTTGATGGTTACGCCGATTCTTCAATAAACTTCATTGTAAGGTTCTGGGCAAAACAAGAAAATTTTATAAATTCGTCGATGGATGTAGCAAAATCAATTAAACAAAAATTCGAAGAAAATAAAGTTGAAATACCTTTTAACCAATTAGACCTTCACATAAAAGAAGTCCCCAATGAAATAACACAAAACAAAGAAAATATTTAAATTATAGAAATTTTCAAAAAGGCGGTGTAAACCGCCTTTCTTAATTTTGCTGTACTGTGCAAAAGTTTTTTCATAATGCTTTGAAATACTTCCAAATTCTCATTTGCGAAGCAAATGATGTTTGTGTTTAGGAAAATTGACTATTATAAAGAAAAATATTAGTGTAAGGAGGAAATTTCCAATGCAAAAAAAACAAGAAGAAAATCCGAAACCAAAAAAAAGATCGGGGAAAAAATTCTTAAGAATTATTCTAATTTCCTTGATTGTGGCTATTTTTCTACTTGGAGTTGGTTACATCTACTTCGAATATAATAGGCTTTCGTATCTCAATTTGAATCTTCAAAACAGTTGGAGAAGTTATATGGCATATTTAATCGATTTTATACCAGGATTAAGAAATTTATCTAATTATGAATATCTGGAGATTTCAGATCCTTTCTATTTGCAAAAGGAACTGTTAGATAGCAAACTCAAAGCTATACAAGACGAAAGAGAAAAATTAATTGCCGAACAAAATGAATTACAAAAACTTTTAGACCAAATTTCACAAGAAAGTGCAAATTTAATGGCTCAAAGAGAAGAATTAGAAAAGTTAAATCAAGAATATCAACAAAAAATTGACCAATACAACGATTACAATGCCAGAATAAATACCCTAGCCAATTGGCTAGCTAGATCAACCCCTCAACAAATTGCCAACGCTTTAAGTAGAGAAGAAGTAAGCGTGGAATTATTAGTAGATGCACTCGCAACGCTTGAATCAAAATCAGCCGCTGAAATACTGCAAGCTCTTGCGCTTGTTAACCCACAAAAAGCTGCTGAAGTGATAGCCAAAATGGGAGAAAAAAGGAGCGAATAATTTTGAACATTGCCTTAACTGATCTTACAACTAATTTACCCAAATCAAAAAACATTAATCACTTTACTGCGAATGCATCTAATGCTAAATTAGAATCCTTTGATCAAAAATTTCAAGATATTTTTAGCAATGTAGAAGAAGACAGCCTTGGTTTTAAAAAATCTCCTATGCCAGAAAAAGAAGTGACAAATAATAAGTTATCGGTCACAATGAATACTATTGATTCGAAAGATTTATTAATTTCAAATACTAAAAAAACAAAAAATATCCATTTGGGGGTCGATCAATTACTCCTACTCATAGAAGTTTCTACCAAAAACGCCAAAGGCATCGATGAAAAGGAATTATTAATTCAAGCTCAAAAAATTTTGTCTTCCCCTAAAACAGAGTTTACAAAGAATGACATAGAAGTATTACAAAAAGCTTTTAGCGTTATTATAAAAGAAAGAAAGGGTAGTAATAGTGAAATACCTTTAAAAGGTTTAATCAAGTATTCTAATTCCATAGAAGAAAGTCCCAATATTATGTTACAAAACAGCCTCCATTCAAAAGAAACCAATCAGATTGTTGATCCGGATATCCAAAAATTATTACAGTTAATAGAAAAAACTTCAAAAACCATAGAAAACAAAAATGAAATCAATACATTAGAACAAGCTCAGAAAATACTAATTTCTTCAAAAACCGAACTCACAGAAGAAGATAAAGAGGTATTGCAAAAAGCTTTTAGTATTATCATGAAAGAAACTAAAGCAAGTAATACTGAAATACCTTTGGAAAGTTTAATTAAGCATTCTAAGTCCATAGAAGAAAGCCCCAATATTATGTCACAAAACAACGTCCATTCAAAAGAAACCAATCAGATTGTTGATCCGGATATCCAAAAATTATTACAGTTAATAGAAAAAACTTCAAAAACCATAGAAAACAAAAATGAAATCAATACATTAGAGCAAGCTCAAAAAATACTCTCATCTTTTAAAACAGAATTTACACCTGACGAATTAAATATAATTAAAAATGCAATGGATATAATTACCACCAATAATTCAAAGACGGGAACCTCTTTATCAAGTATAATTGAAGAAACAAATCTCATAACTAATTCCTTGATTAAGGGAAACACTAGTATTACAAAGAATAATAAAAATGAGAATAATAATTCTATAAAATCAATGCAATCTGATCCAAAAGAGAATATTTTAAATACAAAAACCAACTTTGGTAAAACTGTTTATTTTGATCCATATGAAACCAGAAAAAACAACATCAATAAAGATAAAAACTCTGAATTACAAAAGGATAATGCTGTTAAACCTACACCAACCAGTAATTTAGAAAACATCAGCAAGAATTTAAATATCGAACAACTAAAAACCAATCTAAGCACTAATGAAATAGATTTAAAATCTCTAAAAATCAACAAAAATAGTATACAAGATGGTATCCCTGCAACCAATCTAAAAGATTTAAATGCTCAAATAAAGGAAGTAATTATCTCTAAAAACACTCAAACTTTTCTAAACGAAAGTTTCTCAGTCAAAATTTCTCCTCCGGACTTAGGAAAAGTCGATATTCAAATCTTAAAAAACGGGCAAGCTGTAACTGTTAATATATCAACGGAAACAGAAAATGCAAAAAATATTATATCAAAAACGCTACAGTCTTTAGTTGGAAACTTAAGGGATGAAGGATACCAACCCATCAATATAAAAGTGAATGTCACACAAGAAGAACATTATTTAGCCGATCAAAATCAACAACATCAACAAGAGCAAGAGCAGAAAAAATACGATGAAGATAACCAGAATGCCGATCAGCCAGAAGAAGGAACTTACTACACCTTTGATGAATATTTAAGGAGTGATTTGAATGCTTAACTCAGTATCGATGGATTCTATATATCAAAGTACGTATGAAGCAAAAAAAGAAAGAGAAATAAAAAAAGAATTAGACAAAGAAGCTTTTTTGCAATTGTTGATTACAGAATTACAAAATCAAGATCCAACACAACCGATGGAAAACAAAGATCTGGTAGCTCAGCTTTCTCAACTATCTTCCACTGAACAAATAACCAATATGAGCCAAGCAATTCAAGAAATGGTTAACTCCCAAATGTCGCTCAATAAATTACAAGCTGCAAGCTTGATCGGAAAGACCGTTGTGGTGAATGACAACACGATTGATTTGCAAACTGGGGTAGCAGAAGGAATAAACTATGGAATAAATAATAGCTCACAAGTATATTTAGAGATTTACAATTCAAATGGACAATTAGTTTACGCAGAAGATTTGGGCATGCAAGAAGCAGGGTTACATTCATATGTTTGGAGCGGAAGAAACAACGATGGAACTATGATGCCTGATGGAGAATATCTTTATGGGATTTACACCGTAGAAAATGGCCAAATGGTAGCAAATACCGGTGTAAAAAGTGGGACTGTAGAAGCGGTGAAGTTCTTAGACAATGAACTTTACCTACTTATCAACGGAGAAATGTATCCTTATTCGTTAGTTAATGAGATTAGCGCCTAAATTCTTATTATCAATACGATCTAGATAGGAGGAGTATAACATGCTCAGATCAATGTACTCTGGGATCACAGGTTTAAGAAATTTTCAGGATCAACTCGACATAGTTGCAAACAATATCGCTAACGTTAATACCGTAGGTTACAAAGGTTCAAGGGCAACATTTCAAACGACTCTTTTTCAAACCTTAAATGCAGGGAACGCACCTCAAAACCAACTAGGTGGCACAAACCCTATGCAAATTGGGTTAGGCTCTCAATTAGCTTCTATAGACAAATTAATGACACAAGGTTCTCCTATGTCTACAGGTAAAGCTACCGACCTAATGATCCAAGGAGAAGGCTTTTTTATACTCTCAGACGGAACAGGTCAATACTATACACGGGCTGGCAACTTTACTAGAGATTACAACGGATTCTTTGTAGATCCTGCCTCTGGTATGAAATTACAAGGTTGGACAGCAAAAATCAATCAAGAAGGAAAAAGAATTATTGACACCAACGATCCTATAGGAGATATCCAAATATCAAGTGGACAAGTAATGGCTGCAAAACAAACATCTTTTGTCAGACTTGCACATAATTTAAATGCAGGTGCGGGTATTCAGGACACAACAATCGTGGTTAAGAGTACCACAGGTGAAAATATACCTGTAAAATTTTCTTTCAAAAGAGATATGAGCGAAGAAAACAAGGATAAAAATGTTTACAATTGGACGGCAAGTGTAGTTGGTTCTGATTACAAATTTGCAGTTGACAATGGTTCAGGCACTTTAACTTCAACTACCCAAATTAGTGGAAAAGTAGAGCTTGACGACACAGGAAATGTAATTAGTTGGGTTAATTACGATATCAACGGAGTTCTTCCTTTAGCAGAAAGTAAGATTTCTATATACGATAATGGTGTACCAAGAGAAGTAATCCAACCACCTTCAGGTGGAGCTATAAGATTCACCGATCTCAACAACCCCACCAACTTTTCAGAAGCCAACTATATCAGTCCATCTGTAACCACATCGACAGTAGTATACGATTCTCTAGGTAACCCTTACAACGTTTATTTGAAATTCTCAAAAATAGATGCTAACACCTGGTATTGGAAGGCAGAATTAGAAGACGGAACTCCATTGTATAAAAGTACCGCTGATGGTCAATTAGTCGATGATTCCGCCGAAGGGGTAATAGCTTTTGACTCAAATGGTAACATAGCTGCAACTCAATGGAAAATTAACACTGACGGTACCATAGATCAAACTATCGGAGACGGTGACGATGGAGCAGCGGGTTTCTGGTTCGACCCAGCTGAGCTGGGAGCTGCTTTAGATCCAAGCGTGGACCCTCAATCAGCAGCTGGCGCAGGCCCTGTTAACGTTTCGATTAATTTTCAAGAACTTTCTCAGTTTTTTGCAGAAAATTCTATAGCGGTTACCGAACAAGATGGAAACGCTCAAGGCACCTTAGAGTCTTTTGCTATAAACACCAATGGACAGATTATAGGATCTTTCACAAACGGTTTAACTGCCCCATTAGGGCAAGTAGCTCTAGCTACTTTTAACAACCCAGAAGGATTATCAGCAATAGGTAACTCTATGTACGCTATGAGCTCAAACAGTGGACTTCCGCAAATAGGTGTCTCTGGTGTTGGAGGAAGAGGAAGTATTAACCCAGGGGCTTTAGAAATGTCGAATGTAGATCTGGCAGAAGAGTTTACAAATATGATCATAGCTCAAAGAGGATTTCAAGCAAATTCAAGAAGTATAACCACGGCAGATGCGATCCTTAACGAGCTTGTAAACATCAAGAGATAATTATTTCTTTGCCGTTTTATGCAAAAAGCCTTATTCATAATGCTTTTGAAATAATTTCCATATTCTCATTTGTGAAACAAATGATGTGTTGCTTCGTACAAAATGGTTTGTTTGCAATGCTTTAGAAATGTTTTCCACAATTTCGTTTGCTACGCAAATGATGTTTTTCGCAGATCTATGCAAAAAAACTTTGATTTTTAATTTTAGGATTTTAAGGGGTTTACCCCTTAACGCCCACGGAGGTTAAGATGATTAAACTCACAAAATTAAACAATGAAGAATTTTATATAAACCCTTATCAAATTGAAAAAATAGAATGTCATCCTGATACGACCATTACGATGATGAACGGACATGTTTATGTCGTTAAAGAAAGTATTGATGAAGTTAAGAAAAAAGTGGTAGAATTAAATAAAGAGATTTTCGGCAAATAAAGTAAGTATTTAAAATTTTGAGCAACCTTTTTAAATTGAAATAGTACAAAACAAGAGGTGGGGTAGTTGTGGATATATCAACAATAATAGGATTATCATTAGCAATAGTTGCACTAGTAGTGGGTGCAGGAAGTGAATTTACAACTTTAATAGATATCCCATCTTTTTTTATAACTGTTTTGGGATCTATTGGTGCAACTTTCATCGCTCATCCAAGTTCAAGGTCTTTTAAAATGTTTAATATTATCATTGAAGCTTTCAAAAATCCTAAGATAGACAACCTTGAAACATTGAGGACCTTATACTCGTTTTCTGAAAAAGCAAGACGGGATGGTATGATATCTTTGGAAGAAGATTTACCCAGTGTTCAAAGTGAATTTTTAAGAGATGGTTTGAGAGCCGCCGTTGATGGTACGGATCCCGAAGAGATTAAAAAGATATTGGAAGTGAAGATGGACATGTACCAAGAGACAGAAGAAGATAAGATCTCAGTTTTGGACACTTGGGGAGCTATGGCTCCAGCCTTTGGTATGATAGGAACTTTGATAGGATTGGTTTTGTTGTTAGATACTCTTAGCGATCCGACAACTATTGGACCAAGGATGTCTCTCGCTCTTATTACAACATTATACGGTGCTCTTATTGCAAATACCATCGCTCTCCCACCTGCTGAAAAACTAAAAAAAAGGGTGGATAAAAACATCAACCAAATGAGAATGATGTTGGAAGGTATACTATCAATAGTACAAGGTGAAAATCCACATTTGATGGAAGAAAAACTTAAGGCTTTTCTCAGTGAAGAAGAAAGACTTGCCTATGAAGCAGAAAAGGGTGAGACTGTTTTGTAATTTAGAGGTGATATTTTATGCCTAGAAAGAAAAGAGAAAAAAAAGGTGAAGCCAAATGGATGACAACTTTCAGCGATATGACTACTTTGTTGTTGACAATGTTTATCGCATTGTTTTCTATGGCTACTATATCACCAGGAAAATTTCAACAGGCGGTTGTTAGTTTACAAAGTGCATTTCAAGGTCAACCAGTTGGGATACTAGTAGGTGGAAGAAGCATTTCCGAAGAACCTTTAATTACTTCTAATCCTGGAATTAGGCAAGAATTATTAAAAATTATAGAAGATGAAAGGTATAAAGGGAAAATTACTATTGAGGAAACGGATAAAGGGACGATAATATCTATGAAAGACATTGCCTTTTTTAGAACAGGGAGTGCTGAATTAACAGCCGAAGCGAAAGAGCTGTTGTATAGAATAGGTACAATTATATTAGAACACACTTCTAACGCTATCGAAATTTATGGTTTTACAGATGATCGACCAGTTTTATCTTCAAGTTTATATCCTTCTAATTGGCATTTGAGTTCAGCCAGAGCAGCAAGTGTAGTTAGTTTTTTTACTGGAGAGTTGAAAAATAGAAGGTTAGTAGAAAAGATGGCTGAAATAAATTCTGGGCAATTTGATATAGATTATTTTTACAATTTAGATAGGTTCTTCCCAATTGGTTTGGGGGATCGTGAAATAATGAAAGAAATTAACCTCCTGAGGGCTGAAATTGACTCTCGAAAGTTTCTTGCTTTAGATCAATTCACAAAAGGAGAAATAAATTCTGCACAGTTGCAGCAAATTGAAAAAGAATTAGAAAATGAATACAATACAAAGTTGGATGAATTAAGGCAAAGATACAGAAGAATAGATATTCTTATACTAAGACAAAGGGTAAGATAAATGCAACAAAGTGGAGGCGAAAGATTTTGGAAAATGAAAATATAAATTCAGATGAAGTTACAAGTAAAAAATCAAGGCCATCTTTTTTAACAACTTTAATAATAGTCATTGTTGTTGCCTTAATAATCTCAGGAATCACATCCTTTTTTATAGTGAGAATCTTAACATCAAATGTTTCTTCAAGTTCTGATCAATCATCACAAGTATCTGCTACAACTCCTGCTAGAGTGGTATTAATTATGGAAGGCTCCAGATATACCATGATGTTAAAAGGTGGTTACGATATTGCTGTTATAGATTCATTACAGTTAGATGTAGGAAGTACTCAGGCTAGAGATTTAATAACTTCCAACCGTATAGAAGTATTAGAAGCGATACGAATGATATTTCTGAATAAAACACGAGGTGAACTTTCAACTCCACAAGGCATTGAGTTAACCAAAAAACAAATTAAAGATACGATAAATGAAATGCTGGGATTTACTGGCGAAAGGGAAAGGTTAGGAGTTGTAAAAGTGACTATGATTATAATGACTATAACAACCAATCAATAATGAAAAAGAGGTGCTCGTATGCCTGACGATGAAACCCTTACCCAGGAAGAAATAGATAGTATTTTAAAATCAATGAGTTCTGGAGAATCACCAGAAGAAGTTCTTGAAGAATATCAAGAAGAAGAAAGAAGAATCAAAGATTACGATTTTAGAAGACCCATGAAGTTTTCAAGAGAGCAACTAAGAACTCTACAATTAATCCATGAAAGTTTTGCGAGAGAGCTATCTACTTATCTTTCAGGCAGAAGTAGAACATTTGTAGATGTTAAATATGCCAGTATTGACCAAATTACTTTCTCAGAATTCCAAAAATCGTTAAACTCACCGACCTTTATTGTTATTTTTTCGTCCGAAGCTTTTTCTGGAAGCGCTATTTTGCAAATGGGTTTAGACTTGGGATACGTCATAATAGACAGACTTTTAGGCGGATCGGGGAACACTCTTGAAGAGATTCGCCCCCCTACTGAAATAGAAATGAACATTTTAAGAAAAGAAGCTTCAGTTATGTTAAGAATGCTATCAAAATCTTGGTCAAACATAGAGGAGTTTGATGCCAATTTAGAAAATTTAGAGACAAATCCCCAATTTGTTCAAGTTGCCCCTTCAAATGAGATGACAATTCTTATAACGTTGTCCGTTACGATAAAAAATGTACAAGGATTTGTTAATCTTTGTTTCCCTTCATCTTCGTTGGAACCTTTGAACGATAAATTGACAACAAGAATGTGGACTACCTCGTACAGACATACCGAAGAATTTAAAGAAAATCTAAGGCAAACGTTATTACTTTCAAAGTTAAATTTATCAGCTATACTTGGTAAAGCAGAGATATATTTAAACGATTTTTTGAATCTTGAAGTTGGTGATGTAATCCGTTTAGATTCTTTTTACGACGAGCCAATTGATCTGGAAATTGAAGAAAGACCTATATTCAAAGTAAATGTAGGTAAGAGTAAAGGCTTTTACAGTGTAAAGATAGTTGACAAAAATAGAGAACTTCTAGAAAGACTGCTTATTGAAGAAAGCATTAAAAAAAAGGTAAAAAATCAAGATTCTTCTGAACAAAATGAAACTACAGAAAACAGGAGATGAATTAAATGCCTGAGAGTGAAGACAGATTTTTAAACCAAAATGAATTGGATTCATTATTAAATGGGATAAATAACTCCGATGATCCAGAACAAGAAGAAAGCCCAAAAGACTCAAACATAGATAATGAATTGGACACACTTTTGGATATGATAGGTGAAATTGCAAATATCGCAATGGGTTCTGGTGCAACAACCCTTTCAACTTTACTAAGAAGAAAGATAGAAATCCAATATCCCCAAACAGATATTATTAAATTTAAAAATATCGTAACTAATTTTGAAGGAGAAAATGTTGTTGTTACAGTAGAGTACAAAAAAGGTTTATATGGTTTGAACACCTTAGTATTACCTTTGAATTTAACTAATATAATAGCTGATTTAATGCTAGGAAAAGAAGTACAAAATATCGAAGAAAGAGAATTAGATGATATTAGTTTAAGCGCCATTTCAGAAGCGATGAATCAAATGATGGGTACCGCTTCAACAGCTTTATCGGATTTTCTAAAAACAAATATTGATATTTCCCCACCCAATACTAAGGTAATGAACTTCTCCGATCCCAATGTTGAGTTTCCACCGATAGAAACAGACAAAGAAGCCTATGTTATCTCAATAAAGTTCACCATAAAGATCTCTGGAATAGCTGAAACGACTTTCTGGCAATTTATACCAATGAAATTTGCTAAAAAAATTAAAGAACTTATGGAAAAAACCTTTGGAAAGGTTAACAAAAATAAAGAAAGCCCCATAAACTCAAATAAGCAAGATAAAAGTAATTCCAAAGTGATCAAAGAGAAAAAAATAAAAGTTCAACCAGTAGAATTCGGAGAGTTTGAAAAAAAGGAAGAACCTATCTCCCAAAATATAGATCTATCAAGGCTGGAACTATTGCTTGATGTTCCTTTAGAAATAAAAGTTGAGTTAGGATCTACTAAATTAAATCTTAGAGAGATCTTAGAGTTACACGAAGGCTCAATGATACAATTAAATAAATTGGCTGGTGAACCTTTAGACATCTTTGCTAACGGAAGATTAATAGCTAGAGGTGAAGTTGTAGTTATCGATGAAAATTTTGGAATTAGGATAACAGAAATTGTCTCGTTAAGAGAAAGGATGAAAACTCTGAAATGATAAATAAGAAATATTTACTCTTTTATTTACTTGCTTTTTCCACCCTTATATTTGCTAAACCAAGCGTGGAAGGCCTTTTAGAGAGTTATTTGGGGTACAAAAAATTAAAATTTGATATTAATATTCAGTTTCAAATAACGGAGAGTAAAGAAATATCGACGAAATTAAGTTATATTGATAACAGATATATAATATTTACTTTTGAAAAACCATCTTTATTTAAAGATATTTATTATTGTTATGATCTGTTTGAAGCGGTTTTTTACACAAATGTTCGTGAGGAAATAGATGAATACGATCAAATAACTATACGTACGGCTACTATTCCTGATTTACTTTTATCATTTCTACCATTTTTTAATCCAGAAAATTTTGATGTAATGGTCATAGAAGAAGGGATATATGAAATTCAAAAATACCTCCCAAAAACCAGAAATTTCTTAAAATTGCTTAATATAGATTTTACCAAATTCAATATTTACTATTTTAAACCTTTTGAAAATATAAAAATTCTAGAAAAACTAGAAATTTTGAATTCTCAAGAGAATAAAAAGATCATAATAGACATCAAAGAAATAAGACCTCTCTCTGATGAAGAAGCAGATGACGAACTAAATAAAATGCTAAAATTTTCTTAGTTTCACTATAAATGAGCTAACTCTGGCAAGGAATAATCTGCGTACCTTTTTTCCACATCCTCCCTGTTTTTCTTTCTTTTCAAATAGGTAAGTTGTTCTCTCAAAAGCTTTTTACTTTCTGGTTTCCCATGCCCAGGAAAAACTGTTTCTATATTTAATAAAGATAAGCTATTTAATTTAGAGATCCACTCGTCAACATTAGAATTGAGTATTTCAGCATGCACCTTAGAAAATACGAGATCACCACTTATTAAATATCCTTGCGGTTTAAGGATATAAATTGTTGAATCTAAAGTATGTCCACCTATATTTTCTGCTGATAAAATTTGGTCTTTTAAGAAAAGAAAGATAGAATTTTCGAAAATGACGATGTTTTTTTCTTTTAAAGCCTCATTGAAATTGTTGAAATTATACTCAGCTACCTTAGAACTTTCTTTTAAAAACGTAGTATCCAAGTTATTAAGAAAATCAAAGGTTTTTCTGTTCATATATAGATCAAATTTACGTTTGCTAAAAACAGCCCCAAAAGTATGGTCAGGATGAAAATGAGTGAAAAAAACCTTTTTTAATTTTTTTGAAGTCCGTTCTTCGACTATTTTAACCATATCTTCAAACTTTCTCGGATAAAGAGAACCGTCAAAGGCCATCAATCCGTCGTCGTATTCTAAAAATGTAACAGAACTTGCGCCATTTTCAAACCAAAAATTATAGACATTATCGAAACTTTCAAACATAAAAATCACCTCTAAAAATAAATAGTTAGCACCTCTTATTATTTTTTAATTTCCATTATATTTTTTCTATAAAAATAATTGATATTCCTTGAACCAAGTGATATAATTTTGTTAGGAATACTAATCAATTCAGGAAGGTGAATCTTTTGATCAAAGAGTTCATTAAAAAATACTGGTGGAGATACCTCATCGGGATTCTCTTTCTTATTACCGTTGATATCATTCAACTTTTTATCCCACGACAAATTGGTAGCATAGTAGACCTACTAAACACTCAATCCCCAAATCTTAATCAAATTAAAACGTTAATCTTTGGAATAATTATGTTAGCTGTAGGGTTGGGTATTGGTAGAGTTTTTTGGAGAATTTCAATTATTGGAGCCGCCCGGCTTTTTGAATATCAGACATGGAAAAAATTGTTCAATCATATCATAGGCTTGGACCAAGATTTTTTCGACAAGTGGAGAACTGGGGATTTGATGACTAGGTTCACTTCTGATGTTTTAGTGTTAATGCGTATGATGGGAATATTGGTTATAATGCTTGTTGATACAATAGTACTGACAACTTTGACCTTATTTGCAATGGGTAATTTTGTGAATTGGAGATTGACGTTTATATCAGTACTACCTCTTCCTTTAATAGCAATTATCTCACTTTTTTTCGGGAGATTTATCCATAGAAGGTTCAGAGAATTACAAGAAAAAACATCGGAACTATCCAATATAACCGAAGAAAATGTTTCTGGTGTGGATGTTGTAAAGTTGTATTCCAACTATGACACGATGCAAGGGATATTTGACAATAAATCTCAGGAGTTCTATAATTCTTACATCCGATTGGTAAAAGTTTGGGGATTGATGTTTCCTTTAGCCATGTTAGTAGGACAATTAGCAATTATTTTTGTTTTCAATTTTGGTGGACCCATGGTAATAAACAACCAGATAACTCTCGGAGACTTCATAATGACTAACCAATATATAGGAATGTTAATATGGCCAATGATGGCGGTTGGAAATTTAATCAACTTAATACAAAGAGGAAGAGCTTCTTTAAGAAGGGTTAATGAAGTTTTAGAGCAAAAAAATTCTGTCAAAGAACCTCCAAGAAAAGATTTTGAGTTTCAGGGCCACTATCAAATCAACCATTTAACGTTCAAATATCCAGGTTCACAAAGAGTAGTATTGAACGATATAAACATGAATATAAACCCGGGAGAAATGATAGCCTTTGTTGGAAGAATAGGTTCAGGAAAATCTACATTAGCGAAACTCCTTGTGAAACTATACCCTGTTGACAGAGAACAGATATTTTTGGATGGAAAAGATATAAACGATGTAAACGGTGAATTTATAAGAGACAATGTTTCTTATGTACCCCAAGATAGCTTTTTATTTTCAATGACGATAAGGGAAAATATAGCCTTTTCCGATGAAAAAATGGAAGATAAAGTGGAAGAATTTGCAAAACTTTCTCATGTCCATGACGACATAATGAGCTTCGAAAACAAATACGACACAATTGTTGGAGAAAGAGGAGCTACACTTTCTGGTGGTCAAAGGCAAAGGGTTACCATAGCAAGAGCTCTAGCTAAAAGATCAAAAATGATAATATTGGACGATTGCCTTTCCGCTGTAGATACCGAAACGGAAGAAGAAATAATCAAAACTCTTAGGCAACAAGCAGAAGATAAAACAATCCTAGTTATATCTCACAGGCTCAAAGCAGTTAAAAACGCCGACCAAATCTATGTATTCGACGATGGGCAAATCGCTGAACACGGTAATCATAATCAGTTAATTTCACGAGAAGGTATTTACTATTCTATGTACATGAAACAATTAATAGAAAAAAATTTGGAGGAGTAGAGTAATGGCTTCTGTTCATGAAGAAATATTTTTAGAAGAAAAAGAGAAAAGTGAAGGCGATCTCAAAACATTCATGAGATTGTGGGGATACATAAAAAAATACAAGTTACTACTATTTTTGACGTTTTTAACTTTGGCTATAGCAACCATAATAGAGCTAGCCCTACCAATTTTTATACGATATGGGATTGATGATGTAATAAATGTGAAGTATTCTTTTAATATGGTTCCCGGGAATGAAATGCAATTTGTTGAGCAAGAAAACGGAGCTTATAATTTAGAGAAAAGAGACAACAACTACTATATGGTTAACAATCAAACAGGCGAAAGAATGCAAGTCTCAGGAGAACAATATTCTCAATACTTTGATACAGCTATTCGAAAAATACAAGTGTTTAGCCTTATCTTTATATCAATACTTATGGGACAATTTCTTTTAAATTACGGTCAAGTCTTCTTTGCTAACGTAGTCGGTCAAAAGGTTATTTTTCATCTAAGGAAAGATTTATTCAATCATATATTAAAACTCAACTATACATTTTTTGAAAAAAATCCCCCAGGCAAAGTTACAACACGTGTTGTCAATGATACACAAAATCTTTCAGATTTCTTCAGTGATGTTGTAACAAGTTTACTCAAAGATATAGCGATAATAACTGGTGTAATAATTTTAATGATGGTCTTAGACTTTCAACTAAGTTTATACACAATGTCTATGTTTCCCATTATTGTGGTGTCAATTGTTATATTCAGACATTTTGATAGAAAGGCCTATGACATGGTTAGAACAAGAATATCCGCTCTAAATTCTTACTTAGCTGAAAATCTATCTGGAAGTAATGTTACAAGATTATTCAATCAAGAAGAAAGAAAGAAAAATGAATTCGATTACATGGCTACCAAAGTATATCGTGCAAATATTCAACAAATGTACGTATTTGCTATCTTTAGACCCTTGATGAGTCTTTTGCAATATTTTACAATCAGTATTTTGCTTTGGTTTGGTTCTTTGTTATTTACAGATGGGCAAACAACCTTTGGAACTATCTATGCCTTTACTTCTTACATAGATATGTTCTTTAGACCTTTGTTTGACCTAGCAGAAAAGTATGACATAATGCAGAACGCATTCGCATCAGCCGGGAAAGTTTTTAAGATATTTGACCAAGAACAAGAAGATTTTGGGAAGAAAAAACACATTAGTATACAAGAAGGTAAAGTTGAATTTCAAAACGTTAAATTCTCGTACGACGGAAATACAGAAATCTTAAAAGGTGTAAATTTCAAGATAAATCCCAATGAAAGAGTAGCTATAGTTGGCGAAACTGGTTCAGGAAAAACTACAATAATTAAATTGATAAGTGGCCTTTACAAATATCAAAGTGGTAAAATACTGTTAGACGATAAAGAATTATATGAATACGATCTGAATGAATTACGCAAAAAAATTGCTGTTGTACCTCAGGACGTATTCTTGTTCTCTGGAACTATTTTGGATAATATGAGATTATTTAACCAAGACATTCCTGATGAAGAAGTAAAAAAGGTTGCAAAATCCGTTTACGCAGACGAAATTATCTCACGTTTGCCTCAAAATTACTATACAGTGATCACAGAAAGAGGTGGAACTTTATCATCTGGTGAAAGACAGTTAGTAGCCTTAACTAGAGCGGTACTTTTTAATTCAAAAATCATAATTTTAGACGAAGCAACAGCTAACGTAGATGTCGAAACAGAATATTTAATACAACAAGCTCTAAATAAAATATCTGAACGTTCAACTATAATTTCCATTGCTCACAGACTTTCGACCGTAAAAAGCTCTAACAGGATAATAGTTGTACATAAAGGGTTAGTTGTTGAAGAAGGAAGTCATGAAGAACTTATCAACAACCATGGAATTTACTATGACCTTTACAGGCTACAATTCCAGAATAGCTGATAATTAAGAGACTCTGAAGGGGGCTCATATATTGAATTTCTTCGATAAAATACCGACGAACACATCCGTTTCACCAATATCAAAGGAACTCTATTTAAAAAATGATTCAAATATCGGCGTATTAATTCTACATGGTTACACAGGTTCTCCACATGATATGTATTACATAGGTAGACAGATTCACAAATCTGGTTTTTCTATATACATACCAAGACTCCCGGGACACTGCACCAATTCCAACGATTTTTTAAACTCTAATTGGAGAGATTGGCTCAGAAAATCAGTAGATTCCTATCTTGACTTAAAAGCCTACCACAAAAAAGTCTATATTTTAGGCCTTTCTATGGGAGGTGTATTAACAACTCTCTTAGCAAGTAAATTCCATCCAGAAAAAATTGTTTTAGCTGCTCCTGCACTAAAGGCAAAGGATTGGAGGATAAATTTAACTCCATTCTTTGGTTTGTTTATCAAAAAAATAAAAAGGAAAAAGCCTCAAACATTCGATGACGAAAAGCTCGATTATCTTGCTAACCAATATTGGAATTATGACTGGCCTTCAAAGGCAGCAGACCTTTACAAGCTGCAAAATATGGCACTTAAAAACCTTTCAAAAATCACATCTAAAACTTATGTAATACTATCGAAAAAAGATGAAGCTGTTCCTTTTTCGGTAAAAGAAATTATAGAAAAAAATATTAAAGGAAAAACTGAATTTCTGATATTAGAAGAAAGCGGGCACGTAGTTGTAAACGATATCGAAAAAGAACACGTAGCAACAGAGACTATAAATTGGCTTAAGAAAGAATAACTATTGTTCAAAATAATATAATTATTTCTACTTTGAAATTCTTTCTTTTAATAAAACTTGTTGCAAATAGTAAGCGGTGTAAGTACCACTCTCAGCTATTTCTTCTGGGGTGCCTGAAGCTACAATATAGCCCCCATTTTCTCCCCCTTCTGGACCTAAGTCTATAATGTAATCAGCATTTTTAATAATGTCCATCTCATGTTCTATTACTATAACGGTATTACCTTTTTCAACGAGGATATTAAGAACTTTTATTAATTTCTTTATATCTTCGAAATGAAGACCCGTAGTAGGTTCATCAAGTATATAAACGGTATTACCCGTTGATTTCTTTCTCAACTCGGAGGTTAATTTAATCCTTTGAGCTTCTCCACCTGAAAGGGTAGTTGCAGGTTGACCCAATCTTATGTATCCTAAACCCACATCTTGCAATAGCTCTAAAACATTTTTTATTAACGGTAAGTTCTTGAAAAAATCTAAAGCTTCATCCACTGTCATCTCTAAAATATCAGAAATATTTTTACCTCTGTAAGTGACCTTCAACGTCTCTTTGTTGTACCTCTTACCTTTACATACATCACAGGTTACATACACATCAGGTAGGAATTGCATCTCGATCTTCAAAACTCCGTGACCTTTACAGGCTTCACATCTTCCGCCCTTAACGTTGAAGGAAAACCTTCCCTTATCATATCCTCGAATTTTTGCCTCAGGTGTTGCTGCGAACAGTTCCCGAATATAATCGAATACTCCAGTATAAGTAGCTGGGTTACTTCTTGGAGTTCTACCAATAGGACTTTGATCTATAGAGATCACACTATCTATATATTTTAAACCTTCGATCTTTTCATATTCTCCAGGTCTAACCCTCGAATTGTAGAGTTCTTTTTGTAAAGCAGGATACAACGTATCCATAATCAATGAAGATTTACCCGATCCAGAAACTCCGGTTATCGCCACAAACTTCCCCAACGGAATCTCAACACTGATATTTTTCAAATTGTTGTGTTTTGCACCAATTATCTTTAAACTACCATCCTTTTCAACTCGTTTTTTATCTAATATTTCAATTCTCTTTTCTCCTCTTAAATACTTTCCAGTAAGGGACTTATTAGAGTTCTCCAACAATTTATTCGTAGGCCCTTGAAAGATCACTCTTCCCCCATTAACACCTGCACCAAGTCCAAGATCGATTATATAATCAGAGGACCTAATAACGTTCTCGTCATGCTCCACAACTATTACGGTATTATCAAGGTCTCTCAATTTTTTCAATGTATTTATCAACCTATCGTTGTCTCTTTGGTGAAGCCCTATAGTCGGCTCATCCAAAACATATGTTACGCCTGTCAATCCCGATCCTATCTGTGTGGCCAATCTAACTCTCTGAGACTCTCCACCAGAAAGCGTTGTCGCATTTCTTCCAAGTGTCAAATAGTCAAGTCCTACATCTATCAAAAAAGTTAACCTTCTATTTATTTCTCTAAGAAGTTCGTGAGAAATTTCCATTTCAAAATCACTCAGTTTTAAGGCATCAAAGAAAAGTTTTATTTCACTTATTGGCATTTCTGTCAAATCGAATATATTGTATCCATCAATCCTAACGCTTAATGCCTCTTCCCTCAATCTTTTGCCGTTACAAGTTTGACAGGTCTTTTGAATCATAAAATTCCTCTCGATCCATTCCCTTATATCCCGTGAATCTGTTTGCTTGTACCTTCTTTCGTACCAATTCACCATCCCCTCAAACTCTCTAGTAAAAGCATAACTATCCCCATTTCTTTTTGAAAAGGAAAAATCTATTTCTTTGTCAGTGCCATATAGTAAGGTATTTAAAACTTTCGAAGGCATGTTTTTTAAAGGTTTTGATGGATCCTCCCCCAAACTTCGAACAACATCTTTCATCATGCTCACCATGAAGGTGTCTTTCCCCATATTCAAAGCAGCCCCATCCTCTAATGACTTATTTATATCAAATATATATTCAGGCTCAATCTCCAATTTAAAACCTAATCCATGGCATTCTGAACACGCACCATAAGGACTATTGAATGAAAATAATTTGGGATTAATTTCTGGAAAACTGTAACCACATTTAGGGCAAGCTAGATTCTCAGAAAAAGTTTGAGAAGAAACAACGTTCTCCTCGCTATCCATTTCCCTAATTTCTACAAAGCCATCACCTTCTTTAAGCGACAATTCAACGGCTTCGAAGATTCTCTCAAAATTATCTTTTCTTAACTTTACTCTATCAACAAGGAGATTTATATTATGCCTATAGCTCTTTTCAAGTGAATCTATCTCATCTAAATCGTATATCACTCCATCAACTTCTACCCTTTTGAAGCCTGAGACCTTCATGCTATGGAGTTCTTTTTTAAACTCACCTTTCTTTTCCTTCGCAATTGGAGCAAAGATATACAATCTTGCATTCTCTTTAAAATTTTTATAAATATTATCGGCAATTTCATCTACTGTGGAACTTTGCAAAGGAATATTGCACTTTGGGCAGTAAGCTTTACCAACCCTTGCAAACAAAACCCGAATATAATCATAAATCTCTGTGATGGTACCAACCGTTGACCTTGGATTATGACTTACAGATTTTTGTTCAATAGCAATTGAAGGAGAAAGTCCCTCGATCAATTCTACATCTGGCTTTTTCAAATTGCCTAAAAACTGTCTTGCATATGAAGAAACAGATTCCAAATACCTTCTTTGACCTTCCGCATATATAGTATCAAGTGCTAAAGTTGATTTTCCTGAACCCGATAAGCCGGTAATGACTGAAAGGGTATTCTTAGGTATCTCAACATCTATATTTTTTAAATTATGCTCTCTAGCACCTTTTATTCTAATCCATTTACTATCCATATATATCCTCCTGAAAAAGCAAATATTTACCCTTTTTAAACATTTATATTATACAATTAAAAAATTAACGCTAAAAGAATTTTATTTATCTTTTAACAAAGAAGCTCAAAGTATCTTCTATGTTAGATTAACAGGCAAAAAACAATTAACCTAAAAACATACATATATGATATAATTAGATTACATTGTAGGTAACAGCGTTGGGACTCACTCCTCCTTTCCTTATGGGGGGAGGATCACAGTTCCTCTTTATCCATATGGTCAGACTGCAGGGTCTAAGGGGCCGAAGGCCTCTTCCTTAGAAGGGTGGGGAGCAGGGCGAATCCTACTCCTCCTTTCCTTATGGGTGGGGAGCAGGGCGAAGGGGCGCTAATACAAGTTTTTAAAGACATTACCATAACAAGGAGTTCTTTTAATGAAAACAGCAATGATATTTGGAACGCGGCCAGAAGCAATAAAAATGGCACCATTATATGAAAAGATGAAAGAAGAAAATATGGAAGTTAAAGTAATAGCAACCGCTCAACACAGAGAAATGCTCGATCAAGTGTTGAATCTTTTTGAAATAAAACCAGACTACGACTTAAATATAATGACAAAAAACCAAACTCTACCCCAACTAACTTCAAAACTTATTACAGAGATAGATAAAATACTAAAAATTGAACCATTCGATTACGTATTAGTACAAGGGGATACAACTTCCACTTTTGTAGGAGGTCTGGCTTCTTTTTACAACAAAATACCTGTTGGGCACGTGGAAGCAGGTTTAAGAACGAACGATATATACAACCCTTTCCCAGAAGAAATGAACAGAAGACTAACAGGCACAATTGCAAAGCACCACTTTGCTTCCACCCAAAAGGCAAAAGATAACCTACTAAAAGAAGGTGTAGAAGAAAAAAACATAATAGTAACTGGGAACACGGTTATAGATGCATTACTATGGGTTAAAGAAAACAAAAATAAAGATATAGAAAAGATTAAAGAAAAGTACAACATAAAGAACAAAAAGTTTATCTTAGTAACCATGCATAGAAGGGAGAACTGGGGAAAACCGATAGAAAACGTTATGAAAGCAATAAAAAGGTACTTACATGAAAACGAAGAAATGCACATAGTATTTCCCGTTCACTTAAATCCGATAGTAAGAGAAAGTGTGTATAAAATACTTGGGAATGAAGAAAAAGCCATACTAATAGATCCTGTTGAATACTTAGAATTCATAGCGTTAATGGACGAAAGTTATTACATCATGACAGATTCGGGAGGGATACAAGAAGAAGCACCCACCTTGGGTAAACCAACGCTGGTGTTAAGAGAAACAACGGAAAGACCCGAAGCAATAGAAGCAGGAACAGCAAAATTAATAGGAACACAAGAAGAAAAAGTGTATCAGGCAATGAAAGAACTAGAAACAGAAAAATATGCACAAATGAGCAAAGCAACCAACCCTTTTGGAGATGGGAAGGCATCTCAAAGAATCGTTGAATTTTTGAAAAAAAGCTACTTCTATTGATAAATGCTATTTTCATTTGCCACCATTCTATTCCCCGACAATTCGGATTTATAATACAACTCTTCATAAAGTTGCAAAAAATCCTTAATAGAAGTCTCTTCACTCAAATCAATACATTTATTACTCTCATCAAGCTTAACTTTTAGATTAAAATCATCTATTATCCCCTTAACCTTAGAAAACTCAAATTTCGTGTAATTACCGTTTTTAATAACCTTATAAAACTTCTTCAAATACAAAGGTTTGCCTTTGAGTTTCTCACTAAAATAATCGATACCTTTTAACTTAACATCTTTACCAAATAGATTTCCCTTTTTCTTTATTTCCTCGATAACTTCATCTTTAGCCTCTTCATATTTCTTGTAAAACCCGAAATCTCTTTCAAAATAAGTCAGATTTTTAATTAAGACAGTATCTCCAACAACCATGTAATCAAAACTATTTTTAGGAATTATGAAAAGCCGTTCTTTTAAAGGTTGAATTTTACGTGCAGTAAGAGCTAGAATCCTTTTGTCTTTAAAGATTTTGGAAGCCGTTAAATATTGAATACCTAACAAAAAATCATTCAACTCTTTACTATACAACTTTACTATCAGTTTGAACTTCTTAATTGTTTCCAAGTCTTCATTAGAATAATTTTTTATATACTTACCTTCACGAATAATCTCAACAATATCCCCAACATCACTCACATTCTCTTTAACATCTTTTAGATACAAAAAACTCCTGTCATGAATGACTGTCTCGTACTCATCTACCTTGTTTGACTCTTTGTTGATTAAATCATTTAAAAACTCGTCAGCAGAGGCCAGAAAAATGCTCTTGAAAAAGAAGGGATCTTCATTTTTCAACCAAAATATCTCGTCTTTCTCATTTTGGATAAAAACATCCACTATGAAATCCTCTGAAGTATCTATTAACTCTCTAAGAGATTCTAAATTCTCTTTTAAAAAGATATTCTCTAAAATCTCATCCCAATTAACTTTATTCATCTCTTGCCACCCATCCCCAAATAAATATCTTTGGAAAACTCTTTTAATTTCATTCCTTCGGTTATTGACTTTGAAATCAACCAAACCGGCCGCATACTTTTTTTACCTTCGTCCATAAGATAAACCTTGTAAATACTATAGCCAAACAAAGCAAGAACAGGGTTTATAACAATTAAATCTGTCTTCACATAAATATTGCCTACAATAAAAACGATTATGGCAAAAGAAATCAATTCTTTTATGCCACCCATATTGATAAAAGGCAAGATATAAACAAAAATATAATCCAATAATCTCACATTCTGCGATTCTACTTTCTCGAATTTAATGAACTTTTCCTCGGCATTCGTCTTAGCAGAAATAAAAAGAACCAAGGAAACAGCAAAAACAAAAATCGAAAAAATACTAAAAAACAAGAACAAAACGTTCCCAAAATTATTAATGGCAAAGATAACAAAAAGAGGCAGATACGAAAGCAAAAACAAAAACGATTTAAACAACGTATTGATCATACCAAAACCTCCCCAATGAGGAAATCTATATATCTTAATAAGTCACATATTCATAATTATAACAAATAAAGCTATCTTTTATTTCTCTATCACCCTTAAGCTTCATGTAGAAAGCAGTTATTTCTTATGATATAATAAATCGGTAGATAATAAAAACACAGTCTTTATAATTTCAAGGTGAAATCTTATGAAAATACTAATCATTGGTTACATGCACCCAAAATTTGACAAAAGAGTACATAGAACAGTTAAAACTCTTTCTAAAGTTCATGAGATTATTTACCAATACTGGACCAATAAAGATGAAAAAGAATATATAGATGGAAATATAAAATACATCCCCATAAAAGACATCAAAGGGGCAAAAGGCAGCCCTTTGAAAAAACTTATAAGTAGAGGGCCTCTCGATAAAAAAATATGCGATTTGGTATCTGAAGAAAATTACGACATCCTATACATGCATCATTTTTTAGCAAGCAGACCTTTGGAGCCCTTTAAAATAGCCAAAAAAAGAAATAAAAAAATAATTTACGATATTCACGAATACCATCCCGAAAATTTTTTAGCAGATTTAGAAGGAATTATTGGAAATTTAAAAGTGAAAACCGTCTGGAGATTCTTTAAAAAGCAGTTAGAACTCTCGGATCTGGCAATATTCGTTTCAGAAGAAACAAGAAATGATGCTGTTAACAAAACGAACATAGATATAGAAAAAACGTATATTATACCCAATTACGCAAATTTTATTATAAAACCCGATATTCAAAAAAAGAGAAAAGAAATTGTCTTAGTTGGTAAAGTAACAAGAAAGATAGAAGATGAGAAAAAAATCTTAAAATCTTTAATCGAAAAGGGTTTTAAATTCAAGGTTATAGGAATGGATTCAAAAGAGTTTATAGACATTGCTCATGAATCTACAGAATTTTTACCTTACGATGAAATGATGAATGAACTAGCTAAGGCCTTGTTTTCTCTAATTTCTTACAACACCGTCAAAAACAGAGATTATAAAAATGACATTTTCGCCTTGCCTCACAAGTTTTACGACTCCTTAGCTGCAGGCACTCCTGTTATTGTAAAATCTTCTTTTGTCTCAATGGCTAAACAGGTAGAAAATTTAGGCTTAGGAGTAGTTATAGACCCAGCTAACTTGGAAGAAAGTGTTGAAAAGATTACTAACGCATACAAAAATTACGAAAACATCATAAAAAACGTTGAAAAACACCAAAAAGAATTTATTTGGAATGAAGAAAAAGAAAGAAAATTTGTTGATCTGATATCTCACGTAACCAAATAACCCGTACTTTTTTGGAAAACTCCCTTTCCTTTTGTTAACACCTCATCACTTTATTTCACTCTATCCTCAAAACTTCTTTAACTAACTCTGATTTACTGAATTAGTTGAAAAGTAAAGCTTTTACTGTATAATCAATCTTAAATCTCTTTAATCGCCTCTAGTTACCTTTAATCGGATTTGATAAAATACTATAATTCTGATAAAATAAGAATACGTATTCACCAAGTATTTAAAGTAATTATGTAAATTCTCAGATAAATCGAATTCATATTTTAAAGGGAATGAGGGAAATTTATATGAAAACAATGAAAGAAATTGCCAAAATGGCTGGAGTTTCTCAATCAACTGTTTCAAGGGTGATAAATAATAATCCTAACGTCAGCCCTGAAATCAAAAGAAAAGTTTTAGAATACATTAGAAAATACAATTATCAACCAAATAGAACGGCTCGAAGCCTTGTCAAAAATAAAAGTTTTCTTATTGGAATAGTACTACCTGAATTAACGAACCCTTATTTCCCAGAAATACTAGAATCATTAGAAGAAGAAGCAAATTACTATAATTACAACATTGTACTGTCAATCACTTATGGTAGTCTTCAAAGAGAAAAAGAACAAATAGAAATGCTTTTAAGTAGAAGAGTCGACGGGTTAATCATAAATCCAACAGATTTATCGCATGTTGAACATATAATTAAAATCAAATCGATCATACCTACAGTCATATGTGCCCAAGATTTAGACGGTTTTGATTATGTAACAGTTGACCACTATTTAGCGGGAAAAACCGTTGCTAAATATCTAATAAATAAGGGACACATAAACATCGGATATATTGGATATTTAAAAGATAAAAAATTAAAAGGATTTTATGAAGAAATCATAGCTAACAATTTGAATTTTAACGAAGATAATTATTTAATGGATCCTGAGGAGATATCTGATTTCAAAAAAAACAGTGAAAAAAAGTTATTAAAAAAAATAATAGATAACAATATAACAGCAATCTATACTATAAACGATATTATAGCAACAAAAGTGATCAATATGTTGATAAAAAATAAAATGAAAGTTCCGGATGATATAGCGGTGGTAGGTTTTGATAACACCATAATTTGTAATTTAACAAATCCACCATTAACCAGCGTTGCACAGCCCACCCGTGAAATCGGTAGAAGAAGTGTTGATATATTAGTCAAAAAAATAGAAAAAACCGATTCACACTCAGAGTATAATTTAGATCAAATTTTTCTACCACCTAGATTGGTGATAAGGAAATCCACATAATCAAAGAACTTACAGAGGAGGAAAGATGTAAATGACAGCTATCAAGGTAGGGATCATTGGAGCAGGAAGCGCAGCATTTTCTTTAAGATTGGTTAGCGATCTTTGTAAAACAAAGGGATTATCAGGAAGTCTAGTATCCTTAATGGATATAGATAAAGACAGATTGAACGCAGTACACATGCTTGCTAAGAAATTTGCAGAAGAATTTGGAGCAGATTTGAGATTTGAAACTACAACAAATGTTGAAGACCCAATAAAAGACTCAAGTTTTGTTGTAAATACTGCCCTTGTTGGAGGGCACAGTTACTTTGAACAGGTAAGAAATATTTCAGAAAAACACGGATATTACAGAGGAATAGACTCACAAGAATTCAACATGGTTTCAGATTATTACACAATAAGCAATTTCAACCAATTAAAGTTCATGCATGATGTTGCAAAAGCTATTGAAAGGATATCTCCGAAGGCATGGCTTTTGCAGGCAGCAAACCCTGTCTTTGAACTAACAAATTTAATAACAAGAACGGTCCCAATAAATATGGTTGGAATATGCCATGGCCATCATGGAGTAGACCAAATAATTGAAAAATTAGGATTAGATACGGAAAAAGTCGAATGGCAAGTAGCTGGGGTAAATCATGGAATATGGTTAACAAAATTCATGTACGAAGGAAAAGATGCCTACCCCCTAATTGATGAATTATTAGAAAAAGAGGTTAAAAACTTCAAACCCACCAATCCATTTGATGATCAGATCTCTCTAGTTGCAAAAGATATGTATGAATTCTATGGAAAAATGCCCATTGGAGATACTGTCAGAAATGGAAGCTGGAAATACCATTACAACCTTGAAACAAAGAAAAAATGGTTTGGAGAGCCATGGGGAGGCGTTGATTCAGAATTAGGATGGAAATGGTATCAAGACAGACAAGCAGAGATTGCATTAGCAATGCAAAAAGTTGCCAAATATTTCCAAGAGAATAAAAACGCCAAACTACTTTCAAAAGAATCATTCAACGAGATAATTTCTCAAACAAAAAACGATGTAAAAGAAGAATTCACAAAAGAAATATACAACTTGCTAGATCCTGAGAGGAAAAGCGGCGAACAACATATATTGTTGGCAAATGCTTTATTAAACAATGAAAAAGTAGATCTTGTTCTCAATTTACCGAATAACGGTACTATACCTGGCATTCCAGACGATGTAGCCGTCGAGATTCCTGTGTATGCCGACAAAGATGGAATCCATCGTTATAAAATAGACCCAGCACTTCCAGAAAGGATAACAAAGATGTACCTATACCCAAGAATTATGAGAATGGAATGGGCATTAGAAGCATTCCTAACTGGAGATAGAAAAGTACTTGAAGAATTTTTGATCAGAGATCCACGTACCGAATCTTACGACCAGGTAGTAAAAGTTATTGATGAAATTCTTGCTTTGCCAGGTAACGAAGAAATGAGGAAGCACTACAGCAAAAAATAGTTTATTTTAGGGGGCTAATGCCCCCCTTTACTTAATAAACAAACTTATCTGAAAAGATTTTGTATAAATCCTCGTTAAAAGTATCCGTGATAAATTTATCTATTTCTTCTATTTCAAATGTTTTCATTATAGATTTTTTGCCAAACTTAGAACTATCAACAAGCATATATATTTCATTACAATTTTCTGCCACTATCTTTTTTATACTTGCACTTTGTGGAAGATTTTCAAATGTGCCTTCTTCAAAAGAAAAGGCACTACAAGAAAAAAAGGCTTTTTCTACACGGATTTCTTTCATCATATTCTCGGGAATTACCCCAACAGTTACACCATTTTTGTTATCTAATGTTCCACCTGCAACTACAACGTTGTGAGTAGGATTTTCACAGAGTGCCAATGCAGTGTAGAGATTATTAGTTACAATGTTCAAAAACTCTTTTTTTTGAGCTATTTTTTGAGCTAAAATATAGCAAGTACTACTTGCATCTAAAAACAAAGTCGAATCTCGAGTTATAAATTTTAAGGCTAACTCAGCAATCTTTTCTTTTTTATCCTGATTAAGTTTCATTCTCTCAAAAAATTGAGCTTCAGATAAATTATTTCTCTTTTTTCTTATACCTCCGTAGAATTTCTCAATTAGCCCTTTTTTATAAAGCTCTGAAATATCCCTTCTTAAAGTTACCATAGATACATCCAACTCTCGAGCCAAATCTTCTATATTAGCAGATTTTTCTCTCTCTAAAATTTCTAAAATTCTATCCTGCCTCATAACTTTTGTCATTAAAATCACTCTCCATCGATGTTTTATATAAATATGTTTTAAAGAAAAAATTAAAAAGTTTAAAATCATGCAAAAAATCCGATTATGGTCGATTATAATGAATTATTTCCGAATAACTCGAAAATTCTTTGATTATGTTAGTTTTGTATTTCGCCTAATTACTGATATACTATGTTGAAATTATATCATAATATTATCACATGATGATCATATTTTACAAAAATATAATATTAAATTTAGGATTATCAATTCAAACAATAAAAAACAGGAGGCTACAACATGCTAGAGGAGCAATTAAAAAAAGAAGTTGCAGAATTTGCAAAATTAGTATGGGACAGAAAACTGACAGATGGAACAGGCGGAAATATGAGTATAAAATATGGAGACAAAATATATATTACTCCAACATCGACTATAAAACACTTTCTAACAGAGAAAGATATCATCACAGTAGATAAAAACGGAAATAAAATTGACGGGCTCAAAGAACCTTCTTCAGAAAGAAAAATGCATATTAAAATATACGAAAAAACAAATGATGTAAACGCAATTATTCATGCTCACCCAGTATATGCTACCTCTTTCGCGATCACCTTTGAGAAATTACCAATAAATGCTCTTCCTGAATCTTCTTTAGTATTGGATCCAATAACCTATATCCCCTATCAAATGCCTGGAACCCAGGAATTTGCAGATGCCTTTAACGAAGGTTTAGAAAAAGGATCTCGTGTATTCGTTCTCCAAAACCATGGTGTTACCGTTGCGGGAAAGGACATGAATGAAGCATATGTAAAGTTGGAAACTTTAGAGTTTCTCTCTCAAGTTTCATTTATTTCAAAACTCTATTCTAACGTGAATGAAATACCAGACGAGAAAATAGCTGCATTCAAAGAATTTTTCAGAAGAAACAAGGAGGAGCAATGATGGAGTTAACTGAGATAAAAGAAAAAATAAAAAATAGAAAAAGAGCCATGTTTAACAAAGTATAGATCGATTAGTAATGTGGAACAATTATAAGAAGCGAATTAGAATTTAATCCGTTAAAAATGCATGCAATTAAAGAAGCAAAATCGCATCAAATAAAAAGGGAAGTTGTTCTAAAAAAATACTTATAAAGAAAAGGTGATAATCTTGAAATATCTACACTTAGCTATCGATCTCGGGGCGTCAGGTGGAAAAGTAATGGCTGGTAACATACACAATGACAAACTTATATTGAGTGAAGTAAACCGTTTTTCAAATTCCCCGGTTGAAATAAATGGAATATCTTATTGGAACATTTTAAATTTGTATAATCATATAATTGATAGCATTCAAATAGCTCAAAAAAATGATCAAAAGATACTATCCTTAGGAATAGACAGTTGGGGAGTGGACTTCGGACTTTTAAACGAAAATGGTTATTTAATAAACAATCCAATTCATTATAGAAATATGTTTAAAACGAATACAATGCAAGAGGCAATAGAAAAAGCTGGCAAGAAATGGATATATGAACATTCTCCAACACAGTTTCAACCGTTCAATACGTTGTACCAAATATTAGCCTACCAAAAATACGCCCCAGATTTTGTCAAAATATCAAAAGATCTTTTGATGATCCCATCATTATTAAATTACTTTTTAACCGGTAAAAAAGCTATTGACTTCACAATGGCTACAACTACTCAAATTTATAACCATAGAAAAAGAAAATGGGACGATGAAATAATGAAAAAGTTTGACATTCCTGATATATTACCTGAAATAGTACCTGCCGGTACAAAAATCGGTAAAATAAAAATAGATGTTTTAAATAACAATTCAAACATAGATGTAATTCTTCCAGCCAGTCACGACACAGGGTCCGCATATGCCGCAATTGCTTCAGACCCCTCAGATACCATGTTCATTAGCTTAGGAACATGGTGCTTGACTGGTGCCATTGTTAATGAGGTCCCCTACAACGAAGAACTCATGGAAAACAATTTAGCCGCAGAGGGTTGCTTGGATGGATCTTTTAGAATATTGGCAAACGTAACAGGAATGTGGTTAATCCAAGGTATTATAAAAAGTCTCAACTTGCCGGATAATAGCGATACTTATCAAAAAATTACAGAAATGGCACAGAACGCAAAACCATTTTCTTCTTATATCAATGTAGATGATCCTTCTTTACAAAACCCTCAAGACATGATACAGGCAATAATTCAACAATCTATAAAAGATAACGATACCGTTTTAAATGAAACATCTCAAGTCATAAGAACGGCGTTGGAAGGGATTGCCTTCAAAGTAAATGAAGTTAAAGAAAAACTATCAAAGATATTGGAAATCGAGTTTAAAAGGATCCATGTGGTAGGTGGAGGAACCAGAAATGAATTACTTTGTCAATTCATTGCGGATGCAACAGGACTAACTGTTTTAACTGGCCCTATTGAAGGAACAGCCGTAGGAAACTTAGTCTCTCAGTTATACGCCTTGGAACTTGTAAAAAACTTTGAGGAAGCAAGGGACTTAATAAAAAGATCTTTCGAATTTCAATGTTTTAAGCCAAAAGAACATGATATCTGGAAAGAGGCTTTTATTTCTTTTCAAAAGAAAAAATGATATAATTAATACGAATAATGGGCGGACTCTTGTCCGCTTTTTGTATATGAAAGGAGTGGAAATTCCTTTATCCAAATGTCATGTGGGCTTACTGTGGGGTGGGGAGCAGGGTGAAGGGCCGCTAATCGATGTTTTAGAGTTCCAAAAGACAGTACGTAAAATTTAAAAAGGAGGTCATATTTTATGAAAGTATTAGTTACTGGTTTTGAACCTTTTGGGGGCGATAAAATAAATCCAACAGAAAAAATTATCGACTCCCTAACAAATGAAAAGTTTGAAGAAGTTTCAATAGTTACAAAGGTCCTACCTGTTGTGTTCAAAAAAGCTGATGAAATTTTGACAGAACTAATGGCAAAACACAAACCTGATATCTCAATTCACTTAGGATTAGCGGGTGGTAGGAGCAGTATAAGCTTGGAAAGAGTAGCTATAAATCTGATGGACGCTAGAATCCCCGATAATGAAAATTATCAACCAAAAGACGAACAATTAAGAAAAGATGGGGAAACAGCTTACCTATCTAAACTACCTATAAAAGAAATAGTCAACGAATTAAGGAAAGAGGGAATCCCTTCTGTTGTTTCTAATACTGCTGGATTATATGTCTGCAACGAAGTTATGTATTTAAGTTTGTATCACTCTGAAAAATTTGGATTTCCTATTAAGACAGGTTTTATCCATGTTCCTTATCTACCAGAACAAGTCATTGAAAAATTTCTCACAAATGGTCAAAATATACCTTGCCTGCCGTTAGACTTACAGGTAAAAGCAGTGAAGATAGCAATTCAAAAAACTATAAAATTATAACTTTTATATTTTAAAAAGGGGGTCTAGAGATGGCTTGGTTGCCTATTTTAGGAGTTTTAATCGTTGTTTTAGGTTTAGCTTTGGGAAGTAAATTCAACATTAATCCTCTTATATCTGTTCTTTTAGGTGGTTTTGTTTCTGGACTATTAGGTGGATTAAGTGTAGTGCAGATTCTTGAGGTAATTGGTTCATCTTTTATTGCTAATAGAACTATGATTCTATTTTTAATTATGTTACCTGCTATCGGGATCACCGAAAGACATGGTCTTATGGAACAAATGGGGCATTTAATATCTAAATTAAGAGCAGCTACTCCTGGAAGAATAGCTTATATCTACCAACTTATACGAGAGGTTTTTGTGGCAATAGGCATAAGAATAGGAGGACATGCAGCATTCGTAAGACCTTTAATTTATCCGATGGCAAGAGGATCTATAGGAGAGGCTGAAATTAATGAGGATGATGAAGAACAAATCAAAGCCATGACAGCTGCCTCAGAAAATATAGGAAATTTCTTTGCTCAAAACGTTTTTCCTGCCTCAGCTGGACTACTGTTAATTCAAGGAGTTATGGGTGAAATGGGCTTTGAGTTAAATTTAACTAGTTTAGCAAAAGCTGCCATTCCTATGGCTATAGTTGCGGCTATCTATGGATTTATTTACTTTATGATCCTAGATAGACGATTCAAAGGGGTGAGCAAATAATGAAAGAATTCTTCTCTTCCACAAATACATTAGAAATTTTCTATATTGTAATTGGATTGATTTTACTATATTACGCATATCTAACTTGGAAAGATGAAAAACACCAACAAAAGGTGGGAACTATGATTTTTTGGATAATATTAGCTATTTTATTTATTTTTGGGAAATGGTTACCCCCCGTCATTTCTGGTATTTTGGTTGTCGTAATCGCAATTGATGCAGGTATAGGAAAGATAGGAAAAGGTACATACTTCAATACCTCAAAAGAATTTAAAGAAAAAAGAAGAAAACAACTTGGGAACAAATTATTAATTCCCATTCTAACTATTTCAGGTGTTGCGATTTTATTCGCTGTGGTTGGATGGAATCCTTTAATTGGTTTAGGATTTGGAAGTGTTATTGCATTAATATTAAATAGATTGTATATTCCAAGAGAAACATTTGATCATATATTAGACTCTGGACGATCAACTAGCGATGCAATTGGTTGGGCCCTGGTTCTTCCACCTTATTTAGGAGCATTGGGAGCCTTGTTCAATCAATCAGGAGTTGGGGAAATAATCGCTAGTTGGATAGAAATTATATTCCCAGTTCAGAATCTATTTTGGGCACTTTTTGCTTATGCATTTGGAATGGCTCTATTTACGATAATTATGGGAAACGCTTTTGCTGCATTTGCAGTTATCACTGCTGGAATAGGGATACCAATTGTAATCCAAATCCACGGGGCAGATCCAGCAACAATAGCTGTTCTGGCTATGTCTGCAGGTTATTGCGGAACTTTAATGACACCTATGGCAGCTAATTTTAATATCGTTCCTGCGGCTCTTTTGGAAATGAAAGATAAGTATCGAGTTATTAAAATACAAATATCCATAGCTTTAGCATTGTGGGTAACTCATTTATTAGTAATGTATGTCATGGCTTTCTAAATAAACTTATCCATTCATTCCACAAACAGGAAATAAAAAACTTAAAGGGAAGCTAAAGCAGATTGTATGTAACTTAGAATGATGGGGGTATTTTAAAAATTTTTGGATTCTAGAAGCATTGTTAAAAGTAGGTTTCAAAGTTTCCAGAGACAGTTGAAAAACTTATAAAAAGGGGGTCTAAAACTTTCTCAAGAAAGTTATTAAATAATGAATATTAAAAACAAAGTAGTGGAATTATGCAAAAAAATATCACAAGAGGGATTAGTGAAAGGAACCTGGGGAAATGTTTCATTAAAAGACGAAAACAAAATCTATATAACTCCATCAGGGTACCCATATGAAAAAATGGTCGATGAAGATGTTACAATAATAGATTTTGAGGGTAGAGTTCTTGAAGGATTCAGAGTACCTTCTTCGGAGTACAAACTTCATATAGCTATTTACAAAAACAGAAGCGACGTGAATTGCGTTTTACATACGCATCCTATATATTCATCCATAGTATCGATTGTTAAGGAGTTTATTCCACCCTTAATCGAAGATGGTATAATGATCTGTGGTGAAAAAATTAATGTAGCAAGATATGGAGAACCAGGGTCATGGGAGTTAGCTCACAATGCAGTAAAAGCTCTAGGAACAAATAACGCAGTAATATTAAAAAATCATGGTTTAGTCACTGTGGGAGCAAACGAGACAGAAGCATTGACAGCTTCAATAGTTGCTGAAAAAACAGCTCAAATTTATATTGAAGCCCTAAAAATTGGTAATATTTCTATCCTGCCAGAAGAAGAAGCTATAAAATTGAGGAATAAGTATCTCTCTTCGTATAGACAAAAAGGCTGATTTTATTTTTGCCCTTAAAACAATGGTTTGAGGAAAATCTCTGAGTTTCTTAAGACATTAAAATTTTTACAAATTTCGGACATTTAGAACTCAATTTTTTACACTCAAATTATTATTTTTAAATTAGAAACAAACGTTGTGGATTCGCCTTTTAAAAAAGGAGGATGCTTAAAATGAAATATCTTAATTTTGGAATAGGCGATAAAATACCAGAGTTTTCACTCAAAGATTCTGAAGGTCATCAGATTAATAGCAGGGATTTTATCGGAAAATGGCTTGTACTCTATTTCTATCCACGGGATAACACTCCTGGTTGTACTAAAGAAGCAGTTGATTTTTCAAACTACTTAGAGGATTTCAAAAAATACAATTGCCAAATAGTGGGAGTGAGTGCCGATACTGTAGAAAAACATTCAAACTTTAAAGAAAAACATAATTTAAAAGTGATTTTACTAAGTGACCCCGAACATTCCGTTCTTGAAAAATTCGGCGTCTGGCAACTTAAGAAGAATTACGGTAAAGAAAATTGGGGAGTTGTTAGATCAACAATTCTGATAGATCCAAATGGAACAATTAAAAAAGTATGGGAAAATGTAAAAGTAAAAGATCATGTTTTAGATGTACTGGAAAGCTTAAAAAACCTATCAAATAAAAGGGAGTAAACTCCCTTTTATTTATAACAGTCTATATTTTATTAAATTATTTCATTGCCTACTACCAAGTTGACTATTGAATATGAACAAAGCTGTTTTGTTTTCACCAATCATTTTCAAGGTATCTACAATCTTCTTTGTATTAGCTTCTTCTTCTATTTGTTCGTTTACAAACCATTGTAGAAAACTTTGAGTTGCATGATCGTTTAATTCTATGGCTAAATCAACCAACTTGTCGATAGATTGTGTAACTGAAAGTTCATGTTCATATGCATCATTAAAAGCTTCTAAGGGGCTTCCCCATCCTTTCTTCGGCTTTTCGATACTACCTAATTCTACTACACCATCTTTGTCGTAAATATAGTCATACAACTTATGGGCATGAGTAAGCTCTTCTTTTGCTTGTACTTTCATCCAATTAGCAAATCCTTCTAAATTGATTGAATCAAAATATGCTGCCATCGAATAATAGAGGTACGCGGAAAAAATTTCTTTGTTTATTTGTTCGTTAAGGGCATTCAACATCTTATCTTCTAATTTCATATACTTATTCCTCCTCGTGATTTTAAGTATGCTTTCTTTAGAAACTCTAAAACTTTCTTCAAAACATACAATTATCCTTATAATCCTTTTACAATAAAAATCATATTTTTAAAGTTTAGTCATTCCAAAATTTTCTATATTTAGTTAATTATAACTTATAATTTTTTCATTTATCAAAACATTGTATTAAATAAGCAATAAAATTCTTTTTTATCAGTTTAGTTTACTATTTTCTTTTGATATGGTATAATTTTGAAGAAAACGCTTCCACGAAGGGGGAATCCATGTGAAAAAATTGGACTTATCTAAAGTTCATTGGTTTAACAAATTCGGTAACAAGATAGGAATTATGTTGATTCTTTTCGCTCTGGTCCCAAGTGTATTTTTTGTAATATACATTACCAATGCTATTCAAAAAAGTTCTGAACAAAACGAGGCACAAGTATCTGCCTTGATTGAGTCTTTAAATCAGGATTATTTAGATCAAATTAATAAATATAACTCTTTAATTCAAGAACAACTAAACCAATACAACGATTATTTAACCAATCAAATAGAAATCATTGAGGCACAATTTTCCGAACAGTTAGAAAAAAATTATACAGATTCTTTTGATAATTCTTTAGAAACCTTAAGTCACGTTTTCATTAATTTTATAGATACTGAAAAAAATTCACTTGAGAAATCAGGAAAAATGATAGCTGCTATTCCAGGTATTCAAGAGAAAACCGCTTCAAAATCTATTTCTTTGATTGAAAGATACAGTTTACTTGAACCTTACGTAACATCCCAACAATACAACGGGATGCAACTTTGGATTATGAACACTCCTGATACGCGTGGAAGTGGTTTGGAAATTACCTCAAGAAATACGTCGTATAAAGTACAAAAAAAGGCTGAAACCTATTTAAAAGGATATGAATATACAAAAGATTTGAATATCGAAGACTTTTTAAATAACCAATTTAAAACAATCCTAGACATTGGTTATATGACTCCGGTTATAGAAACTAAGTCATTCAATTCTACACCTTATTTTATCGGAATTTTTCCAGTAGTCGATCCTATCGCTACAAACACGGTAAATGGGTTTCTAGTGGTCTTAGAAGAATTTGACAATCAAAAATTGTTGGAAATATCGAAACTTCTAGACGCATACATAACTTTATTCAATAAAGATTTCAACGTTCTTTATTCAAATTTACCAGAAGAGGAAGTTTCTTTAAATGAAAGTAAATTAAATGAACAATTTATCAGTGAAGAAATAATCAATAAACCTTTGAGAAGTTTTTATTTCCAAACAGATGAATTCGATGGCATATACCTTCAAATTGCAAAAGAATTCCAAACATTAGAGACATCAATCAATATTCCTTTACAAACATCTTTTGAACTACCTTCATTAACCCCGAAACAAGTAAATTTTGAATTAGATCTAGGCTTGGATAAAATTATAAGAAACGTTTTATTTATACTGTTAATTCTAATCGTTATCATTATTGTTGTCTCCTATTTGTTTAGAAAACAATTCGGAGACAGAATTGAACGATTAACAAATGCTGTTGAAAAGCTTTCAGAAGGAGACCTAACGGTAAACTTTGAAAGCAAAAGCAAAGACGAGATAGGGCAGATGGCTAACGCTCTATCAGAAATGAGTAAAGAACTAAGAAGATCTATGGGCTCAATAATGCAAGCATCAAACAAAGTAGAAAACGCATCAGAAAGTCTAACGCAATCATCACAAGAAAGTAGAAAGAGCTCAGAAGAACTCAAAAACCAAATGGACAAGATACAAACAAACGCTGAAGAAACGGCAGGGAACGTAGAAGAAGTAACCTCAGGGGTAGACGAAGTAGCAAGGGCGGCACAAGGAGTATCCCAAGACGCACAAAGGCTAAGTGAAGAAGCAGATGAAACAAGTAAAGCTGCAGAAGAAGGAAGCAAAACGATAGAAAGTATAAGTCAAGCGGTGAAAGAAGCGGTAGAAAGGACAAAAGAAAGTCAAAAAGAAGTAGAAACACTCGCAAGCAATGCCAAGAACGTACAAAGTATAGTAGAAACGATAAACTCGATAACGGAACAAACGAACCTTTTGGCACTAAACGCAGCGATAGAAGCAGCAAGGGCAGGAGAAGCTGGAAGAGGATTTGCAGTAGTAGCGGATGAAATAAGGAAATTAGCGGAAGAATCAAGGAATGCAACGGATGAAATATCCCAGATACTAACCAACATAACGCAAGGAACGAACAAAGTAAACGAATCTACGAACAAGGTAGTAGGAACGATAGGAGAAATAAACGAAAAGATGGTAAATGTACAACAAAGTTTCAACAGGATAAAAGAAAGGATAGAAAGGATGAACCAAGGGATAGAAAACATGACGGCAAGTGCAGAAGAACAAAGTGCAAGTGCGCAAGAGATGAGCACAGCGATGGACAGGGTAGCGAAAGCGGTAACAGAAATAAGTGAACAATTAGAAAGATCAAGAAGTGTAATAGACGAACAAGTAAACCAAGCTGTAGGAATAAACGAAGAAGCAAAAGAGTTGAGTGAATTAGCCACAGAGTTAAAAGGGTTGGTTGAAAGTTTTAAGATATAAAAAAGTTTTCAAAACAAGGCAGACCAAACAGTCTGCCTTTTATAATTGACAAATGAACTTTACCTTAAAAAACAATTGATATTTTTATGATATAATTTAATTAATACAGAAATACAAGGGGGTGTATATAATGAAGAAAAAATTGTTTGTCTTTATTGTCACATCTTTATTTATTAACTTGTTTGCTGTTCAAATAACTATAGCGGTCGAATCAATTGAAGATCAAATCCAATTACTAAACTCCCAAATAGAGAATTTTGAAAAACAAAATCCAGATATTGACGTTGAAATTTATTTGATTCCTAGCTACCCAGGTTCAACTTACAAATTTTACGGGACATTTGTAGTCACCAACGCAAAAGAACCTACGATCTTATCTCTCGATATGGAATGGATAAATGAATTTTCTCCATTTCTTGTAAGCTTAAATCAAGATGCCGAATATTTTGACGTAAACAATCTTGTTCCACAAACCATAGAAATGGTAACAATTAACAGCGAAATAAAAGCAATTCCTTATTACGTTGAAACTGGTGTTTTGTATTATCGAAAAGATTTATTAGAAAAATATGGATACGAAGTACCGAAAACTTGGGATGAATTGATTACAATCGCAAAGGATATTTCTCAAAAAGAGGGAATAGAAGGTTTGGTTTGGCCGGGTGCTAGATACGAGGAACTCACAACTTTTTTCCTTGAAATTTTATATTCTAATGGAGGCAAGATATTCGAAGGTGATAACTTTGTTCTAGAACAGCAAGAAAATAAGGAAAAGGCTTTAGAAAGCTTAAAAATCTTAAATAACATTATATCTGAAGAAATTAGTCCAAAAGGCATAACAACGTACAGAGAAGAAGAATGCAGAAATATATTCCAAAGTGGCGAGGCTGTTTTCATGAGGAATTTGAGTTATGCTTGGCATTTATTAAATAGCGAAGGTTCTGCTGTTAATGGAAAGGTGGGGATTGCCCCTATTCCAAAAACTGAATTTACTAATCAACATGTATTTGTGCTTGAAGGAAAAGCTTTGGCAATTAACCCTAATGCTTCTGATGAAGAAAGAGAAGCTGCAAAAAAATTTATAAAATATTTGATTTCCAAAGAAAATCAAATACAAAGATTGACACAATTAAACTTTTTACCAACTGATTTAGAAGTCTTTAACGAACCAACTATTTCAGAAGTAGACCCTAATTTATTGAATTTTAAATATTCCTTAGAAAATTTAGTGTTGAAACCAAAATCACCCATATACACAGAAATTTCGTTCCCTATACAAAATAATGTTTACGATGTCTTAACAGGAAGAATTAACGTTGAAAGGGCTTTAAACAACATTATATCTGAAATAAAATTTTTACTACGTTAAAGGATTAAATAAGTTATAAAAATTAATTCCGGAGGTGTAATATTAGTGACTAGTGTTGATAGGCAACAAATTATAAAAGATTTAGTAGTTAAGACAGATTCTAAAATCGTATTACTCGTCATGGATGGATTAGGAGATCTACCAAAAGACGGTAAAACACCACTTCAAGCTGCATACAAACCCAACATGGATGCATTAGCCAAAGAAAGTGATTTGGGACAAAGTGTACCTGTTTCACAGGGAATCACTCCGGGTAGCGGGCCTGGACATCTTTCACTTTTCGGCTATGACTCCTTAAAGTATGATATAGGAAGAGGTATATTAGAAGCTCTCGGATTAGGAATAAGAGTAGATAAAAAGGACGTTGTCGCAAGAGGAAATTTTGCTACAATAAAAGATGGAATAATAATTGATAGAAGGGCAGGGAGACCTTCTAGTGAAGAATCAAAGAAAATCGTAGAAATCCTCTCCCAAAATATTAAAAAAATAGAAGATGTTGATATTACTTTCTATCCTGGAAAAGAGCATAGATTTGTCGTCAAATTTACAGGTGAAGGCTTATTTGATGAGGTAACCGATGCTGATCCACAAAGAGAAGGTCAGCCAATGGAATGGGCCAAGGCAACGAATCCTGATTCTGAAAAAATGGCTAATATAGTCAACAAATTGATAAGAGAGATAGGGGAAGTGTTGAAGGATCAACCAAAAATGAATTTTGCACTATTACGAGGGTTTTCCAAACATCCTCTACTGCCATCTTTTGAAGAAAATTATAAACTAAAGGCCGCTGCTATAGCTACCTACCCTATGTATAAAGGGCTTGCAAAATTAGTTGGAATGGACGTTTTAGAAGCTGGTCAAACAACAGAAGATGAGGTCGAAACATTGAAAAAAGTATGGAATGAATATGATTTCTTCTACTTTCATGTGAAAAAAACTGACTCTTATGGTGAAGACGGTAATTTTGAGGAAAAAGTGACGGTAATAGAGGATACCGATAAAGCCGTAAAAGAAATTTTAAGCCTCAATCCAGATGTTTTAATTATAACCGGAGATCATTCCACTCCTGCTTTACTAAAAGCACACAGTTGGCATCCTGTCCCAGTCTTGCTTTATTCAAAATATGTAAGAAAAGGACTGTCTGTATCTTTTGATGAATATGAATGCGCAAAGGGGACCCTTGGAACGATATCAGCATTAGATATTATGCCGTTAGCTTTGGCAAATGCTTTAAAACTAGAAAAGTACGGAGCTTAATCAAAGCGGGCCATATGGCCCGCTTTTTATATTGTATTTGAAGTATCAAAAACAAAGGGTTTATAACCTTTCAAAGAATAATCTTGAGAAAAAACCTTTATCTTTAGATCGTGTGTTGATTCCAAAATTATTTTATCTTGAAAGATGCTAATTGTTATCCTTGCTCCTTTCCAGTAAATTTTGAAAGATAAATTTTCCCATTTTTCTGGTATCCAAGGATTGAGGTTCAAAACTCCATTCTCATCTACACTTAATCCCCCAAAACCATAGACAACACTTTGCCATGAACCTCCTGCAGATGCAGCATGTAAACCAAACTCCGCATTCCCTTGATTATCTTCCAAATCAGTCATTACTGTTTTCATAAAATATTCATAGGCATTGTGAGTATCTCCTACTTTCAAGCCCATTATTGAATACATAGATGGACTCAACGAAGATTTATGCATAGTTCTTTTCTCATAATAATCATAATTCAATTTCTTTGTATTACAATCAAATTCATCTTCAAACAACAATAAAAGCATTATCACATCAGCTTGTTTCACAAGTTGTGTCTTATCTAATTTGTTTATCTCTATACCTTTAGGCCACAACGGCATTTTGTTTTTGTCCCATTCATTGATTACATAATCTTTCAATTCGAAATAACCTTCAAATTGTTCTATAAGTTCTGTGTTACCAAATTTTGGGATAAATATTTTTTCCGAAATTTCTTTCCAATTAGTGAAATCTTGTTCTGATAAGCCCAAATTATTACAAAGCCTGTCATATTTTATGAAATCTTTTTGTTTAAGTAAATTAGAGATCTCATGAGCTTTTTGCAAATTCCACCTAACTAAATAATTGGTATAGGCATTGTTGTTTACATGCTCATGAAACTCATCAGGACCTATAACATTATTAATTTCATATCTATCTTTTTGTTCATTATATTCTAATCTAGATTCCCAAAATTTTGCAGTTTCAAAAAATATTTCAGCTCCATAATCAAACATAAAGTCCTCATCGTTAGTAGCTCGAAAATATTCCCAATAAGCAAAAGGAACGTCTGCAGAAATATGGATTTCTTCATCGCCCGTCCATATTCTTACAGGATTACCCAGATAGTCTTTTCCCCACTTAGGGGTAGTTTCTAAACCAGTATCTGTCGACTCCCATGGGAATTGAGCACCTTTGTATCCATTCAAAAGGGCATTTTCCCTAGCTCCATTTAACGTATTATATCTATATAGTAGAAGCGATTTTGCCGTTTCCGATTGAGTATATACAAAAAAAGGTACCATGAATATTTCTGTGTCCCAAAATATATGTCCTTTATATCCTTCTCCGTGTAATCCTTTAGCAGCGATACTAATATTAGTATCATTTTTATTGGCACATGAGGTTAACTGAAAAACGTTGAATCTAATGCCTAACTGGGCCTTTTTATCACCTTTTATTTCTATATCAATATCTTCCCAAATCTTTTCCCATTCTTCAAAATGTTTTTTCAATTCTTTTTCATAACCTTTAAACGCAAATTCTACTAAAGCTTCTTCTGAAACTTTTTCAATATCGCTTATTTTATCTCTCGTTGTATAAGTTACCCCGTACTTATAAATAGTATAAGTTTCATCTTTCTCTAGAAAAATTTCATAAAGTTCTTTTGCTTTATCACCTAAAATTTTAAAAGAACGATTTCGTAAAAGGTTATTGTTATTTCTGTAGCAACGCAACGTTGTTGCTTCTATTACATCAATTGCTTTATCCTTTGTAGAAGATTTTAAAAATATTCCGGGCTTCAAATCTTTCATTTCTAGAACATTATAATGTTTTACTTCTTTATAAGGATCATACATAGAATTTGTAATTGAACCATCTATTGTGTTTTCGACAATAAGTTTTCCTGAAAAATTCTTCGGTATTATTTCATATTTAGCTGCCCATCTGTGGACATTATTCTTACTAACAAATCTTTCGGCATTGATCATTAATATTTTCCTTGAACCTAATTCAATTTCTATATTTGTTTTTAAAACTGCTTTCCTCATATCCAGAAATCTTTTGAAACTTCTAATTTTGTGATTATCTAAATTAATTGCCTCTCCATCGATATAAAATTTTATTGTTAGAGGGTCCGGATTATTCACGATCTCCTGGACTTCTGCTTCTGATTTGTCATATATGCCAGCAATAAAGTTACCCTTCCAACCTTCACTGGAAAATTCATTGAACCCTCTAAACCCACGATAACCATTCGCTAATGTGAAAATAGTCTCGTATTTTTTGTTTTCTTCTTGATTATATCCATCTTGCTCTATTTGCCAAAGGCTCAAAATTTACTCCCTCCTACAAGAAACATTTTTTAAATACCTTCAATTAAAGTTAAATCAACGTTTTCAAAATTCTTAATTACTTTATCCGCACCCTTCAATACTTTTTTTTCTCCCACACCAATAACTTTCATTCCAGCTTTTTTTGCAGCTTGAACACCTGCAACAGCGTCTTCCAAAACGAGACATTCTTCGGGCTTTACATTTAAATAATCAGAAGCTTTTAAAAAGATTTCAGGATTAGGTTTTGCCTTATCTATCATTGTTCCATCTATAACCGCATCGAAGGTGTCTTCTAAATTTAATTTTTTTAAAATTAATTTTGTGTTTTTGCTAGCTGATGCGATTGCAACCTTAATCCCCTTTCTTTTCAAATTTTTTATAAATTCTTCTACACCAGGAAGTAATTCACTTTTGTCCATGTTACTTATGCACTCAACGTACCAATTATTTTTCTTTTGTGCCAACTCTTCTTTTTCTTCTTGACTAAGATTTACATTTCCCAAATCTAATATAATCTCCAAACTTTTCATCCTACTAACACCTTTTAACCTTTCGTTATCTTTTTCATTAAAAGGTATATTCAACTCGTCTGCAAGTCTCTTCCATGCCATATAATGATATTTCGCAGTATCGACTATCACTCCATCTAAATCGAAAATGCAGGCTTTTATCAAGAATTAATCCTCCTTTTCATTTCCAAAATCTCATACCTTCATCATTAAGTTTTTGATCGTTTAACCTTTAACCGCAGCAGCTCTGCCTGTTTCAACAAACTGTTTTTGAAATGAAAGAAAAATAATTATCATTGGAATTGTCATTATAATAGTTGCCGCCATCATATACTGCCAGAACGTATAATAAGATGTCTTAAAGAAGTTTAATCCCAACGTTAAGGTGTACATCTCTTTACGAGAAGTAATTATTAAAGGCCATTGAAAGTCGTTCCAAGCACCTAAAAAAGTGTATATTGCCAACGCACCAATAGCAGGTCTCGCATTGGGTAATACTATTCGGAAAAAAGTCCCTCCTATCCCAGCACCATCTATTCTTGCAGCTTCTTCCATTTCCTTTGGAAAATTCATGAAGAACTGTCTCATCAAAAAAAGGCCAAAAATATTTGCCAATTTTGGAAATACCATCCCATAATACGTATTAACTAAATCCCAATTTACCATCAGTGTGTATTGGGGGATCATGGTAACTTGAGCTGGAACCATCATGGTTCCTAAAAAAAGAGCAAACCACACTTCTTTTAAGGGAAATCTTAGCCTCGCAAAAGCATAACCACCCAGGGTACCTATTAAAATGTTCCCTAAGGTGATAAACCCTGCATATAAAACTGTATTTAAAAACCATCTCGAATACAACGGAACTACTTCAAAAACCTTCGCATAGTTTTCAAATGTCAAAGGAGCACCAAAAGCCTTAGGTGGCCATTCAAAAACTCTTATCTTGGGTGGCCAACTCATTACATCGGTACCTTTAGTAATACCGTTTTCGTCAACATAATTCATAGGTACAAACGATACGAGTGCTGCCCATAAAAAGGGAAAAAGAGAAATTAAAGTGTAAACAATTAAAACAATATAGGAAATTATCCTAGCAATCTTCCATTTTTTCTCTACCATTAATTTCACCTCAATATTCTTCAGGGATATATCTTCGCTGCAAAAAAGTAATAAACATAATGATTCCGAAAAGTATTAACGCAAGCGATGATGCATACCCCATATTTCCATATTCAAAGGCATTTTTATATATGTAAAATGAAATCGTGATATTTCTCATATTTTCGATTAAAAAATAAATCTGATCAAATACTTGCATACAGCCGATAGTTCCCATCACTATAACAAACAAGATCTGTGGCCTTAAAAGAGGAAGAGTTATCCTCCAAAATTTCTGCCTCCCAGTAGCACCATCTATCTCTGCAGCTTCATATAATGAATTTGGAATGTCTTGTAATCCTGCTAAAAAGGTAATCATAAAATATCCTGCGGTAGACCATATGTTCATGAGCATTATTGAAAATAACGCCGTGTTTGGGTTATTAAGCCAATCTATCGGTTGATATCCAAAATTACCGAAAAGTACTACCAGAATTCGATTTAAAATTCCTGGCTTAGAATAAATCAACCAAAAGATCATAGAAATAGCTGCAGACGATGTTATTGCTGGAAGGAAAAATACAACCTTGTAAAATTTAACACCTTTAACTTTTGAATTTGCTGCAACTCCTAACAAAACAGCTAAAAAAGTTTGTATAGGGACAACGATCAATGTATACAGTAAGGTGTTGAAAAGGGAAATTCTAACGTAATCATCATTAAACATTCTTCGAAAATTTTCTAATCCGACGATTTGGGGCCTATACTTTTTGAATAGATCTTTTTCTTCTTTCATATAAGTTGTCATAAATTCAGAATTTGTCATAATTGTATTTAATTTACCTTCGATAAAATTCTCCAAAAGTTTCTCAGTATCAAAATATTCAATTACCGCATCTTTTTGTTCCTCAGTCAAATTTATTCCAACATCATATTGAATAAAAGATAGCAAATCAAACCATTCTTCTATTTCCTCAACTGATTTCACATCTGTCTGGAACATCCCGATGTGAAGCTCAATAGTTTCCTGTGAGTTAAGAGGTACTTTAAATTTCTGTGTTTCTAAAGGATTAAAGTTGGTAAAGCTATAATAAAATATCATAATAATTGGGTATATAACAAATAATAAAACTATAATTATAACAGGGGAAGCAAACACATACCCAGATATTGCTTCTCTTGTTTTAGGTTTCATAAAATCACCTCTTTTCTTAAAAAATGATGAGGGGTAACCCCTCATCATTTAATTCACTTGAATAAAAGCATTCAGCACGCCTAATCTGATCTACTGAGTCACCCAAGAATTGTAATTTTTTTCGATAGAATTTACAGCTTCTTCTATTGTAATTCTTCCTGCAAAAAGATCATTTAGTATCGAGTTCAAGTAATCGTTTGCCTTGGCAAATATACCGGTAGGAGTAGGAACTCTCCATGGGTAACCAAATTCAACTGAATCATAGAATACCTGCTTCATAGGATCTGTATCTTCAGCGGCCACACTTTGCCTCGAACCAAGAACTCCTGCCTTTTCAACGAAAATTTCTTGTCCTTCCGTTACTAAAAATTTTAAAACCTCCCAAGCTTCATCCTTATGTGCAGATTGTCTATTCATACTCCAAGCAACCGTATATATCATAGAGGATTTATCAACAAGACTTGGTAATTCAACTATACCTGTCTTTTTTTCGACATTTGGAAAAGATTCTCTTATATATCCCAAAGCCCAGGGGCCTTCCATAACCATAGCAGTCATCTCTTTAGCAAATGCATCTCCAAGCCATCCTGCACCCAACGTGGAGGGTAGATAAGCCAATTCGTGTTTTGTAACTAGTTCAGTATAAAGCTTTAAGGCAGCTACCGCTTCTTTCTCGGTTAATGCGGTTGATAAATCTTCTTTTACCAATCTCCCACCAAAGCTGTGAATTAAAGGAATCAACCTGTTGAAATCTGCTGCCAAAGATAATGGTGCTTCATATCCTCTTTCTTTCAATAATGTTGCTTTGTACAACAAATCAAACCATGTATCATCACTAGTTGGATAAGGAACGTCGTATTCATCAAAAATCTCCTTGTTGTAAAAAAGAGCAAGAGTTGAAAAATCTTTAGCTATTCCATATATTCTATTGTTAAATGTGAACGCATCCACCAAGTTGGGATAGAAGTCATCAATATCAAAACCATCTCTTTGTATGTAAAGATTTAAAGGTTGTAAAACATTTGCCCTTGCTAGCTCTTCGAAAACATACACATCCACATAGAACAGATCCGGTCCTTGACCACCAGATAACCTAGTCATCAGTGTTTGTTTATAATCTCCAGCAATAGGATCCCATCTGATTTGGATATCTTGATGAGAAGAGTTGAATTTCTGAACGATCTCATTTATAGCTGATTCTTCAGCAGGATTCCCAGGCCATCCTGTGATGGTAATAGTAACAGCAGAAAAAGATGAACCTACCAACAAAACCATTAAAACAAATAAAGCTAACTTTCTCATACAATAATACCTCCTTTAAAGTGATTTTTTATGTTACTAAATGTGTTTCTGAATAAAGCTCAATGTACTTTGCCTCTTAATTAATTTTGAAGGAACAACCATAGAAATCGTTTCTTTCCCCTTTGCCATGTTATCCACTGTTTGTGCAGCACTATAACCAATTTTTATAATATTCTGGTCAATAGTACTCAAACCCACAAATTCGGAAAGCGGTATATTATCATATCCAACAATCGGTACTTCTATATTCAAACCTTTCAAAAATTTCATTGCAGCATAAGCCATAGTATCTGAGGCACAAAATATTCCGTCATATTCAAAACCTTTTTTTAGAATAGATTTTAATATTTCAACTGTTTTTTCTTCATCAAAATCGCCGAATTCCACATCTATTTCAACTCCCAAGTCTTTCTGAGCACTTTTGACCCCTGTTAATCTCTGTTCTGAGACGGGAATCCCCATATCACCACTAATATAAAGAATCTTTTTACATTTTATTTGTTTTAAATGTTTGATAGCCATATAGGCTCCAGCTACGTTATCACTATCAATGTATACAAAATTATTTTCATCATTTCTACCTATAACAACATATGGAAATTTTTCTTTATTTAAAAGATTCACCCTTTCATCATTTTTTCTGATATCTAAAAGAATAAAACCATCAACAACCTTACTTTTTATCATATTACTGTAATATTCAGCTACATTGCCATTTTCATGGATATCTACGATAAGTTTAAGACCTTTGGAAGAAAAATAATTTAAAACGCCTTTTAAAAATTTTGTGGAATAAGTATCTTCTAAAACCTTTCCACCTTTCACAGAGAAAATAACTGCATAAATCCCCGTCTTTTTTCTTCTTAAAGAAGTTGCTATTCTATCCGGTTTATAATCGTATTTCTGTATTATTTTCATAATCTTATTTTTTGTTTCAAGGCTCACTTTATCGGAATCATTCAATACTCGAGAAACTGTCGCTACGGATACATTTGCCATTTTAGCAATATCTTTTATTTTTAAAGACATAATAATTACCCCTTAGAACAATTTTTGTAATCGTTTACACAAAATCAGCATGAATTTAATTCCTTAAATAATCGTAAATAAATAACTTTAAGTTTCAAATTATGTTTTCTGGGTAAAAAATCAAGCGAATTAATGTAATCGGTTACATTAATTATATACCTAATAATTAAGATTAGCAAGTTCAATTACAGTCATTTAAAATCGATTAAAGTCATTTAAAGCCAATTATTTTAAAAATTCTTTGTTTTTCTCAATTTGTTTTTCTCAATATTTATATTTTCTTTTTGATATAATTTATGAAATGGTTGGAAAAAACTTAATTGGAGGAGAACTGAAATAACAATAAGACCTGCAGAACTTTCCTTTATAGCCATATTTGTTTCTTTAATGTGTATAGGCTCACAGATTACTATTCCTTTGGGTCCCATACCTTTTACTTTTCAATTACTTTTTGTATTTTTGACGGGATACCTTTTTCACCCAAAAAAGGCTTTTGCTATTCAAATGATCTACTTATTATTGGGTTCAATAGGCTTGCCAGTATTTGCAGGCTTCTCAGGAGGAATTGTTCACATTTTAGGACCTTCCGGAGGGTTTTTAGTTTCTTTTCCAGGGGCTGCTATTTGCATAAGTTTCCTTAAATTTAAAAAAGGTCTTTCAGACCTTATTTCAGGTTTATTGGGTTTATTTGTAATATACTCTATAGGTTGGATGTGGTTAGGAATATATATGAAAAGCCTTGTTCTATCTTTCAAAGTAGGAATATTACCTTTTATATTATTTGATTTTATCAAAATGTTTATTTCAATTTATATAAAAAAAATGTTAGTATCTAGGTTGAAGCTTCTTTCTTCTTTTTGATACTCCTATAACAATTACTCGTTCTTTACCAAGGTGGGCTTTTTTCTTATCCATTTCAATGCTATTCTTTCAAAAAACCTCATAAATCGAGTCCATAATCCTTCTTTTTTAGACAAAGGTTTAACTTTTATCGTGTAAAAACCTAAAGCATTCCCTAAAGCAACATCCGTGAAAAGTTGATCCCCAATCACTACACCTTCCCCAGGTTTGTAACCATGTAACTTTGTTTTTTTTCTGATCTTAAATCTTAATGGTTTCATTGCAGAAGCCAATAAATCTATGCCCAAATCACTTAATTGGGTATTTAAATTCATAAAACGCTTTTTTGAACTATTACTTGCTATTAATACATAGAATCCAAGATCTTTTAATTTTAAAAAGAGATCAATCACTTTTGGCTGTAAATAATCACTATGCCATTCGCTGAGAGTGTTATCGAAATCAAAAACTAAAATTTTATACCCTTTCTCTTTTAGGTGCTGGTAATCAATATCAAATACACTTTTTTTAAATTCATTTGGACCTACTAAATCAATTGCTCTAAAAAACCAACCTATAGTATAAAAAAATACATTGTAAGCAAATTTTGTGAATCCAGCCATAAATTGCTTAAACTTATTTTCGAGTCCATAGGTATAAGGATTTATCAAAATTGTATACAATCCCAGACGATTTCCTACGCTAATATCCGTGATAAAAAGATCACCTATAATAACAGTTTCTGACTCTTTGGAACCAAGTTCTTCTAAAACAGATTTTAATTTTTTAGTATTAGGTTTTTTCATACTTGTATATACTTTTACTTTACCCATAGTCAGTTTTTCAATAATTTTTACTTTTTCTCTTTTGGAATTTGTAACTATTGCCACTTTAAAACCATCGTTTATTAATTTGTTTAAAAGGTTCACTGTTTTGTCTGAAATATTGTCATCTCTCCAGGCAGTAATAGTAAAATCATAATCCATAAGAATAGTGTTAAAACCAAGCTTTCTTAATTTTTCATAATCAACTGAGTATATATCAGGACTATGTTCTCTAGGTATTGGAATATATTTAAATAATCCCGTTATGTGGTTCAATACTTACAACCTCCACTTTGATGTCAGAATTTTTCAAAGAGTTAAGTAAAGTTACTGCTTCAGCAACTAATCCTGCTGGTACTATTATTTTAAAATACCCATTTTCTTGTTTTTTTCTAACGTTCATTATGTGAGCTTCAGCTTCAACAAGATAAATTAAAAGGTGAATGTCTTCCTTTGCAATGTCTATATATATATCGTATTCAGGATGCAGACTTTTTTCCTTCATTAATTCATTTTTCCTCCTCATAACTTGCTTTAGCACTCCTTCAACCCTTAGCCCACCCTAAGTATCTTTTTGAACATAGTCTACAGAATTTCAGAAGATACAGTGGCTAATTCTGACCTTTCACCTTTTTTCATTGTAATATTCGCAGATAAAGAATTATCTCTAAATTTTGATGCAGTGTAGACTAAACCGTTAGATGAACTGTCTAAATAGGGGTTATCTATTTGATATGGGTCTCCTGTTAATACAATTTTTGTGCCCTCTCCAACTCGAGTCAAGATAGTTTTTACTTCAGCAGGTGTTAAATTTTGTGCTTCGTCAACTATCATGTATTGGTTTGGAATCGTTCTTCCTCTTATGTAGGAAAGTACTTCTATCTCCAATAAATCTTTTTTAGTTAAATATTCTTCTGGTTTCTTACCGGTACCTTTAAATAATAAGTCTAAATTATCATATATAGGTTGTAACCATGGCCGCATCTTTTCTTCTATATCTCCAGGTATATACCCGATATCCTTCCCCATCGGTATAACAGGCTTTGAAATTAAGAGCTTATTGTATAACTTTTCAACTTGCACACAATATAACCCTGCCGCTAACGCTAGTAACGTCTTACCCGTGCCAGCCTTGCCGACTAGCGTCACAAAAGGTATGTCAGGGTCTATAAGTGCATCCAAAGAAAAGACTTGTTCAACGTTTCTGGGTTTTATTCCAAAAATCTCGCTTTCAAAATCAACCAAAATTGTTCGGAACTTTTTTGACTTAGAATCATATCTTAAAAATAAATCCCCGTAATTCAGATATGTGTTTGGGAAAGGTTCTTCTTTGAACCCTAATTCTGAAAAATCATATTCATCCTTTTTTTCAACCTCTATACTTGGATTTTCATTTATGTAATAACCATCAGGTAGAAGTTTTATGTCTATTTTATCAGTCAAATAATCTTGGCTTTCTAATCCTAATGCATCAGCCTTGATCCTTAGGTTTAAATCTTTACTAACTATTATAGTTTGTAAGTCATCTGTTGTTTTTAAAAACATGGCGTAATATAATATGAAATCATCTTTTGATTCTCCCAGATAAGTAGGGATTTTATGTTTTTCATCGTTTTTTTCCAGCGCCAAGATTTTCAATGTACCTCCGCCAGGTAATTTGATCCCCTTATGTAATGGTGTCCCATTTCTAAAACTATCTAAAATTCTGTTAACCTCTCTGGCGGATTTTGCCACTTTATCGCTTCTCGTTTTTAGCTTATCAATTTCTTCTAATACTGGAAATGGTATTAAAACATTGTTATCTTGAAAATTGAGAATACTGTTAGGATCATGAATCAAAACATTTGTATCGATAATAAAATTCTTAACCACAATCAATCACCCCATTTTTTAATAAAGTTGGTTATTGCTTCGAAAGAAAAAAGTTTAATATATTTTTGGAAAAGTTTAGCAGTAGATAAAGCATCATCCCAAGCTCTATGAAATTGTTTAATCCCTAAATTGAATTTTTTTGAAAGAAATTCAAGATTGTAGGGACCTTTATCAAAATAGTACCTAGAAATCTCAAGAGTATCAATATAGTAATTGTCAATTGAAAACATTCCACTTTCTTTTGCGGCAATATCTAAAAACCTTAGATCCATTTTTACGTTATGTGATACAATTATAGAATCACCGACATACTCTTTAAATCTTGGAAAAACTTCCAATAAGGATGGAGCATTAGAAATATCTTGATTATTTAATTTGTGAAATTTTGAGACCTCTGCAGGTATAAATATACTTGGATTCACCAATGTATGAAAAGCATATTTGAAATTAATTTTTGTATTGTATATGGGAATTGCGGCAATTTCTATAATTCTGTCTCCAAACTCAGGGTTCAAACCAGTTGTTTCGAAATCTAAGGCTAAAAAAACTTTATCTTTAACTCTCATCATAATCTTACCTCCACGAATAAATTATATCATATGATTAAAAAAATTTTGGTCTTGATTTGAACAGTCAATTTAAGGTATAATTATTACTAGTGAAGAGCGTCTGTAGCTCAACCGGATAGAGCGTCGGACTTCGGATCCGAAGGTTGTGGGTTCAAATCCCACCAGATGCGCCATTTCTTCTATATAAGTCGAAATTATAAACAAAACATTACAGGGAGGTATCATTCATGGCAGAGATGGAAGTACTAAAAGTAGCTGCTAACTCAAATCCAGTTGCTGTTGCTGGTGCTTTGGCTGCTATCATTAGAGATAAAGGAAACGTTGAGTTACAGGCTATAGGAGCCGGTGCAGTTAATCAAGCTGTTAAAGCTATAGCAATAGCAAGAGGATACGTTGCACCTAGCGGAATCGATTTGGTTTGTGTTCCAGCATTTTCGGATGTTGAAATCGAAGGAGAAGAGAGAACGGCAATTAAATTTTTGGTTAAAGCAAGAGACTAAAAGAGGCTATGCCTCTTTTATTTTTTTTATTTTAAAATTAAAAAATATTCTTAATTTTACCTTTTTTTTCATTTAGGTGTGTTATAATAACTTTAGTTTCAACTTTAACAAACTATTATAAAGGGGGAAAGTACAAATGGACGTTTTAAAGGAATTGGAAAATATGTTAGAAACATTGGCCGACAAATACAACGAATTAAAAAAAGAAAAAAATGATCTTCAAACTCAGTACGATGAATTGTTTGGTGAATATGAAAAAGTAAACAATGAAAAAGAAGAGATGGGACGCGAATTGGAAGAATTAAGAAGAAAGAATGATGAAATTGAAAACCATCTAAATCAGTTAAAAAGTTCCCTTATATCAAGATTAGGAGATGAGTTCAGAACTGGAGAATTTGATAATCCGGCTTCTTCAAATGCCTCATTCCAAGATGAACCGGATCAAAATCAGTATTAATGGATTCATAAAAAACATTTAAGGATGAAAAATCATGAAGAATTATCGCTCAATTGAAGTAAAAATCTTAGGAAAAGATTATAAATATAAAGTAGACGAACCTGAGGATGTTATAAACGAAATTTTAGAAAACATAAAATCTGAAGTTGAAACCTATGCAAAAAAAACCGGTGGAGAAGAAGCGGATTATATCTTTCTCCTTTTGCTTCTAAACGAAAAATTAAACAGTATAAAAACGAAACAAGAAATCAAACACATGGTTGACAAATTTAGTGACATGTTAAATACCGCACTTAGAAATAACGAAGAAGACAGTGATGAACAAAGTAAAAGTATCCAATGGGGGTAAGATATTTTCCGATTATGAAAATAGGTCTTTTTGATTCAGGAATAGGTGGCTTAACGGTCTTAAAAAAAGTCATAGAAAATTTTGGTAATCATGAGTACTTTTATCTCGCTGATAATTTAAATGTACCTTATGGTTCAAAGCCTATTTCTTTTTTAAGAGAAAATTTAAAAAACATATTATCTTTTTTTCAGACAATGAAAGTAGAGCTTTTAATTTCTGCTTGTAATACAACAGATTCCATTGTAAAAAAAACAAATTTCGACACGAAAAATTATACCTTCACTTATGTGAGTATAATAGAAAACGCTGTAAAAAAAATAGGAAGGAACGATTCTGTTCTTTTGTTAGCCACCGAAAACACCATTAATTTGGGTGCTTATAAAGAGGCACTTCTAAACAAAAAAATAGTTAAAATAGAAGAAAAGGCCTGCCCTTTGTTCGTTCCATTAATAGAAGAAGGCTATTGGGATGGACAAATGGCAGAGTCTGTTTTGAGATTTTATCTACAAGATTCCAAATCCAAGTACCAAAAGGTAATATTAGGGTGCACTCATTATCCAATTCTAGAAAACCAAATTAGAAAATACACAAATTCCTCCATTGTTGACCCCGCAGATGGAATTGTTGACTTTTTAAAAAATGAGGTAAATTTAGACAGACTAGATGGAAAAATTAAAGTGAATTATTTAGTTACAGGAAACATAGAAAAATTCAAATTTCTTTCCAAAATTTTTATGAAAGACGTAAAGTATCATCCTATTTTTAAAAAAATTCAATTATAAAGTATTTAAGGGCGATTGATAACATTGCAAATAAAACCAACTGTTTTTTTAATAACCGGATTATCGGGGGCAGGTAAAACCTTATTATTGCAATCTCTAGAAGACGAAGGGTATTATACAGTTGACAACATACCACCCCATTTAATAGAGCCTTTTTTAAACATTTTATGTACCAGTAACGTTAAAAAACTAGCTATAGTGAGCGATATTAGATGGAAAAATCCCGATAAATTGGTCGAACTATTTCAGAATGTTGAAAGTTTGGCCAAATGTAATATGGAAATTCGTAAAGTTTTTTTAAAAGCGGATAAAACCGAGCTAATTAACAGATACAAAAAAAGCAGAAGAACTCATCCGTTAGGTCTTTCTTTAGAAAACGCCATAGATGAAGAAATGAAAGTCATGTCAGAAATAGAAAGTTATTGTGACATAGTTATCGATACTTCTTCAACAGAACCAACCGAATTTAAAAAAAGATTTTTCCAGTTGATTAAAGAAGATATGAAAAAACTAAAGTTAAATTTTATCAGTTTTGGATTTAAAAACGGTATTCCACAAATCTCTGATTATGTCTTTGATGTGAGATACCTTCCAAATCCTTTTTATTTTCCAGAGATGTATGAACTAACTGGTTTAGATATGAAAGTAATTGAATTCCTTGAAAAATTTAAAGAAACTCATGAAACTGTTGAGAAGATTGTTAATTTAGCAAAGTTCATCCAAGATAAATATACTGAAAGTGGTCGTATAGAAGCATATTTTTGCATAGGTTGCACAGGAGGGCAACATAGATCGGTTTATGTTGCCCAAAAGGTTTATGAAATTTTAAAAAATGAAGGTAGAGATGTAAGCATAAATCATAGAGATATAGAAAGATAGGTTAGTTAATGATTTCATTTGCAAACATTTTTAACTGAAGAAAGTATTCTTTGGGTAGGTTGATGATATGAAAAATATTGTAACTATTGGTGGTGGAACGGGGACAAGTCAAATATTAAGGGGGTTGAAATGGAATCTGGATGTAGATATTGTTTCCATCGTTACCGTTACAGATGATGGAGGAAGTTCAGGAATATTGCGTGAAGATTTTAATATATTGCCCCCAGGAGATATCAGGAACAATATATTAGCCTTGGCTGAGCAAGAAACCTTTCTGACTAAATTACTTAAATTTCGTTTTAATGAAGGCTTCTTAAAAAATCATAATCTCGGTAACATAATTTTGCTAGCATTAACTCGAATTAACGGTAACAATTTTCCATTAGCGATAAAAACTTTGTCCGAAGCACTGAAAATAAAAGGAAGGGTTTTTCCGGCTTCTTTGGATTCCCTAAAACTTGTAGCAGAACTTGATGATGGTGAGATCATTTTTGGTGAAACATCAATTGTATTGAAAAACAAAAATATAAAAAGAATCTGGTTGGATGGAAATGCCGAAGCATTTGATGAAAGCGTTATGGCTATTCAAAAAGCCGATATAATAATTTTTGGACCTGGCAGTTTATATACCAGTATTATTCCTAATATATTGGTAGATGGCATAAGAAACGCAATCAATTTGTGCAAAGCTAAGAAAGTATATATAGCAAATATTATGACACAACCTGGGGAAACGACCAATTATTCTTTAAAAGATCATGTTCAAGAATTAGAAAATTATTTAGGTGAAGAATTAGATTACATCATAGCCAACGAATCAAATTTACCATATGAAATAATTCAGAGATACCAAAAAATGGGATCTATCCCAGTAAAATTAGATATGGAAGAAGATAGAAGAGTAGTGGTATCTGATTTGGTTTATATTATAAACGACGAAGAGCCAAAAATTAGACACGACCCAAAAAAAACATCAGAGTTGATTTTAAAATGCGTTCAATGAATTCCTTTTCAGAAACTTTAAAATTAAGTCTGGTGAATAGTGACTACATTTTCCCAGAAGCAGAGTTTTATGGTTTTTTCATAGGAAAAGGCGAAATTATTGAAAAAGAAACTGAAAAATTAATAAAAATATCCATAACATCTTTGAATAGTTTTAAAAGATTGTACAAACTGTGCAAATATTCTTTTACCAATAAATTCGAAGTACAATTTAATAACGAAAAAAGGTTAAATCTTGGTGGAACAGGTTCTATATTCTTAAACTATCAAACAATAGATAAAATATTAAAGAAAAGCAATCTTTATCTAAATGAAAATAAATTTTCCCCACCTTTAAAAAAAGATCCAGTGATTTTTGGATCTTTCCTTAAAGGTTTATTGTTATCTTGTGGGTCTATCTCAGTAAAAGAATCCTATCATTTAGAATTCAATTTGAAAACAAACAATGTTTTTAAAGAGGATTTAGTTAGAACATTTAAGAGCCTTTTAGGTGTGAATGCCAGATTTTTCAATAGAAGTAAAGGTTCAAAAGTATATATAAAATCACGTGAAGACATATTGAATATACTCGAACTTCTCAACGCTAAGGAAAAAGTACAAGAACTAAATGAATTGATGGATATAAGGGATTTACGTAGCGACGTAACAAGGACTATTAATTTAATATCTGCCAATTCATCAAAAACAGCTCATAGTTCAATAAAGCAAATTAAGGATATACAAATTATTCAAGAAAGTATAGGTTTAGATAGTTTACCAAACGACCTAAAACAAATAGCTGCTTTTAGATTAGAAAATGAAGATGCAAGTTTGAGCAACATGGCAGAATCATTATCAATGAAAAAATCTACTTTGTATAATAAACTGAAAAAAATCTCAAAAATTGCTGAATCTCTAAAAAATACCTAATTTAGATAAAATGGTGGTGCAATAATTATGAAATGTCCTTTCTGTGGTTACGATGAAACGAAAGTTCTAGACTCAAGACCAGCTAGTAACGGCACTTCCATAAGAAGAAGAAGAGAATGTTTGCAATGTCAAGCTCGTTTTACAACTTATGAAAGATACGAACAAACAAGGCTAAGAATAATAAAAAAAGACGGTAGAAGAGAACTTTACGATAGAAAAAAACTAATGAACGGGATCTTAAAGGCATGTGAAAAAAGGCCTGTCAGCACTGATCAAATTGAAGAAATGGTTGATAACATAGAAGAGCAATTAAGAAGAAGTGGCTATTCAGAAATTTACTCTTCTGAAATTGGTGATAAGGTTATGGATCAATTGAAATCAATTGATCAGGTAGCTTATGTAAGATTTGCTTCGGTGTATAAAGAATTTAGAGATTTAGACAGTTTTTTACAAGCTATAAGAGAATTAAAAAATAGTTAATCACCATTATTAGAAATGGGAGGAGCGATACAAAAGTGGCTGAGCAAGTATACAAACTAACCAGAGAAGGATACGAAAAATTAAAAAAAGAACGAGAAGAGCTTAAAAAAAGGCTTATGGGAGAAATTGCCGAAAGAATTAAAGAAGCCAGGGAATTGGGAGATCTCTCAGAGAATAGTGAATACGAAGAGGCAAAAAACGAGCAAGGAATGATAGATTCCAGAATCAAAGAGATAGATTATATATTAGACAACGCTGAAATAATTGAAAATGGAGGCAATCACGATAATTCTACCGTAAGTTTGGGAAAAAAGGTGAAAATAAAAGATTATAGATTGAATAGAGAGCAGGAGTTCCTGCTAGTTACCCCTCAAGAGGCAAATATCGAAGAAAGTAAGATCAGTATTGAATCTCCTATTGGAAGATCATTACTAGGAAGAAAAAAAGGGGAAGTTATCAACATTAAAACAGCTAGAGGAAGCTCAAAGAAAATAGAAATCAAAGAGATAAGCTAAGATTTCACACACCACAAACTAACCTTACCAAGCAGGAGGCAAAGCATGGATCTTAGAAATATACGAATACATCTAATTAAAGAAATGAGAGAAAAAGGATACAATCCGTATAAGTACAATTTTCAAAAAAATTATACTTCCCAACAAATCAAAGACCTTTTCGATAGTAAAATAGAGGCTGGCCAACAATTGCCTGATCAAGTTTTTAATTTCGCCGGAAGGTTGATGAATCTAAGAAAACACGGCAAATCCGCTTTTGCTGATTTAAAGGATGAATTTGGACGTATTCAAATATATATCCGTTTGGATCAAGTAGGACAAGAAAGTTATGATTTTTTCAAAGAATATATTGATATCGGAGACTGGGTAGGAATAAATGGTTATCCTTTCAAAACAAGAACAGGCGAATTAACCCTTTTGGCTTTTGAAATAGAATTACTCTCAAAAGCTGTTCGCCCCCTTCCTGAAAAATGGCATGGGCTCAAAGATAAAGAAGTTCGATATAGACAAAGATATGTGGATATGATCGCAAACGATGATACCATTAAAACCCTTAGAACACGTTTTTTAGTCATCAAATACATTAGAGAATACTTAAACGACAAAGGCTTTTTAGAAGTCGAAACTCCTGTTCTTCAAAGTATAATGGGGGGAGCAAATGCAAGGCCATTTATTACTCACCTAAACGTTTATGATATAGATATGTACCTACGGATAGCTACGGAATTACATCTTAAAAGATTGGTCGTCGGTGGGATGGAAAAAGTTTATGAAATAGGGAAAATTTTCAGAAACGAAGGTGTTTCCAACAAGCATAATCCAGAATTTACGTCTATTGAATTGTATCAGGCTTTTGCTGATTATAATAATATGATGGAACTAACCGAAGACCTTTTGTACAACATTACCAAAAAAGTTCACAACAAAGCGAAAGTTATGTACCAAGGAGAAGAAATAGATTTTACACCTCCTTTCAAAAGAATAAAGATGAGAGAATTCATACAAGAAAATCTTGGAATAGATATATTAGAAGCTAGTGATCAAGAACTTAAAGATTTTTTGAAAGATAAGGGCGAAGAAGTAGAAATAGAAGATAGATACCATTATCTAGACAAAGTTTGGGATTTAGTCGAAGATAAACTCGTTCAACCTACTTTTGTTATGGATTATCCAATAGAACTATCTCCACTTGCAAAAAGAAAAAAAGATGACCCAAGGTTAACAGAAAGATTTGAATTAATAATAAAAGGCAACGAAATAGCTAACGCCTTTTCTGAATTGAACGATCCTCAAGATCAATTTGAAAGATTTAAAAAACAAATGGAACTCAAAGAGTTGGGTGATGAAGAGGCTCAAATGATGGATCTTGATTTCATAAGGGCGTTAGAATATGGTTTACCTCCCACTGGAGGACTAGGAATAGGTATCGACAGAGTTTGTATGTTGCTTACCGATACCCCGACTATTCGCGATATTATACCTTTTCCAATTGTAAAACCTGTGTCTTTCGAAGATGAAGAAGCTATGTCAAAAGAAGAAGATACTAACGAATAAAAGAGGATTTCAATGCATTTAAAAGCCTTTGGAAAAGTTAACCTTTACTTAGATGTAATTAGTAGACGAAAAGATAACTATCATAATATTTTAACCCTTTTCCAATCGATTAACAAACACGACGAAATATTTATCGAATTTTCTAAAAGTGAAATATTCGAATCAGAACCTCCCTTGACCATTTCATGGGATAAAAATATAATAAAAAAAGCAATTGAGACCTTTAAAAAAGAAACCGGTTTGTACGATTTTAACTTAAAAATTAAACTTATTAAAAATTTACCTATCGGTGGAGGAGTAGGAGGAGGAAGTGCTGACGCCGCAGCTGTTTTGGGCTTCCTCTCAAATATTTTTAACATACCAGAAAAAGACTTATTCGAAATAAGTTGCAAAATTGGAAGTGATGTTCCTTTTTTGATAAAAGGTGGAACTGCTATTGGTAAAGGTAAAGGGGAAATTTTGGAATTTTTGGAACCTTTAAAATTAAATATTAAAATATACCCCATGAACTATAACATTGATACAAAAAAAATGTATGAAAAAATCGACCAAAATTGGGAAAGTATCAATCATTTTGGTGATCCCTACAAACTGTACGACGCTTTAAAAAGCAACGACATTATAACTGCTAAACAAAATGCGTTTAACGTTTTCGAACAAGTGGTATTCAAAGAATATCCTAAATTGAAACAAAAAAAGAAAGCCCTAGAAAAGGATGAAGGGATTATATTTGCTTTGATGTCTGGTTCAGGTAGTACTATATACAAAGTGATTTCAACTAACTGAACTCTTTATCCAACTTATAGACAAAAGCAATTATTTCAGCAGCTATCTCATACATTTCAGGAAGAATTTCTTCATCCAAATCCAAACCATAAAACTCTTCGACAGCTTTTTCGCTTTTGACTATTGGTATGTTTTCCTCTTCAGCTATTTCTATAATTCTTCTGGCTATTGAATCAACACCTTTAGCAACAACTTTAGGTGCTTGATCTGTTCCTTGTTTATACCGTAAAGCTACTGCTTTTTTTGAATTAGACATTTTTTCACCACTTTTTTAAATATTCTTTCATTGTTTCAACAATATAATCAACATCTTTTTTACTTACCCAATAATTAGTAACAAATCTGAATTCTCCATTTTCTGGTGGATTTATTTTAATACCTTTTTCTAAAAAAAACTGTGTTATTTCCTCAAAACATATATCTTTGTTTATTGTGAAAAAAACCATATTTATCTGAATATCGTCTAAGTTCACAGAAATTTCAGGGATTTCGCCCAGTTTTTCTCCAAGATATCTGGCGTTTTCATGATCCTCTTTCAATCTGAATCTCATCTTCTCAAGGGCAATTAACCCTGCTGCAGCTAAAAATCCTGCTTGCCTTAAACCCCCACCCATCAATTTGCGCTTCTTTTTGGCCTTTTGGATGAAATCTTTACTCCCAGCCACAATTGAACCTACAGGAGCACAAAGACCCTTTGAAAGGCAAAACATGACCGAATCACAATATTGAGTTATCTCTTTGGGATCAACATTCAAGTAGGTCGCAGCGTTGAACACTCTAGCTCCATCTAAATGAACTGGAATTCCATTCTCGTGTGCTATTTCAGATATTTCTTTCATATTTTCAAGCGGAACAACCCTTCCATTGGAATGAGCATTCTCTAGACATATCAAGCCAGTAGAAGGAAAATGAAGATCGTCTTCTCCCTTTCTTATTCTTTTTTTAATATCTTGAGGTGACATAACTCCCTTATCACTATTTATAGTCCTCAATTGTACTCCAGCGATTACTGAAGCCGACCCAACTTCGTGAACAACTATGTGTGAACTATCATCAAGGATAACTTCATTCCCTCTTTCACAATGTGTAAAGATGGAAAGTTGGTTACCAAAAGTTCCACTAGGTACAAAAACTGCATCTTCTTTTCCTACTACTTCTGCAGCATATTTTTCTAATTTTTTTATCGTCGGATCTTCATCGTAAACATCATCACCGACTTCTGCCTTAAACATCGCTTCTCTCATCTCTTGAGTAGGTTGTGTAACGGTATCACTTCTGATATCTATGTATCTCACTAGAAATCCTCCTCTTTCTTAAAGCTCTTTCAAATCTAATTTCTTCTTTAAATATTTATTTACTCTATATGAAAAAGTAGTTAAAATTATTACTCCAATCATAATTGAAGCTCCAGCTATCTGCAATCCAGAAAATCTCTCCCCCAAAAAAACAAATGAAAATAATGAAGCAAATATTGGTTCGCCAATGAATATAAGAACGGTTGAATTTGAACCGATTACCTTTTGATATCTAACTTGCAAAAAATTTACAACTATGGTCGCTAAAATTGCGGTGTATATAATCGTTATCCAAATGGGAGTACCTAATCTCCAACTAGAGTTGAATGATATTGACAAATTGATTATAGCAGCAAATAAAAATTGATATGCTAAAAGCGAAGTTTCTTCAACAACTTTTGAAAATTTTGTTATTATAACAATATGAACTGCAAACAAAACGGCACCCAAGAGCGTTAAGAAATCTCCAAAATTAAATCCTGAAACACCTCCAAAAAGCATGTAAGAACCTAACAAAGACAAGGGAAAACACAACCACTGAATGAAGTTGGGTTTTTCTTTTTCAATTAAATAAGAAATTATAGGGGTGAACGGAATATATAAAGAGGTAATAAATCCACTTTTGGAAGCATCTGTAAAATTTATTCCATAAGTTTGTAAAGCATGTGCCAATCCTAAAATTATTCCTAAGGTTGCCCCATATTTGAAAGAATGCTTTTTCCAAATAAGGAAAGACAAAACAGCTGCAATACCAAACCTTATAAACAAATAGGGCAAAGTTTGAAGGTCAGTTAAAACAACCTTGTGAATTGGAAAGGTGGAACCCCATATCACAGTAACTAGCAAAAGCCATAAAAATGCTCTAATCAATCCATACTCCCCCATTTTTCTTGTTTATTTTGGAATATTATACCAAATTTTTAATTCGAATTTAAGAAGCATTCTTAATTAAACTTAAGAATTTTTAATACAAATTGTTGTGTTTTGGTGTATAATTGAGAAAAACTTATTGAGAAAGGGGGTAATGTTTTCAAGTTAAGAAATCCATCTGTAGGAACTGTAGAATACGAAGATTTGATTAATTTCATTAAACTATTTTTAGAAAACAAAAGTTACAAAGTGTGGGTAGGAACCGATAGCCATGCAAGAGATGGACATGTAACCTTTGCTACTGCTATAGTAATTTACAAAGTAGGCAATGGAGCTACTTATTTTTATTATGTCACTCACGAACGTAGGTCATACGATATGTACTCAAGATTAATAAAAGAGGCAGAATTTAGTTTAAATACAGCAGAATTTATTGAAAATAACTTAAATTTAGTAAAGCCAGAAATACACCTTGATATAGGATTAAACGGTAGATCAAAAGAAGTTCTTAACGTTATTACTGGGTACGTAAAAGGTTTGGGATATAATTATAAAATAAAACCAGAATCCTTTGCAGCTACCAACGTTGCTCATTTATATACCAAGTGAAAATATTTCTTCAATTTTTCCTGATGACGAAATGCTGTTCGTTAGTTTTAATATCTATGTATTCCATGTTTTCAAATACTTCTCTTATCATTTTTGAATGCATTATGAGTAATCTTTTGCCCTCGTATCCTATTACTCTATATTCAATCCCTCTTGCTATTTCACCGAATTCTCCCTCTCTCAACTGTCAAAGTCAGGAAACAGGAGAAATGATCGTTTTACAAAATATCTCTGAAGGTATAAGATTGATTACCTTCGTTACTTATAGGATTACTGATAGGCAGATTTTTTAAGAACGGGAATGGTAATACTCAACAAAATATTCTTAAATTTCTAAAACCTACTGTGATCTGGTTGATACTTGGTTCGGCATATACAATGGGAATCACTAATGTCGAAAATTTGATGAGCTTTCTTATATTTATTGGTGTTTTGTTGCTTTTATTTTTCACAAAATTAAATCCCATTTTTATAATAATTATGACAGGAGTATTGGGAATTATTTGTTACTAGGATATATATCTTTGTAACTGAGAATATTGCCAACTTTTCTTGCCGATTTTATAGCTCTTATAATTGATTTTTCTACCACTTCTGCTGCCACTTCACCAATTAAAGTAACGTCGCTTGGTAAATCACCTGTAGACAAACAAAAAATAGCATCCCCATCGTACATAGTATGAACAGGTCTTATTGCTCTTGCCATTCCGTCATGGCTCATTTGAGCAACTTTGTTTGCTTCTTCTTTAGATAATTTTGCATTTGTAGCTACAACGGATAGAGTTGTATTTTCACCTGGATTAGCATTAAAACTCAATTTTTTCATATATTCAGATATATTCAAAAATTTATTGTCTTGGTCTATAGCCCCAGCTATTATTTCTCCTTTTTCGTAAACATCTCCTGTAGCGTTCACAACTGTTATAGCCCCGACAATTATTCCATACCCTAATTCAATAGAGTAACTCCCTACTCCACCTTTCATAGCATTCTCAACACCTGCTGCCTTACCAACGAGTGCCCCAATTCCTACACCAACACATCCTTCTTCAACAGGAACTGACGATGCTAATTTTGCTGCGATATAACCAGATTTCTTATCGGGTCTAACGTTTGGGTCTCCTATATCCAAATCGTAAATAACGGCAGAGGGTACTATAGGGACTTTCACGGTGTTTGTTTGAAAGCCAATACTATTTTCTTCTAAGAATTGCATAACTCCACCTGCTGCATCTAAACCAAAAGCACTTCCCCCGGTTAATAAAATAGCGTGTACCTTTTGAACAAGATTCCCAGGTTTTAGTAAGTCTGTTTCTCTTGTACCCGGAGCTGAGCCTTTGACATCTACTCCACCTACAGCCCCATTTTCGGCTAGAACAACCGTACAACCTGTTAAGGATTTATAATCAGTGTAGTGTCCTACTTTTATTCCTGGAACGTCAGTTATACTATTGAACATATCTAGTCTTCTCCTTTTTTAAAATAACTCTCTGAGAATTTTACCCCTTCAAGAAAAGAAAAATTGCCTATATATTTTGAAAACTTTTGTAATTATATACTTCCACTAATTCTTTGTAATCATCAAACCAATAGGCTTCTGGATTTCTTTTGAATACAAAAAATTTACCATAGTTATCAGGATTGTGCGCTCTATGATAACGAAAGATAATATTTTTACTTGTCAATGCGGTAACCTCTATTTTACCGGATTCATGTGACATTACAAATCTTGGTCTTTTGGCCAAACCTGAAATATCTTCTAAGGATTCTAGGAATATTGAATAAGCTTTTTCTAAAGGAATAGTAAAACCTTTGTTTCCCATTACAGGCCTATTCTGAAATACATAATAAGGAGGAATACCGTTAAAGGATAGCTTTTTAAATAATGTCGATAATGTCTTAGGATTATCATTGATACTATGCAAAAGAGGGGTTTGATTTGCTATTATGGCTCCAGAATTTTGGAGTATATTTATTCCTTGTATAGAAAAAGTGGTTAATTCTTTGGGATGATTAAAGTGAACGATAAAATATAATTTTGTACCACTATTGGAAATTTCTTTAATTAAACTCGGTAGAGTACCATCCGATATTATTCTAAAAGGGTTAAAGGCTGGAGTTTTTGTACCTATTCGAATGATTTTTACATGATCTATTTCACAAATAGATTCTATAATTGATTTAAGTTTATTTGTTGAAAGAAGTAAAGGATCTCCACCAGTCAAGAGAACATTTGTGATTTCTTCGTGTTTTCGGATATAATCAATATCTTGATCAATTTCACGGGTTCTAACTACTTCTTTACCGACGTTCTTGAACAATCTTTTTCTAAAACAAAATCTACAGAAACTTCCACATACATCATTTACTAATAGTAAAGCGGTATCTCTATACTTATGTTGTAGACCTTTACTTATTGTATATGAATGTTCTTTTGAGGCGTCTTCTAATCCCCACTCTTCCAATTCTTCAACACTTGGAATTATGATCTTTCTTATAGGATCATTTTTGTCTTTCCAGTTGATTAAGTCCAAGTAATATTCATTAGCTCTAAACTTATACTTTTCTTCAACAGGTTTAAGTTCTTTTAGCTCTTCTTGTGAAATCCCTTTTACTTTTTCCAATTTAGTAACATATTCTGGATACATCGATATCACTCCCCTAATATTTTTCATCATCGGCATTTATATTATTCTTTTTGAGAAAATTTTTCAATAAGGAAGAAATCTCATATTTCAATCTTTTTAATAAGTAGCCATAAACATTAGTAAAAAATAAATAAAGAAGTATTATTATGAATAAACCTTTTCCCCCAGTTACAAAATCCGGAAGGAGCTCCCCAAAGAAAGTATACATAAGATAAAAAGCAAGGATTGAAAGAGAGGTAATGAATAAATGTTTTAACAACCATTTTTCTACAACAATAAAAGCAAGGATTGGAAGAAAAAAGAGCAAAAAAATCCCAATCGCTTCAACGACAAAGCCACTGATAAATATTAAAAAGAAAATTGAAATACTGAAGATAAATGCGTATCTTTTTTCTAAAAAGAAAACTCCCAGAGGAAGAATTAAACTAACAACGGCGGGAGCGATTCTCAAATACCTTGACATAAGGAAAAGAAAGTAAAAAAAGATAATCAAAAATGCGGTTTTTATAAGGGGATTTTTTATATTTAAATTCATAAACTTTTAAAACCAATTACAAAGATCTCCGCCACCACATTCACAAAGGGTATCTAAACATACAGTGGCTCCTAAACATTGTAAACAGTTACCACATCCACTTCTTCCATAGCTATAGTAACCTGCTCTAAAAGTATTCATCCTTTCTCTAAATTTTTCATCTTCTTTATATTTTAAAAATAGGTTTTTGAAATCTCCCTTTTTTATTTGCTCTGGAATGGTTTGTTGCTCTTTCATCTTTTTTTCCTCCATCTAAAATTTTTGTGACAGAATTTCTGTGATATATCAAAGAAAAAGTGGCTAACTTTTTTACTAAATACTTATTGAAATTAGCAATTTCTCCTATATTTTCTACGAATTCTTTTGAACATAAATCGTAAGTAAACAAAATTCGTTCTTTTTGATCCTGAGTTAATTCTTCTAATTTTTTAACACCAAAAGAACTTGCTATAGCATTAAAGTTTCTCTTCTTTATATCTTTATCGAAATCATAAACACTGTCTACCAAATATATCAAATAAGCGATTACAACAGGCATGGTTGCTGGATATCCTTGAGGAAAAAATTTTTCGAATAACATTTCCATAATTTCTTGAGATGGCTTAGCATAATCATCCAAATCCAAATTTTGTTCTTCTACCTTTTGTTGCTTCATTAATAGATGATTGTATTCTTTGATAGTCATGGGATCAAAGTGTTCAAGTAATTTCGTTTCAAACTTATTAAAAATTTTCTTTGGAATTGGTTTTCCTTCTAATTTGTAATCTAAAAGTTTTCCATAGATTATGAGTAAGTTGAGATAAGCATAAGGTGTCATGAAAGAATTATTCTCCGGTTTAAATCTTTTTTTTAATCCTACATACGGACACCTGAATTCGTTAAAACTCTCAACAGGATTATTCAACATTGAAAAGAAAACCACTTCTTTTACCGTCGTAAGTCTATAGAACTCTCCAAAATTTTCTTTCAAAGAATGACATAATCCACAATAGTAATATAGATAGCTTTTTCTTTCTTCTTCGGTAGGGGTAAAATAGATAGATATATATCCGTACATTATTTTAACCTCATTTGTATTAATTTTCCGCCCATCAGGATAAAGGTGTTAGGTGGAACTTAATAAACCTCAAATCTATGTTTCTTTGAAAATGTTTTATCCCCTATATTCACACTGAATTGAATTTCATACTTTCCTGATCTATCCAAAGTAATAGTTTTAACGTTTGATAAATCAAATACCTTTGATGTTCCCAATTCGGATATATATACCCTAGATAAATTGTTACTCTCATAGTTATAAATTATCTGTCCTTCGTAGAATAATTTAAAAAGAACTTGCGAAATTTCAAAGGCTTTAGCTTCTTTATTAGAATTTCTTATCAGACCTTCAAAATCAAGTTGATCTCCTCTTGACGCAACTGAAACAACATAAACTAAAAGAGAAATATCATTGCAGTTTTTATCTATTTGATCGACTATATTCAAAGTGGTTACATAAGTTTGCTCAAGGGAATTAAAGTCAAATAAGACAAAATAATTTCCTGGATCCAACTTTTTGTTAATTTCAAAATCCAAAGATATTGAAGACAATGGATTTAAATTTAATGTCCCAAAAGAAAATCTTTGTGAGTGTATTACCTTTTCTCTTTGCTTTATTGTTAGGGTTCCAAATAATTCTTTGTTAAAGGTTTCGTTGGTTCCATTTACTGCTAATATGCTAACAGAAGGGAATTCCGTAGTTAGGTAGAACATCTCTTTAGCAGAAATATCTATAATCAATCCTTTATCATATTTAAAGGTTTTTACAAGATTTACGTTTTGATCATTTAAGATAAAGGCCACTCTGGCTTCATAAGTTCCTTTATCTAAATTTGAGATCTCCTTTTCTCTTAAGAGATCAAAAACCAAAATTGTTTGATATTGGGAAATATCAGTTTCTACGGGTTGAGGAAATACATAACTGTATACAACCTCCGAATTTTCCTGGTTTACTATCAAAAATGAAAAATTATTAATTTTTATATGAGAATCTTTGTTGTTGGTGTTTTGTATAGTAAGTTTTATATCTAAGTTATCTGGATAGTAATATTCTTCTTTTGATTCTAAATTAATATGAAAACCTTTTATAACTACACTGTAAGGCATATCAAATCTTGAACTTCCACGTCCCATAAAAATAAATATCAATGTTAATATGGACAAAAAAATAACAATGTAAAATGTCCATCTAATTATTCTTTTTTTTGGTTGTTCTCTTCTTTCTTTCTCTTTTTTTCTTTCTTCATCATACTTTTGCCATTCTTCTGGACTTTTTGAAAAGTATTGCATGATTTTATCTCACTATTATTTAGAATGAAGATAAATTATTTAAATACTGATCTTCACTAATTAAACCTTCATTAAAAAATTTACCAAGTGTGGGTAATGGATCTATATAGCAATCAGAATCTTTGTATTTATCACTTATAAAATTGATACTTTTACCCTGTGAAATATCTTTTTTCAAATTTTTTGAAATTACTAAACCTTCAAAAATCGTTATAAAACCTTTTTTCCCAGTATTATAACATTGCTGACACCCGTTCCCTTGACAGAAAGAACAATTTTTAGGTATTAATCTTTGATTAAGGATAAGATCTAAACTTTCAGAAAGATTCTTTACTTCTATTCCAAACATCTTCAGCCTTTGAAGTACTAAAAAAACATTCTTAGCGTGTAACGTGGAAAACACCAAATGACCCGTTATCGAAGATTCAAATAACAATTTTGCAAAATTTCTCTCCCTAATTTCACCCACAACTATTAAATCAGGATCTTGCCTTAATATATATTTTAAAATATCTGCTTTCTCTTCCTCACTTTTTGATACTATTTGAATTATACCTGGATTATTATATTCTACTGGATTTTCTATGCTATGTACTTTTCTTCTTCTCTTAAACTTATTCACTATATATTGCATTGTTGTAGTTTTACCAGACCCTGTAGGTCCAGAAAAAATAAGCATTTTTGATTTTTGATCAATTAATTTTTCCACATTAGAAAGAATCGAAGGTTCCAAAACAACTTTAATATCATCTATGTTTCTTAATTTTCTTAAAACACAACTTATTCCTCCTGAAGACCTAACAAAGGAAGCCCTATAATTAATCTCTTGAAAACTAAAAGAACCGTCGATATTTTCAAAATCTTTTACTATATCGTACCCACAATTGATAAGTAATTTGTTTAGCACTACTTCGTATTCATATGACCCCATAGTTTCTAAAGTTATTAAATCCCCACAGTATCTGGCTTTAACATCTATCTTTCCTTCATGCGGCTCAAAATGAAAATCTGTAATATTTTCATCGTCATACTTTTTCAAAAAGTTATCTAAAATATTTTCTTCAACTTTATAGTTTTTTAGGCTTTTATCGTATAACAGATAGAAATTAGAAGGTTTTCTTTTCATTATTATTGTTGGACTTCTTCACCTTGAATTTCTTCTACATGATCTTGCAAATATTTGTTCAATTTGGATATCTCTTCAGCAACTATACCTTTCCCAAATTGTCTGTATAAAGCTGGTTGCTCATAAAGATCTAGATAGTTTTCTTCTCCAGGTAATTTGTCGTAACCCGATGCTATAACTGTAACTTTAATAACTTCTGGAGGCAAATCTATAAGTGTGATTCCCATTTTTAGCCTTGCATCATCTATCGCGTATGAACGTAAAATTTCGTTGACAATTTTTACATCTTGTGTTGTAGGAGTTTTACCAGCAATGTTTACCAAAGCAGCGGTCGCATTCCTCACAGGATCTTCCAAGATCTTACTGTTCAATGCATTTTTTATAGCTTCTTCGGCTCTTTTTTCTCCTTTTGCAAGACCAATACCAAGCATAGCCGAACCTTTTATGCGTAATACCGAAGCTACGTCTGCAAAATCTAAATTGATCATACCTGGCTTGGTTATTAAATCAGAAATACCTGTTATTGCTTGAATAAGTATTTCATCAGCTTTCTCAAAGGCTTTGTCAATGGGGATATCATCGTCGTTATCTATGAGTTTATCATTTGATATTTTAATTAAACTATCCACATACTTTTTAGTTTCTTGAAAACCCTTCAAAGCTATTCTTTCTTTTGTTGATCCTTCAAAGTGAAAAGGTAAGGTAACTATAGCCACAGTCAAAATACCCATTTGTGTAGCTAAATCAGCTATAATAGGTACAGCTCCAGTCCCTGTGCCTCCTCCTAAACCTGCGGTTATAAATAAAAGGTCTGCATCTTTTAAAGTTTCTTTTAAATCATCTTGACTTTCTAAAGCTGATCTTTTACCAATTTCTGGATCTCCGCCGGCACCTAAGCCCTTTGTCAGCTCTTTTCCCAATTGAATTTTTCTAGGTGCGTCATTATTTTCTAATACCTGAACATCCGTGTTCGCTGCAATCAGTTCTACATCATCAATACCTTTTTTTATCATCCTTTGAATAGCATTATTGCCTGCTCCTCCGACACCTATAACTTTTATCTTGTAACTCGTTTTCCTACTAAACAACTTATTCTGTTTATTGATTTCTTCCATTTCAAAGGGCATCTTCTTCTTCACCTCCCGTTATCTTTTTAAAAAAAGTTTTGAAGGCGGTTGTTGTTTTTTTGGAAGATTTATTTCTTTTGGGGGATTCAGAACGCGTCTCTCTACTTTTTTCATAAAGATTTTCTTCCAATAAATCTATTCTATATCTTTCTATTAATCCAAAAACAGTTTGAAACTCTGGATCTTTTACTAACTCATCTGGAACATTCTTGAACGAGTCGAAAGATACTATAGAACTCTTCCTGAAATTTTCGCCCATCAATTCCTTAATAGTGATCTCAATATTTCTTATCTTTGAACCTCCCCCAGTCAATACTATCCCTCCCTGTAAAGCCCCTACTTCAAAAGTTCTTTCATAACCTATTTTTGAGAGTTCTCCATTTAACCTGCTTATGATTTCTCTTACTCTAGCAAAAATGATTTTATTTAAAAGACTTAGAGGAACGTAAGAATAACCGCTACCTGTCAATAATTGAAAATTTACCTTTTTCATTGTTTTGGTTTCTCTTGAACATGACCCTTCCTCTTCCAATAATCTATGAGCTTCTTTTTCAGAAACCTTAAGTACGTTGGAAATATCTTTTAATACATATTTCATCCCATAAGGAAAAGTGTAGAATAATTTTGGAATACCGTCCTTAAAGATGATTATCCTACAAGAATTGTAACCAAAATCTATAACTGTAATTCCAACATTTCTATCGTTGGGAGTGGTAATAATATAACTATTTGATAAAGTTGAATCGTATATAGGAATTTCAGAAGTATACACAATGTCTTTTAAAACATTAATTAACAGCGAAAAGGCATTCTCATCTACCCAAACAACATTTAGTGTTGTAGTTAACGACTTTTCCGCAAAAAAAGAAACTGGATTTTTCACCCTTTTTTCGTCAATATGAAACTTCACAAAGTTAGAATCCAAAATTATTTTTCCTTCGTCTGTGTATTTTTTTATAACGTTTTTTTTGATGTTTCTGAGTTCATTTTCTCTAATTTCTGTTCTTTTACTAAACTCAACGGTAAAATTCTCTTCAGTGATATTTAAAGCGTTAGTAGAATATCCTACAATAATCTCGGGATTCTTAAACTTTTTTTGAGACTCCTGTTTCAAATTTTCTATAAGTGTTTCAATTGATTTACGTAATGATTCCATATCTTGAATTTCCCCGTTAATAATACCATCAACTGGCAGTTTACTCAGTGAAATTGGCACTATATGCTCGTTTTCATCTGTTTCAAAAAGTATTCCCTTTAGAAAAAAACTACCTATATCAATTCCAATCAAATAATCTTTAGCCATATTATAACCCCCGATCATCGATTTTAAAAAAACTTTGGTTACTAATAAAATAATTCCCAGGTCCCAAGAATTCTATATTACTAAGTGTTGCTAAAAAATCATTAATTTCTGGTAATTTAAGGTATTCAATTCTTATGTTATTATAACAAAGTATTTCTTTATTTGGAAAATTTATTTCTCTAATCGAAGTATTGAAATAAATACCCTTGATAAAATTGAGCTCTTCCTCTTTTTTAATTTTGTCTTTCGAAAAAATTACTTCGATGAATTTTGGTTGTGGATAATCGCTAACAAATGTTATTTTATCATATATATCAAAATAAAAATATCTATTATTTATTTCTATGTAATAAATACTTTTCTCAGTTTCTATTTTATCTTTATAAGCAAACAGCTCTTCTTGAGTTCCAAAAAAAGGATGGAGATTGTAAAAACAAATTGTTAAAAGTAGAAGGTAAAAAAAAGTTAAAGTTAATTTTTTCCATTGCACTAGATATCGAGCTCTTTCACCTTATTAGCATTTGATTCAATAAACTCTCTTCTAACAGAAGGATCATATCCCATGAGTATTTCTAACATCTCCTCTGCCATTTCTAAATCTTCTATCTTTATTTTTACAAGTTTTCGAGTTTCTCTATCCATAGTAGTCTCTCTCAATTGGTCAGGATTCATTTCTCCTAACCCCTTATATCTTTGTAACCTCCACTTTTTATCAGCATACTTTTTCTTCAATTCTTCAAGTTCTTCGTCGGAATAAAGATAAAAATGTTGTTTTCCAACCTCAAATCTATACAGAGGTGGTTGAGCAATGTATACATGCCCTTCTTCTATTAGAGAACGCATGTATTTGTGAAAAAGCGTCAATACTAAAGTTCTAATATGGGCACCATCAACATCTGCATCGGTCATTATAATGATCTTACCATATCTCAATTTGGACAAATTAAACTCTTCTCCTATGCCAGTACCTAAAGCTGTGAAAATATTTGAAACTTGTTCATTTTTTAAAAGTTTCAAAAAATCAGTTTTCTCTGCATTAAGAATTTTCCCTCTTAAGGGTAAAATTGCCTGGTACATCCTATCTCTAGCTTGTTTTGCGTTTCCCCCTGCAGAATCCCCTTCGACTATAAAAAGCTCAGATTCATTTAAATCCTTCGACGTACAATCTGCCAACTTTCCTGGTAAAGTTGTATTTTCGAATATCGTTTTTCTCTTGATATTGTCTCTCGCTCGCTTAGCAGCTAGTCTTTTTTTGTAAGCTAAAAACATTCTTTCAAAAATGTTTTTAGCTTCTTTTATATTTGCATCAAAATATAAGGATAATTTTTCTGTAGTTATTTGATTTACTGCTTCTCTAGCAAGTTTAGACCCCAATCTTCCCTTTGTTTGACCTTCGAAAACGGGGTTGGGCATTTTTACATGTATTATGGCTAATAATCCTTCTCTTACATCTTCTCCGCTAAAATTATCGTCTTTTTCCTTTAAAACGTTGTACTTCCTTGCATATTCGTTTGATAGTCTAGTTAGAGCTTGCTTGAATCCAGATTCATGTTCTCCACCATCAATAGTTCTAATGTTGTTCACAAAAGAAATAATATTGCTTTCTTCAGAATCGGTATAAACGAAAGCAATTTCCACTTGAATCTCAGATTCCAACTTGCTATATTGATACAATCCATAAAGATATACCGGCTCGGAAATAGGATTCATCTTTCGCCGTTTCAAAACGTAATTTATAAATTCACTCAAGCCACCTTGGAAATGGAACTCTTGCCTATAATCTCTTTTCGTATCTTCAAAGATAACTTTCAAGTTAGGATTTAAAAAGGCTATTTCCTTCAGTCTATTTTCAATTAATCGTGATTCAACGGTTATATCTCCCTCATCGAATATTTCTTTGTCAGGGAGAAATTTCACAATAGTTCCGGTCTTGTCTGTTTCTCCTATAATAATTAAATCTGTTTGAGGAACACCTTTTGCATACTTTTGATAGTATATTTTCCCGTCTCTGAAGACTTTTACTTCCATATATTCCGAAAGAGCGTTAACCACAGATGCTCCTACTCCATGTAACCCTCCACTAACCTTATAAGCTTTTTTATCAAACTTTCCACCGGCATGAAGTGAAGTCATAACTAATTCCAATGTATTTTTGTTTTCAGTTGGGTGTATATCTACGGGTATACCTCTTCCATTATCCTCAACTTCAACTGAATCATCCTGATTTAAAGTAACTCGAATGGTATCACAAAAGCCATTAACATGCTCATCTATGGCATTATCAATTATCTCGTAAACCATATGGTTTAATCCCGATTTACCTGTTGATCCAATGTACATTCCAGGCCTTAGTCTAACAGGTTCTAAACCTTTCAAGACCTTTATATCGTTTCCAGAATATGCTTTTTCTACCATTTAAACACCTCCACAAGCGTTTCTCAAGAAACAATTCTAATTCTATTTATCGTTTCATTTTCTAGAATAGAATTTAACGCGTTCAACACTATTTTTTCCCTAAAAAGTATTTCCTGTTTGACATAATTATTAGAACAGGCTATTTCTAAAACCTTCTCTTTTAAGAGATAATTTTTGACTATCACATGTTTTGATAGATTCTCAGGAAGATACTTAGGTATTTCTTCTCTTAATTTCTTTATTATGTATATTTTTTTGTAAACCAAATTTTTTTTAGAAAGTTCTTTTAAAACACCTTCAAATTTTTCTTCCATTTAGACCATCTTAATAATAAGCTTTTTCTCTCAATCTTCTATTTTTTCTGTTATGAAATCTTTCCAATTATCAAGAATAGCTTCTGTTACCACACCAGGTACAGTAAAAGTAAAATCGGGAAAAATTCTTCTAACTGGTACTACTCCTCTTGAAGTGTGGGTAAGAAACACTTCCTCGGCAGATAAAAGTTCCCAAACTTGAACATTTGCTTTCTCTTCAACTTCTAAAGATAAATCATTTGCCAATTCAAGAACATCTTCTCTGGTTATACCTGGCAATATTCCCGATGAAATATGAGGTGTCAACAACATACCTCCGCTGACGTAAAAAATATTAGAATATGTACCTTCGGTAACATTACCGTATTCATTCAAAACAATAGAATCATAATAATAATCATATTTTTTATGCACATATTTGATTGACCCATTTAAAGGTGTTTTTACATAATAAGGAATAATAGGAGATGAAGGTTTCCTTTCTCTAGCTATATTTACTACCACTCCTTCTTCAATCAGATCCACATCCTCTTTTAACTCTTCAACAAAGCAATAAAATGTTTTATATTTCGAAGTGAAAGGAGTTACATATATTTTAAATCTGAATTCCTCATAATTATGAATCTTTTTTGCTTGATTTAAAATTATTTTTATCTTTTCCAGAGGTGGTATTTCAAGTGACATAAAATCAGCAGAACGTTTTAACCTGTCATAATGCCTTTTTAAATTGTAGGGAATGCCTGAATAAGTTCTAAGTACATCATAAATTGAATAACCATTTACAAAACCTTCATCATCACCGCTAACCAATGGAAATTCTACCCACTCTTTACCATTATAAAACATTTGATACCACCCCTTTATTTTCTTTAGACAAAGAAGATATTTCAGTCTGCAAAAACTGACCTTTTTCAATTTTTATATCATGAAATTGAATATAATGTGGGATATAATATTCATCATATCCAAAAAAAACATCTTTTAAATGGCTTTCTGCCAATACATTAACTTTAGCCCCCATCATACTCTTCAGATAATTTTTTCTTGAGAGATCAGCAATTTTATTCAGTTGTGAAAGTCTTTCCTTTTTTTCTTTTCCTGGTACCTGATTTTTCATCCTAGCAGCTACTGTTCCTTCACGTGGTGAATACCTAAAACTATGAACTTTTAAAAGCCTAAGTTCTTCAATTGAATCAAACATGATACGTAAATCTTCCTCATTTTCACCGGGAAACCCAACTATGAGATCACAAGTAATAGAAAAATTTGAATCGTACTTTCTTAAGTTTTCGATGGCTTTATAAATCATTTTTCTATTATACTTTCTATTCATTGATTCTAAAATTTTATCTGAAAAATGTTGAATTGAAAGATGTATGTGCCTCTCAAATATTGGATAAGTGTTCAATATAGCAGACAAATTATCGGTTATTATTTCAGGATATAAGGATGTTATCCTTATTCTAACTTCTTTATCGGCAAAACTCTTTCCAATTTGATTTAACAGTTCTTCTAATGTTTCAGAATTGTCCAAGCCGTAATATCCTAAATTTGTTCCGGTTAATACTATTTCTTTATAACCTTTTTCTATGAATTTTTCTATACTTTTTATAACGTCTTTTTTTTGTAAACTTACTATTTTTAATCCTCTCAAAAATTTTATTTTACAGAAGGTACAGGAGTTAATACATCCTTCCTCAATAGGTAAAAAGGCCCTTGTTCGGTTACCGTACGGTTCATCAGGAACTAATATGTCATATTTTTCATTATGATACCAAAAGTATTTATCTGAATATATGCCTTCTTCATCCAATAATCCGTCTATTTGCTTTTTTTCTAAATTACCTAAAACCAAATCTGCGCCTGATTTTTTTAATTCTTCGGGATCAGAAACTGAATAGCAACCGGTAGCTATAATTTTTGAATTTTCATTTAATCTTTTTAATCTTCTAATTGTTTGCCGTACTTTCCTCTCAGCCTCTGAAGTAACACCACAAGTATTTAAAATATAAATATCACTTTCTCCCATTTTTTCTTCAAATACAACATCATAATAAGGAGATAATTTCTCAGCCAGCGCCTGACTTTCAGCCTGATTCATTTTACATCCAAAAGTAATAAAAGAAACTTTACGATTCATATTCTATTTCACCGCTTAATGTTTTGCTAAGGAGCCCTATTCTTCTAATAACCCCCACCAATCTTTCTTCATCATCGACAACGGGCAAAACCTTTAACTTGTTTTTTATAATCACATCTGACACATGTAAAACCGTATCATCAAAATAAACCTTAAACGGCCTTTTTTTCATAAAATCGGATACTGGACGATCCAATATTTTTTTTAATCCATTAAAAAATTGATGACTATCAGGTATAAAAGAAGTAGTTTCCATAAGTTTTAAATACCCTGGAAGAGATGCATCAATTATATCGGTTTCACTTAAATATCCAACCAACCTAAAATTACTTGCAACTATAGGAAGTGCGGACAAATTATGTCTTTGACATACAGTAATAAAACGTTCTACACTCTCATCCTCCATCAAAGAAGTAAGATCTTTCTCCATTATTTCCATGGCTTTCAAGGTAAACACCTCTTTGTTATTCTAATCTTTCAATGGAAAACCTATTTAAACTTCTTTTTATATCTTCTAAAGTTCCTATCTTTTTTTCTATATAATCCGTTTTGGAAATGGCACTCGCCATGCCAAATTTGGCAGCTTCAAAATAATTGAAATTATAATTTATTATGTAGTACAATATTCCAGACATAAATGCATCCCCTGCTCCAAAAAGATGTGACTTTTCGATTCTTTCTTCTGGATTAAAAAGCCAGACACCCTCATTAGTCGTTATTACATCACCAAAAATCTGATAACTCATTACAACCAACCTTGCACCATTTTCTATGATTTTTTTTGATACATCAATAAAATCATCTATACTTTCCAAAGCTTTTCCGAAAATTTCTGTTTTTCTTCTAAAATCTGGTCTCACAACGGTAGGGCAATTATTTAAAATAGCTTCTTCAAAACAAGGTCCAATTGACTCCATATACGTAGTTTTTCCTCTTTTCTTAGCTTCCAATATCAGATCGGAATAAACACTATTTTTCAATCCTGGCGGAACGCTCCCTGAAACAACCACATGTTCCACTAGCGAAAGAGAATTTTTATATCTCCTTAAAAAATGATCATAATCTTTATCCTTAATTAAGGGACCTTTACTGTTTATCAATGTTATTACTTCTTTTAAGGGATCTATTATTTCAATGTTTTCTCTGCTTTCTTCTTCTGAATAAACAAAATTCATTGTTATATTATCATACGACGAAAGTTTGCTCTGAATAACATTACCTATGTGCCCCCCCAAAAAACCGCCTGCTATGGACTTTATTTGCAAATTAGATAGCATTATAGAAACATTAATCCCTTTGCCTCCAGGCTCCATTTTTGAATTTGAAGAATTTTCAACTCTATACATATTCCCTACTTCAAAATTTTCAATAATAACTTCTCTATCCAGCGAAGGATTTAAAGTAACAGATAAAAAATCGTACTCCATTAATTTCCTCCTAATACATTATTTTTTACTATCGTTGTAAACTTTGAAACTCCCTTTAGCGTCACTTTACTCGCTAACTTACCTTCAAAGAAAGGATTCTAGCCTGTTACCTTTTAAAAAGCAAAATATTATTTTTGAAAATCTTCTATTTTCTTGTTCAAATAATTACTGTCATTATATTATATCATATCAAACCTAAGTATTATTAACTGAAAAATTAAAATAACGGGTACAAAATACCCGTTATTTTAAAAAGATAATACTATTATAAAAGAACTATTATTATGCTTTTTTATCCAAGGCTAATTTTTCTTCATTTTCTGAATATCTTCTCATCCTTACTTTGTAGTTATATACACCTCTTTTTGAAGGATATTTTTCAGCATAACCTTCTTCGTACCAAAGTTTATCGGCATATTTTTTCCATTCATCGGCAAGTTGGTCTAATTCAGGAGCCAATTCATTAACAGTCCGCTCACTACCGGGATGCTGTGGAATAGCGTTGAACTTTTTTACCATTGCTCTAAATACCTTAGGATTATCTATTATAGGGCATGGTCTAAACAAATTATTGGAATAAGGAATAGTTCTCTTATAAGCCTCAAAAAACGGCGATTTTAATATATCTAAAATTCTCTTTTCCCTTATATTATCTACAGCAAACTGTTGGAAGACACAAGGTTCAGCATAACCTTTTGCGTTGATGTGTAAATACTTAGATCCCGCTGCCAAACAACCGTTGGTTAAAAAACCATGATTCCAAAAATCAGCAACAAAAGCAAACTTTCCACTTAATCTTAACTCTTCCAATTTGTAGAATCTTTCGTACCTTTGTTCAGGAGTAGGTACCAAATCCATTGACGCATCCGCTCCTACAGGCATAAATTGAAAAACCCACGCGTAACTCACATTGTTTTCTTTTAAGTACTCCCAAAAATCGTCGTTCATTATTGCATCGTGATTCTTTCTCGTTGCCGTGACGGAGGCTCCATATATAACACCATTCTCACTCAAGAGCTTCCAAGCATTCTGAATTTTTTCAAAAACACCTTTACCTCTTCTCCAATCGGTATCGGCTTCATACCCTTCCACTGAGATAGCCAATGTAGCATTACCTAATTCTGCCAACTTTTTAGCGTTTTCTTCATTAATCAAGGTCCCATTCGTATAAAGCAAAAAATAAGAATCGTTGAACTCTTCTAATACATCAAATAGATAAGGATATACAAATGGCTCTCCACCTGTTATAATGAAGAAATAGATACCCAAATCGTTAAATTGTCGAATTACATCAAAAATTTCCTCTTTGGAAAGCATGTACTTGTGTCCATACATAGCAGCATAACAGCCTACACATCTGAGGTTACATGCATATGTTGGAGAAAGTACAGCTAATTTTGGAAGAACGATTCCATGCTCATGCATCTTTTCCTGTCTTGTTTTTTCACCAATGGCAAATTCGTTAATGATTAGATTGTTTATTATTTTTTCAACAACTTTGGGATTAGATTTCTTAAACAAATTAGCCCAGTTCACGAGCATTGGATCATGATTTTCCGCCCCCGTAGCTAATTTTCTAAGTCCACTTTTCGCAGGTTCCTTAGAGAATTTCGATAAAGTCCATAACAATTTCCCCAGTTGATCTACATCAGAGTTTCTTACGACGCCGGTTATTAATTTAGAACTTTGTTTAAGTAACATATTTTTCATTGAGTCCACAACTGCCATACCGGACACCTCCTAATTTTTGTTATCTTCTGTAAAACTCAAAATCATTTTTTAAAATTTTCCTTTATTTCATCATTAGAAAATTCTATCCCTACGGCTCTGTATATAACTAAACCGTCAAACATTGCTTGTAACATAAATGCTTTAGTTTTCGAATTAAATAACTTTTCAAATTTACCAAGGATCTTTCCGTAATTTTCTTTGAATGTTTGAGTTAAAATTTTCATCATACTTTGATCATGTGTAGAATTCATTAAAATTTCAAACAATCGCATTAATTCTTTTGAAGGAAAAGTATTTAAAATTTCTGAATAAAGATTTGCATAAAAATCAGCACTTGCTTCCGCACAATCCTGAAAAAGCACGGATTCGTTTTCTTCAAAAAGTTTTTGGACTTTTTCCAACAGCGCACTAAAAGCAGAAACAATTAGTGCATTTTTATTTTTGAAATAGTTATATATAGAACCTTTAGACAGATTACACGAAAAGGCAACATCTTCCATCGTTATATTTGTCAAACCTTTTTCGCTTATTAAATCTAATGTTTTTTCTGCTATGTATTTTTTGCGTTCTTGTTTATCCAAAACCTTTACCCCTGTGTTCATTTGGATCACCTCTTTCCTGACTGACTGGTCAGTCATTTAAATTATAAACTATTGTGAAAAATAATTCAAATATGACTAAATTTGTCATATTTCTTATCGTACGATTTATAATCAGTTATAATTCTGTATTTATAGTTAATAGATAGCAAAAATATTAATCAGAATCAAAATCGTATTCTTTTAACTTAATATTTTCAGAAAAGACATTCTAATTACATATTTTGGTTGAAAGTTTTACTTTCTTTTCCTCTTTTCTGTTTTTCTCATTTCTCCTTTCAGTATTTTAAAAAGAAAAGATAATAAAACTAACCTTTGTTATCTTTTATGCACTTAAGACTTATTTTTACCCGGTCTATTTGAAAAAATATAGTTCTAAAATCTCTATTATGTTATAATTTATGTGTACAAAAAATTTATATAAATTATAAAGGTGGAATAAAATGCAAGTTGTAGTTATTAGAGTCGACGAAATCGGTCTAAAAAATAAAAACAAAATGTTTTTTATGAATCAACTTAAAAACAACATTCAAAACAAAATTTCGGAGCACGACATTGTCAAGATTTTCAACAACAGGATATATTTAATTCCTCAAGGCAATAGGGAGATAACCGAAAAAGATACTGATATTCTGAAAAAGATTTTTGGGATACACTCGTTTTCGATTGCTGAAAAAACCGATTTAGATATCGATTTAATTAAAAACAAGGTGTATGAGGTAGTTAAAAAATATCTTGAAAAAAACAACGATTATAAAACTTTTAAAATAAGTGTCAATAGAGCCGATAAATCTTTTCCTTATAACAGTCAAGAATTCGCAGGGATGATAGGTGAATTTACGTTGAACTATTTTCCTCAACTTAAAGTTGACTTAAATAACCCGGAGCTTAATGTAGAAATAGATATTAGGACAGAAGGGACTTTTATATTCAGCAGTCGCTTAGAAGGGCCCGGTGGTCTGCCCGTTGGTACATCTTCAAGAGGTACAGCTTTGTTGTCAGGGGGAATTGATAGTCCAGTGGCAACTCTTTTAATGATGCGACGGGGAATGTTACTAAATGCTGTGAACTTTTATAGTCCCCCATTTACCGGTCCTAAATCTTTAAGTAAAATTTTGAAAATTGGTTCTATAGTGTCTGAATATACTTCTTTCCCCTTTTATTTATATGTGGTACCCTTAACGAAGATCCAACTCCATTTCAAAGAGATAAAAGAAAACAAATATTCGGTTGTCCTACAAAGAAGATCTATGATGAGGATTACCAATAAAATTTCTGATATTACAAACACACATGTTTTGGTTAGTGGCGAAAGTTTAGGACAAGTAGCCTCACAAACCCTAGAAAATCTACTAACAATTTCTGACTCCAGCCAAAAAGTCGTTTTAAGACCACTTATAGGTTACACAAAAAACGAAACCATTAAATTATCCCAAAAATTTGGAATGTATGAAACATCTATTTTACCATACGAAGACTCCTGTAGCGTATTTATCCCCCCTAAACCTGCCACTAAATCAGATATAAATCACATAAAATCAATTGAAAATTCTTTACCACATTTAAGAGAATTAGAAAAAGAAGCTTTAGATGAAACAAAAAAATACAAGATTGAAGATAGAAAAGTCTCAGAAATTGATCACTTTGAATCATAGTCTTACGTATATTAGAGAAAAGGGACAAAAAGGAGGACATTCGATGAAAAAGGTATTAGAAACAATAAAGGCAGTTCTCTTCACAATATGGTTAATTATCGGATTTTTTGGTGTTGTTATTGTATATGGAAGTTATGTATTGATAAAAGCAAATATTTTGGAAAAACGGAAAGGGGCTAAAGCCTCTCAAGAATATATTAGAACAGTTGTATCTTGGTTTGGGAAGGTTACTTTTAAATTTTTAAATAGTAAGATTTCAGTTTATGGCGAAAAAAATATACCACAAGAAGGTCCTTATGTAATAGTAGCGAATCATCAAAGCATATTCGATATTCCTTTAATTTTAGGTTATATTTATCCAACAGCTTTTATAGCCAAAAAGGAACTTTCTATGATTCCTATATTAGGAAGTTTTATCAAAAGACTTGGCTCTATCTTAATAGATAGAAGTAATGTAAAAAGCGGCGCCATAGCTCTTAAGAAATTTGCAAAATTATCCCAATCAGGAGAAATAATCACCATTTTTCCGGAAGGTACAAGAAGTTTAGATGGTCAAGTTGGTGAATTTAAAAAAGGAACTCTTTTAATACCTTTTAGGTATAATATAAAAATATTACCCATCACAATAGATGGAACTATAAATATGAGTAAAAAAGGGAGTCTATTTATCAAACCTTCGAATATTAATTTATTCATACACGAACCAGTTGAACCAAAACACTTTGCTAGTGAAGGAGAATTAAGGGAATGTCTCAAAAGTATTATCGGTGAAAAGGTTACAAGTGAACCTCAACTGGCGTTGAAAGAGACCAGATCGTAATTTCAGTTTCCTAAAGGAGGTTTTAAACCATGAAAAAAGTAAGTAATGTTACCATGGGGATAGATAAAATATCAAATTCACCCATAGTCTTTTTAAAGGTAGAAGATACAAACGTTGTTGTACCAATATGGATAGGGCCTTGTGAAGCTGGAATCTTGGCTTTAATATTGAGAAACGAAGATTTTGAAAGGCCTTTAACCCACGATCTCATTGGAAATACCATAGAACAACTTAATGCTAAAGCTGTTAAGATAGAAATTGATGAATTCAAGGAGGATATTTATTATGCCAAATTAGTCCTGAAAGATAGTGATTCTAAGGAGATCTATATCGATGCAAGACCTTCTGATTGCATCATTTTATCGTTAAAATACAACCTACCTATTTACATAGAAGAAGAAATAGTATCCGAACATGGTATTGAAGCTTCTTTTATAGCCACAGAACAAGAAACCGAATTCAGACAAGATATTGAAAACTTCGATATAGACGAGCTAAGAAGGAAGTTTGAAAATAAAAATAAAAAAGATCAAGATGACGAATAATTTATTTATTAGTACGAGGTGGATCAATGGAATTTCTAAAATTATCTGAGTTTAAAAATATCTTTGACAAGAAGATAATGGATTTTTTTGAAAATTTAGACCTGGAAAACCATTTAAAAGACCCGTTGTTTTATTACATAGAAAGCGGAGGCAAGAGACTAAGGCCATGGATTATATATAACTTTGGACAAATCGTTTCTGTAAATAAAAAGAATTTATTGGACATTTCAATAGCTGTCGAAATTTTACACTCCTCATCACTAATACATGATGATCTACCTGCTTTAGACAACGCAAAGTTAAGAAGGGGAGGACTCGCAAACCATTTAAAGTTTGGAGAATATAGAGCTATACTAGCGGGAGATTATGGATTCACTCTCCCACTACAGATTATTGCTAATTTAGATAATATAAACGACAGAAATAAACTTCTTTTAATGGATTATTTTATAAAAACCATTTTAAAATTATTCCAAGGAGAAATGGAAGACTTAATCTTTGAAAAAGAAGTTAGAGATGTGAGTGAAAAAGAAATTCTTGAGATGTATTCAAAGAAAACGGGGGCGGTCTTTGGATTTTGTTTTGCATCTCCTTTTTTATTAACAGGGGAAGTACAGCTAGCTAAAAAAATGAATACAATAGGAACTAATTTCGGTGTTTCTTTCCAAATTTTCGATGATTTAAAAGATTTATTTACTACCGAAGAAGAAATTGGAAAAGAAACCAATAAAGATATAAACAAAAAAACTCTTTTAAGTTTTTATAACTATCAAGAAACACAAATAATTGCCGATAATATCTATAGAAATGTTTTACAAGAATTAGAAGAAATCAACCTAAAAGAACTCTCTCAAATTTTGAAGGAAGTTAGAAAAACTGTAGAAACCCGATAACAATCTCAAAAGGAGTTGAATTAGTTATTCAATTTAAACCCTTTAATTTTTTAAATAAAATTAAATATATGGAAAAAAAATACAAAATTCTTTTGTTTATTGTTGTTATTTCTATTGGGATACTGATTTTTTTTCTCATTTTTAAAAACTTCTTTTCCCCTCCAAAAGAAAGAATGCCTTCTTATACAAATATTCAAATAATTATACCTAATTTTGCTTTTTCTTCAAGGAAAAACGTTGAAATTCAACTTGTAGATAGAAGTACTTCAGAATATCAAGAATTGATCAAATATAAAAATTTTTATGGTGACATATATAAAATAACTTTCCAAGATGAAAGTAATGAATCTTCTATTTTACCAGTTACTGTAAGATATAGGATTCCAAAAGATAATTACTTCGGAGATAACTTCGTGAATTTCGCCTTGGCTTACATTACACGCGAAGATCCTCCTATTGTTTCAGAATTCAATGGGGGGAAAATAGTAAAAGTTGAGAATGAGTATTACATAGAAGCACAGACATTCCAAATAACTAAAGTAAATTATATAGGTCTAGTCATAGAATCTCCAGAAGAATCATCCGGTGGACTCAAGGTTATAAAAGAAGCACCACCAACTCTTGAACCTGATATTATTTTAATTCCTGGAACCGATCTCAACTTCCTTGGAAAGGTAATGAATGTACCTAAAAATGGCTATCCACAATCTTTTTGGTCCTCTTTTTTCCCAAATAGAACCATCTGGAGTTACAATTATCCATTGATATCTACTAGAAGCAAAATTTATAACGATTCTTTTTTGGGTTTTGTTGAAAGAACGGGGATTAATAGTTATATCGAATTTGAAGGAAGGAGACTTGCTCAAGAACTTTCTAGGTTTCCCAATAAAAAATTTGATATCATTGCACAAGGAGTTGGGGGATTAATTGCTCGATATGCCTTAGAGTCTAATCAAACAATTCAAAACGTTGAAAATTTAGTACTCATTTCTACTCCAAATAAAGGAAGCAATCTTGCCAACCCCCTTTTTTTCAATTTGCTTTTTGGAAAAAACACAGAGATATTATCTCAATTGTTTAATGTTGAGGATAGTACCATATTAAAAATTACCTCGCAAATTACTTCTTACCTAGATCAAATTAATTCATATTATGAAGACCTTATTCCCAACTCTCGGTTTTTGAATAAATTGAACTCTTTTGGCATAAGAAATGACATCAGATACTTAGCAATAATTGGTACTAATCCAGCAATTGAGGAAAATTTATCGGACAAATATATATCCAGACTGTATCCAGAATTTGTTCAAGGAGAGGGGGATGGAATAGTAACTGTTGACAGTGCCAACTTAGAAGGGATTGAAAAAACTTACTATTCTAAAAAAAGCTTTTATGAAATTTATAATGACGCTGATGTTCTGAATACGATAGTTAATTTTTTAGATGAATCTGTACCCTCATATTCAGTGGAGCCTTTTAAAGATGATAATTTTGTCGAATACACATACGAAGCAGAAGAGAAAAACGACTCTGCCGTCCAAAGTAAAAATACCTACCCCAGTATTGTTTCCACTTTTACCCTTCCATCACAGTATAAAGAAAGTACAATCTTACTTAATCCAACTAAGCAAGGAGAAATAGATGAAGATATAATGAGCATTATTGAAATAGGAGAAAACATCTACTTTAAAAGTCCTAATGCTATTTACAACAAAAATCTAGAAAAAATATTTTCCGACAAAATTATGGGCGGAATAGTATTTAACAATCAATATTATATATCTACCGTCAATGGCGTATACGTTTTGAATGAAAACAGTAAAATTGATAAAATTAATACAAAAATGCCTTCTAAAGGTACCGAAATTTACTATTTACCAAATATTGGTTTTTTAAGCGTGGAATATGAACCAAACAATTGTAAAGTCTATCTCAACGATTCTTTGATAAATGAAGTTAGTAATTTTATATCATTAAAAGTAATAAATGGTGAAGTATACGTTATTTTTGAAGATAAACTAACAAAACTACAAAACAATGATATCGTAGAATTAATAAATGATTCTACCATTCAAAATGTTTTAAAAACTCAGTTAGGAGAGATTACGGATTTTGCATTATATAACAATAACTACTTTATTTTATTTTCAAATTATAAGTTGGTCCTTTGGGATAGTTCAAAAAATGGATTACAACTTATAGAAGACGGGAATATAGGAAGACTAAAATTACAAATATTTAATGATAAATTATTTGTATTTGGAAAAGATCATGTGAGCTACCTACTTTTAAAAGAAGCTATTTTCCCTGGCTTTTTTCAGAGATCTAAAACTCACATAATCGATGTCCTTATAGATAAAAGAAGCAAAGGATGGATGATTACTAAAAATAACCGAATTGAAATAATAACATTTTCCTTGTGAGGTGAGTCAACATTAAGAAAGCTCTTACTCTTTTAATCATGCTTCTTCAAATAATGTTAATATTCTCCGATAATTATGGTATTGCTTACGAATACTATATGAATGGCCTAAAATACTATAGAAATGCCCAATATGATTTAGCTCAAAATTTTTTTGAGCAGACCTTGCAATTATCACCTAGATTAGAAAGTGAAATACCTGAAATAAAAATGTATTTAGGATTATCTGCATTCCACAACAACGATTATACTACAGCTAAAATATATTTGCAGCCATTTAAAGGTATTCCTCTTGTAGATGAAGCTTTAAATGTTATTGAATCTTTACCACCAGAATCAGATGATTTCTACTCTTTAAATTCTCCAAATCTAAAAATTAATAACGCTCAACCATTCGAAGAAGAACAGCAAAGCTTTAACTATTTCACTTTTTTTATCGTAATGCTAATAATATTTGTAATTTCTTTAGCCGCCTCATTTTTTACTATTTTTTTGGTCCGCAGACATGTCTCTTTTGAAAAAAAGGAAAATGTGTTAAATGAAACGGAAACTCTGACCAATATAAGCAAAGTTGAAACCCAAGGGATCAAATACAAAACAATAGATCAATTTGATGAACCACACATAAAAAAAGTTTGGAAGGTATCATCCCCTTTGAAAAAACTTATAGGGATAACTTCGAATGAAGACATTTTGTCAGAAGAAAACAATATAGCGAAAGCCCACAAAGATGGAAAATTAAATGAGATAGAAGAGCTTGAAAACAAACTTGATAAAGATATAGACGATATCTTAAAAGAATCAAACCTTGAAGAGATTGAAGAAATTCTAAATGAGTTAGAAGGTAATGATGAAAAAAGCAACATTCAAGAACCAGGCACTTTTGAAGAAGAAAGCAAAGAAAAACACCGAGAAGAATATTCACATTTGGAAAATGTTATAAAACCTGATACAGAGATAAGAAATAACTATTCTTTGATAATGGAAAAAGAAGAAAAAGAATTATTATTTGAAGATGAACTAAATAATGATCTTTTTGATATAACTAAGGAACTAGATACAAAAAAACTTTCTCAAAATAGTTTACAAAAGTTCTTTCATAAATTATTTTATGATGTTAACAAGGACAAAATATAATTAAAATATGAAATATTGATTTTCTATATAATTATTGATATAATATATTAGATTCAAAGTAACAAATAGCGAATGCGGATGTGGCTCAGTTGGTAGAGCTCCAGCTTCCCAAGCTGGGAGTCGCGGGTTCGAGTCCCGTCATCCGCTCCAAAAGCTGAAGGGGCTGAATGAAGCTCCTTCTTTGTTTGTATGAGGTGTAAAAATGGCTTTGAAGATTGAAAGTGGAAAATTTAAGAATATTAACATAGATACGGTTGATGATCCTAGGACAAGATATACCCCTGCTACTTTAAGAAGGGCTCTGATGAGTATTTTTGATTTTTCAGGCGCTAACTTTTTAGAATTTTTTGCAGGAAGCGGAATAATGAGTTTCGAAGTTATAAGTAATGGAGCAAAAAGCTCCACAATGGTAGATATTTCATCAAAAGCGGTGAGATCAATTTTAAAAAACGCTAAATCTTTAGGAATATTAGACAATATAAAGGTTATAAAATCGGATTTTAGAAAATCCATTACAAAACTTTCAGGTGAACAGTTTGACTACATATTCGCTGATCCTCCATTTAATAATCGTTATGTTCAAGAATTTCTAAAATTCATAGATTCTAATGCATTTTTAATTAGAAACGGCGGTTATATTATTATTGAAAAATATAAGGATGAAAAATCCGATTATATGCCAAAAAATATAATTATAGAAGAAGTAAGAGATTACGGTGATATTGAAATTCTAATCTGTTTTAAACCATAAAAAAAGGGCCTTAATAAGGCCCTAATTTGGAAATGAATTCTTCCGGGGACAGAACACTCCAGGAGGGAGGGTAACCTACAAAAGTGCTCTGTAAATGTATTATACATCATGAAATTTTTTTCTCAAAATTCAATTATAGGCAATTACTTTCAATTAATGACGATTAAAGTCATTTAACTCCATTTAAGTCAATAAATCTCAAAAATAGAAAAAATTTCATTATTTGATATTATATTTTTATTAAAAGGAACGTTTGAAAAAAGAGGTACATAATCTAATGTATGTCCAAAAGTACCCCAATTTATACCCACAGCATCGTTTAAGGTTTCATAAAAAGTTTTGATCACAGTCGACTGATGAGTTACATTTTCTCCTGAATTCTTGATATCATAAAACTCTTTTTCTAAATCGAACGTCACACCTAATTTTTCTTGAAACTCTTCATAGTTATTAGATTGTTTAAATGTACTTATTAGCTTTTCATACGAATACTCACTGCGCTGAAGTTTATTCAATGCTAAAAATCCATCTCCTAAACTTAAACCTCCGGTTGAATGATCCGCAGTCACTATGATCAAAGTTTCTTGAGGATATCGTTTATAAAAATCAATTGCAACTTTCACGGCGTGGTCAAAATCTAATATTTCGTTTATCAATGAATAAGTATCATGTGCGTGTGCGGCATGATCAATTCTTCCCCCTTCTATCAAAATAAAAAAAGGAGAACCATCAAATTTACTTAATGCATAATTTAAAGTTTCTTCTAACGTAACTCTTTTTGGATCATCTGTTAAAAAGGGAAAATTCCCATAATACAACATAATAATCTCATTATCAAGAGGTGAAATTTCATTAAGTTTCTCTGTGTACAAGTATCCGTATTCCCTTGTATTTCTATCCTTAAAATAAGCTTTTCCTCCCCCTATGAAAAGATCAAAATTGCTTTCTAAAAGATCTTGCGTTATTTTTTGGTAATCTCTTCTATTTTCAACGAAACCATAAGCTCCTGCAGGGGTGCCATCGATAATGGTGTTAGTTGTTATGACACCAATTTTGTACCCTCTCTTTTTTAGTTCATAAGTAATGGGAAGTATTCTTTCATCATCAGGGCCAATGTTTATTCTATCGTTGTAGGTTTTTTCTTTTGATAAAATTGCTGTTATGGCTGCTGCTGAATCCGTTACACCATTCATCGATGAAGTTTCAACCATTCCATAGTAAGGGAGTTCTAGCATGTGCAGGTGATCTGTGTATAAATATTGTTTGTACATATTAGATAACTGCATATGTGGTATCCCCATTCCATCTGCTACAAACAAGAAAACATAGTCAAATGAAAAAGAAAGATAAATTAAAAGGGTAATGAGAAAAACCAACAAAATTTTTTTCACTTCTAACACCTTCAATGTTTAATTTTTGTTTCAACTAAATCTTCAAACCCCTTATCATCTAATTTATCAAAATTATTTAAAATATATCTTTCTAAACCAAATATCTTTTCTTTGTCGAAGTTCAATCTTTCCATGAAAGATATTACTTTCTCTCCATAAGGTTCATCATAAAAACCTGCTTTTTTTAGTTCAGTTTCTTCAAAATACTTCTCTGGAGAAACTTCTCTAAGAAACAATAATGAATTAGTTTCTGCTAGGATTTCGTGCCAAGTATCATTCGAGGAAGTTTTTACCTTGTAACCGAAAAAATAATGAGATAACTCATGAATTAAATCCTTGACAGAATTAACAACATAAATACTGGGCAAAACTTGAAAAGACCTACCTTGATCCATATAAAGAATATACATAGGTTCATCGATTTCTGAAATATTTTCTAAAAAATCTTTAGATTCAACAATCCAATTTTCCAACCATTTTTTGTTATAAAAAAAATTATCATAGTTATACAGAGTATTTTTATTTTTGAAATAAACCATTGCTGTTAAATCGTTACTTTGCCTTTGAATTAAAGTTTCTCCATTTTGTCGTGGTAAAAAACCGTTTTGTACATTTAACAAGACAAACTCTTCAAAAGGAATTGGTGCGTAAAAAAAGATAGTTTTTTCTATAAAGCTGTGTTCTATATCTTGATAGAAAATTACCTTTGTTAACCCCGTCGAAAATATTCTAATATTGTTATCTTCTTCATCAACAAAAGTTACTGGATAAAAGAAAAAAAATAGAAATAAAACAAAAACAAAAATAACGAGTAAAGTCCTTTTTTTCTTATAGAAGTTCATCTTCATTCCTTCCTCAACAATTAGAAAAGTTACCCAATTTGAATGCTAATGATTATGTAAATTACATACAAAGTAAGCAGTATGAAGCCCAAACCTCTTCCAACTTTTCTATCTTTTTTGATCAGTGTACCAAACAACAAGACCAATGCCAGTAAAAGCCCATACGATACATCAAAAGTAACCGGTCTATCTGCCCTGGCACCATTTATTAGCGCTGATATACCAAGTATGGCAGCGATGTTGAATGTATTGGAACCAACTATATTTCCCATCACTATATCATCCGAATGTTTGACGGCTGCGATAATAGCGGTAACTAATTCCGGAAGGGAAGTTCCTATAGCAACTATAGTTACCCCAATCAAAGATTCTGAGATCCCAATACTTTTAGCAAATATAACTGCATTACTTACCGTCAATTCTCCCCCTATTATCAACATAGCCAGCCCCAAGGCAGAAAAAGTGATTATTTTAGCCCAAGACTCTTCTTTTTCAACTTTTTTCATTTCTTCGTTTTCAACAAGTTGTTTCCTGACTTGTTGATCATTTTTTGCCATATAATAAAGATAAGCCATAAAAATAAGCAAAAAGGTTATCAATATCATTCCATCGTATCTAGTTAATATGCTATTCCCTTCCATTATCATTGCAAATATAACCACTGAAATAATAAGCAAAAAAGGCATTTCTATGTTTACTGTAGATTTTTGAATTTTTGTTGGGGAGATTAAAAAGGAGATTCCTAAAATTAAACCAATATTTGCAACATTTGAGCCAAGAACATTTCCTAAACCGACACTGGCTCCTTTTATAGACGAGGAAACCGTAACAACTAATTCAGGAGCACTGGTACCAAAGGCCACTACCGTCAACCCTGCAAATAGTTCGGAAACACCTAATTTTCTTGTCAATCCAAGGGCACCTTCTATTAACCTATCTGCACCTCTTATTAAGAGAAAAATACCTAAAGCGATTAACAGAATATTCACCAATCAATCCTCACTCCTTTTTTCGACTATTTCTCTTTTATTTCTTAGGTATACAAAAAGCAAAAAGCCCAGCACGATGAAAATAAAGCTTATAACCACAGCCACTCGAAAATTTCCAATGTAGAGACTATCCGTTCTTAACCTTTCGATTGGGATTCGGCCAATCGAATAAAGAATTAAATACAGAGCGGTAACTTCTCCATATGTTTTTCTCTTATTTCTAATAAAATAAAACAATATTAGAAATAACAACAAATTCCAGGCAGATTCATACAAAAATGTGGGGTGAAAATATTCATAGGATTCATATCCTGGCATTCGGTCCTGTAATGAAACGTACATCTTCCATGGAAGGTTTGTAGGTGCACCATATGCTTCGTGATTGAAAAAATTACCCCATCTCCCAATAGACTGAGCTAATGGTAGAACAAAGGTGAATAAGTCTAGCCCTTGCAGGAAGGTAAAGGTACATTTCTTTTTCAACCGTGTATACAAAAAAACAACTAAAAAGGCAGCCAATATCGCTCCATGTATAGCTAGACCTCCATGCCATATCTTAAAAATTTCTGAAGGATTTTGAGAGAAGTATTCAAAATTAAAAAGAACATAATATAATCTTGCACCTATAATACCAAATATAATTCCCAAAGAAACAGCGGTAAAAAGATCGTCTTCATTTATTTTTTCTCTTTCAGCTTCTTTCTGAGCAATAAATGTTGCCAACAGTATCGATAAAGCGATTAACAGTCCGTACCATCTTATTTCCAATGGACCAACTGTAACTAAAACAGGGCTGAAATACCATTCCCCAGAAAAACTTTTTGGTAAGACAACTATACAAATAACTAAAAAAGAGGTTATAGAAACCCACAAAGTGTTTAAAAAGACTTTATCCCTTTTCATACTCTCCTCCTAAAAGCAAAAAAGATTTCACTATAGAACATTTACCAAGTGTATTGAGTCTCCATACCTTGCTTGCAACTCATGTTTTAAATTAGGATATCTATCAAAACTTTGGATAGAAGATAAAAAAAGCTCTACCATTTTTCTTGAACTTTCTATTATATTCATATCTTCGACTAAATCTAAAAATTTAAATTCCGGTACCCCGTGCTGTTCCACTCCGAAGAATTTACCAGGTCCTCTCCATTTTAAGTCGATTTCTGCCACCTCAAAACCATCTAATGTTTTAGAAAAGGAATTCATTTTACTTTTTATCTCATTGTTGGCATCATCATCTATTACTAGAAAACAATAAGACTGTTTATCACTTCTGCCAACTCTTCCTCTAAGCTGATGCAATTGAGATAATCCAAAACGATCGGGATGTTCGATGACCATTACCGTAGCATCAGGAATATCTATCCCAACTTCTACCACCGATGTCGAAACCAATATATCGTATTCTCTTTGAACAAATTTGTCCATGACGTCATTTTTTTCTGAAGGTGAAAGCCTCCCATGTAAAAGCCCCACTTTATATTCTTCAAATACTTTATTTAGCTCTTCATACATACTCATCGCGTTTTTTAATTCTAAGGCTTCAGATTCTTCTATCAACGGATAAACGAAGAAAACTTGATTCGATTGATCTAATTCTTCTTTAACAAACTCATACAAACTTTTTCTGTTGGATTCAGTAACAAGTATTGTTTTAATTGCCCTTCTTCCTTTAGGCATTTCATCTATTAAACTAACGTCTAAGTCACCGTAAAAAGTCATTGCCAAAGTTCTCGGAATGGGAGTTGCTGTCATAACCAAAATATCTGGATGATTACCTTTTTTAATAAGTTCCAGCCTTTGATTCACACCAAATCTATGTTGTTCATCAATCACCACCAACCCTAGTTTTTTAAATTCTACATCCTGTTGAATAATTGCGTGGGTACCAACTACAATATCAATTTCTCCTGCCTTTAGCTTTTCTTTTATTAATATTTTATCGGTTTCCTTCGTATCTCCTGTTAACAAAGCTACTTTCAAACCTAACGGCTCTAAATCTTTTGATAGCCTTTTAAACTGCTGTTTTGATAAAACAGAGGTGGGGTTCATAACCGCTGCTTGATAACTAGATTCACAAACATCTATAATCGCTAATTCTGAAACAACCGTTTTACCAGAGCCAACATCCCCCTGTAAAAGCCTGTTCATAGGATATGGAGATGTCAAATCTTTTCTTATCTCTTCATAACTTCTTTTTTGAGCTTGCGTGAGTTCAAAGTTTAAAGTCTTGAGAAATTTTCCCGATAATTCTCCTTTTATCTCCTTCTTCTCACCTTTTTTCATTTCTTTCATCTTTAATTTCAGATATATCATGGCTAATTCAAATAAAATTGCCTCTTCATATTTTAAAGAGTACCAAGCTCTTTCTTTATGATAAATGCTTAAAGGAAAATGGATCCCCTTTATTCGCTTTTTTAAATCCAATAAATTGAACCCTTGAACAAATTCTTCAGGTAAGAACTCTTCTAAAAAATATGTCTGTTTAATAGCTTCTTTTGCTATTTTTCTCATAGTTGATTGGAAGATACCAGACGTGAGAGGATAAACCGGCAAAATTTCTCTTTGAAAATCCTCTTCACTTTTGATCACTTGAAAATCGGGAGACTTCATCTGTTTCATTCCGTATGAATATTCTATTTTTCCATAAAAAGCAGCTTTCAACCCTCTTTTTAAATAAGATTTAACATAATCCTGGTTGAAAAAAGTAACGATTATGACTCCAGTGTCATCTTCCACAGAAAAGTTGTAAATAATTAACCCTTTATTTATTTTTACTTCTTCACTTTTTACTACATTTCCTATTATTACGACTTTTTCATCCTCTTTGGCGTTGAATATTTTAACAACCTTTCTTCTATCTTCGTAATCCCTAGGTGGATAGTAAAAGAAATCTTTTAATGAATAAATACCTAATTTATTTAGAACTAAAGCCCTTTTTGTTCCTACTTTTTTTATATATTTTATATCGGTAAGTGGGGCTAATTTTTTTTCTGGTTTGACGGAGACTTCATCTACTAAATATCGCTCTTTTAAAATCTTTAAGGAATCATTTAAGCCTTCTAGACGCCTTTCCTTGCGTCCTTCTGGCAATGTTTTAAGAGGCTTTATATAAGCCAAAATCTTTTTAACATCTTCTAAAAGACCATTTTCTTTAATTATTTTGAAATTATTTTTTGCAATGCTATAAAAACTTGGGAAGATCTCTTCCCAAGTTATCATACCCTTTTCTTTCAATTGAACTACATAATCAAAAGAATTTATAACTTCTTCTATCATTGCAATTGAAAACTCCTATTTTTTGAGAAAATATTTTTCAAAGTTACTCAATCATTCTCTTTATGATAATTTTACCATCTTTTTTATAAATTTTATATCCATTCAATTCAGCTTCTTCAATTTTACCTTCTTCTATAAAAGGTTTAACTTTCATCAAAGAAGCATTTTCCACGTAGAAATCTTTCAGACTACCTTCAAGTGTGTATCCATAAGAGCTTATTTTCAAATATACAGAAAATACAATCAAAAACCAACTCAAAGATATCAGCAGCAAAAATGTCATTACTTTGATCATAATTACTTTACTACCCTTCTTGTGAAAAATTCGTAATCACTGAAGAAACTTTCAATTCTATCTTGATATCTAGAATAATTAGAAGCCCCTTCTTCTTTCAAACTCTTGTAATAGTTGTAAACAGCCTCATAATTGTTAACAATGTTTTCTGCTAGTTGATTTTTTAAGTTTCCATCACTCAAGGTTGAATATAGCTCAGATAACAATTTTAAAGAATTATCTGGTATCCCTCTAGATTTTTGAGCCATGTAATAGTCTGCTTCTCCTTCTTTTTTGGTAATGAAAATTATTTTGTCTATTAATTCATCTTGTGGATATATATTTATCAATCTTGCGGTTAACAGTAAATATTCATAATAAACATCTTCCCATTCAGGAAACCTATTCCAACCACCGGGAAGAATGTATATAGCTTGCTGCTCCCAATGATGAAAATTATTGTAAGCGTCGTTTTGAAGTTTTTCTACTACTTCTATCTTATCCAATGGAATATAATTCTTTAGCTGTTCGTATAGAATTACAATGTTATAATATATTCTACCTATCAATCTATAGGCATTTTTTTCATTGAAGGATAAGTATGAATATTCCAACTGGTTTATCCCGTCGTAGAGGGTTTGAATTTTTAAAATAATCTGTTTAGCGTTGTTGTTTGCGTCACTGGAATAAATTGGTTCTACGGTGTCTCTTAAAATATTATCGGGAAAGGGCATTAAATCTAGTGCGCCATCGAACTCTTCGATCATAAAGTCGTAACCATTGATTTCTTTTGCAAATATTTTAGGTAAATCTTCATAAGTAAGAGAATTTTGACGAATACTAGATGTCAAAAGTTGAGAAAGATAAAATGCTGATTTTCCGAAGTTAGGGTTCCATTTTAATGATCTTTGAAAATATTCAAAGGCATTTTCATAGCTTTGTTCTGCTTCACTTTCATATGATATCTTCATATTCTCGTAATTTTCTATCTGAGATTCTATCTGATTTATACTTTTAGTTACCCTTTGAAAATTGGCGCTCCCAGGAGTGTAATTCAATAATTGTTTTTGAAGGCTAGATTTTTGAGCTTCGAGTTGATTTATAATATTCGGTATTTGACTTTCAGTAGCGTTAATAAGAGATACCATGGAATTGTATTCACTATTTCCTTTAACGAAAAAAGCTTCCGAGGTAACCTCGTTTATTTTGTAATATGATGCTACTATCCCAACCACCACTAAAGGAATAATCACAATCTGACTTTTTTTAATATTAAAGATTTTTACATATGGATTGAACTGTTCTGATACCGCACTTGAGAGGATAAATACACTTAATATAAGATTTGGATGCATGTGAAATGCAAACTCTGTGAAAGCATGAATTGCCATAACCGTGGCACTCCATCCAAATAAGGGGAATAAAAGACTCTTGTTGTCATCTTCTTTTTCATACTTTAAAACTTTAAAGTATATCACCATTAAACTTACCAGCATCAGTAATATTGAAGAGAAACCTAAAATACCTGTCTCTCCCAAAACCTGTAGATAATCGTTGTGAGCCCTTTTGAAGTTATTCCAAGCATATAAAAATCTCTCGGGGTTTTCAGCTTGCACCTCAGCTAGGTAATGAACCGCATAAACGGGATATGTACTTATTCCACTACCAATTATAAAATGATTTTTATGATTCTCATCTGCAAATTGTTTTACAGCGGAAAACCATGATAAACTTCTTTCATCCCAAGAAGAGACAGAAGTCATTGCTGCAAAACGGTCTGCAGCAATTACTTCCCCACCTCGGTTGAATGGTGTTTCAAAATTAAACATAAGAAATAAAAATGCTAAAACAGATAAAACCAAAATTATCCAAATTTTAAACTCTTTACTTTTTACATAATTTTTCAGGGTTTCTTTTTTATTAGAAATGAGGTAAGATATTATAGCGAATCCTAAACCAATAAAAGTGGCAAGGTAAATCGAACGAGTTTGTGCCAACAAAACAACCCAATACATTATAAAAACATTCGCTAAAGCATATATTCGAATGTAGGTATTCGTATTTTTCCTTAAAGTAAAATATATAGAAACTGGTAACAGTTGTGCCAAATAGTCCGAAACAAAATTTGGATTCCCGATAGTTGTTCTTAAGACAATTCTTTGAGAAGGATCTCCATACTTACCAAAAAACAAATCAAAGCCTAAGAACTTATTCAAAAGTCCATCTATGGCAATAACAGTGCCAGTAACCATAAAAACAAAAAGACCATACTCAATGAATTTAAAATCTTTTCCAAAGCGTGTAGTAATTACGTAAGAAAAAAACATAACAAGAACAATATAAAAAGCTACTCCTACAGACGTTGGAAGGTAATATTTATTCTCCAAGTAGACCGATATTAAAGATAAAAAAGCAGAAATACTGAAAAAAGATAAAAAAATATGTGGATAAGTGAATTTTATTGAAATAGGTTTAGAAAAGTATTTGAACAAATAATAAATTAAAATAACAACCATGAATAAAGAAAAAACTAAATGTTTTTGGGTAGAATACTCATACACCAAATTGGGTATCATTAAAAAAGGTATTAAAGCAAACAAAACTAACAAATTCAATATATCATTAGGAATCTTTGCATTCTCTTGCAAATAATATACCTCCTCTGTTTACCGCTTCTTGCAAACCAAACAATTAAAACTAACTTTGAAACTTGGGGGTTTGGTTTTCAAAGGCCTAAGTCTTTGAAAATGCTCCCCAATTACTAAAATAGATTTAAAGGTTCTAGGGGGGTCTTGGGGGGGTATCCCCCGTTTGGTGAACTCCCAAACTAAGATTTTAATTCTTGTTGATTTTTGTTTTTGATCTTTGGGCTTTGGTTCTTAAAGGCATAAGCCTTTAAGAATGTCCTCCTAACTCTTAAAATAGATTTAAAGGTTGTAGGGGGTCTTGGGGGGTATCCCCCCAATGTATTATTTTAGACCAAAAAAATCAATAACTGCATTTTTAATAATTTCAGCAAAAACATCTACATATTTCCCACTCGTAAACTCATCTACTACTTTAGGGTTACTGATAAATTCCATTTCAAATAAAACAGCGGGACTTCTAGTATAAGCCAAAACAGCAAACTCCGCAGTATAAACTCCCCTAAGTTTAACTCCATTTACATTCAAATAATTTCCCAATATATTAGCAAACTTCTCGCTTTCATCTAGACTGTTTTCTTTATCCGTTACCCATGTTTCTATGAGAGTCTTATCAGTATTAAAATCCAAATTTTCCCGATAGGCTATTCTTCTCGCATATGCGCTTTCTGAAAAATCAAAATAGTAAACCTCTGATCCATAAACTGTTGTATCTTGAGGATAATCATTCAAGTGTAAGCTAATGAATAAATCCGCACCTTTTTCATTAGAAAAAACCGCTCTATCGTGTAAATCAACGTATACATCGCTTGTCCTAGTTAGATAAACGTTAACACTGTATGGTTTCAAAAGTTCTTGAGCTTTTTTTGCTACCTTTAAAGTAATATCTTTTTCAAAAGTCTTGTTTGGACCAACCGCTCCTGGATCTATCCCTCCATGACCTGGATCCAAGACTAAAACAGGCAAAGTGATTTTATCTTTAAAAGAAAGGTCTAATATTATTCTACTTTCTTCAATTAATTCTTCTATATCCGCGGAGTTATTCAGTTTTACTTGTATCCATACTTCTGTTGGTGAGTAGTGATACGCCTTTATGTAATTAATCTTATTGTTGTATTCTTCATAGTAATAAGAATTGGGGATTTCGGCACCTTTAATCTTAATCAAATATCCAGATTTATTAACCAAAGGATATATTCCAACATCGTCAGGACTCGAAGAAAGCTCTATTATTATTCTAGCATCAGTTTTTTGTATGATCGTTTTTATTGAAGTTAATTGAGTTAGTGGCAGATTCAAGTACACAGCGGAATCGTTAGAAATTAATTCTAGATTGATCAACTTAACCATTAATTCTGCGGTTAAATAAATCTCTCCATCAATTATTTTCAGATCATTTGGATCGAAATGAAGGGATTCAGTGCTGTTGATAATGGCTAAACTATTCTGAGGAAAAATGAAAACGTTCCATTTACTATCTTTTACGTAAATCAACGTATCATTATATACATCTAAGGTTCTTCCACTTTTTTCAGAAATAACCTTTAAACTAACATATAGATTCTCCCCATCTTCGAAATAGTAAGCCGAATCTATTTCTCTCCATTGAAAATAAAGTGCTTTTGGAAACGTAATAACCGAGAGAAATAAAAAACCAAAAATTATTAACCGCCTAATTATCCCTTTATTCACCTTTTTATCCCCCTTGGTTGATCAGCCAAAATTTCTAACATTTTTTCTGCAATATCATAATTGGGAAGAACAAAATCCGCATAACCTTCTTGGACAACAATTTTAGGCATTCCATAAACAACAGAAGTTTCTTTTGACTCAGCTATAACTTTCCCGCCGTAATGTTTAACTTTAAACGCTCCTTTCGCTCCGTCTCTTCCCATTCCTGTCAGAATAACTACCAGTGCGCTTTCTTTAAAAATCTCAGCAGCTAGGTCAAAAGTGAAATCAGCTGAAGGCCGTACGTTATTAATTTTATCACTTTTGTCTAAAAACAATTTTATTTTATGATCTTCTTGTCTTAAACCTAAATGAAAATCTCCAGGAGCAATATATACAACATTCTTTTGTAAAAGTTCACCATCTTCGGCTTCTTTAACCTTTAAGTTTGAAATTTTATCCAACCTATAAGCTAAAGAAGCTGTAAAACCTGCCGGCATATGTTGAACAATAATTATAGGAACATTTAAATTTTCAGGTAGTTGCGGGATTATAACATCTAAAGAACGCGGGCCTCCCGTTGAACTCGCTATCAACACAACTTTTTCTCCCAATATATTTACTCTTGCACTTTTCCTTATCTTCTTGCTTCCAACAAAATGGATATTTTTCAATTTTTCGATAGAGACCTTCATACTTTCTCTTATCTTTCTCAACAATTCATCCTGAACGTCTCTTATAGTCCAAGAGGTACTTCCAGCCGGTTTTTGAATAAAATCAAAAGCTCCCTTTTCTAAACATTCTATAGTAATAGAGGCTTCATTTGAAGTTAAACTGCTTACCATAATAACCCTTGTTGGAGATTTTAACATTATCTCACTTAAAGCATCGAGCCCATTCTTTTTAGGCATTTCAACATCTAAAGTAATCACGTCTGGTTTTAAGGACACAGCTTTTTCTACGGCTTCGACTCCATCTTTAGCTAATCCAACCACTTTCATGTCAGGTTCCTTGTCTATAATATCTTTTAGAACCATTCGCATAAAAGCAGAATCATCCACTATTAAGATCTTTATCTGCTCCAAGTATCTTCCTCCTCATTATTTTTCTCTATTTTTATAAATAAAACCACATAAATTCAAGAAAAGCAAAAAAACTATTGCTAAAATTATACCATATTGAGGGCTTAGATTGAAAAAAGCGTCACCGAATATAATTATTCCAACCGCAACGGCAAAAATCGAAGTAATAAAAACCGCAGCTGCAGAAACATCTTTTATTATCTTTACCGAAGAACTATAAAAAGGATGGAGAAAATCCAACAGTTTCTCTGTTACAGTATTCACTGTTTCCATTATCAAAACTAACATAACTGTAAATATTAAAAGTATAAACTCTACTTCAGTTAAGTCGGCAAAAATAGCAACAATTAATACTAATAATCCTATTAAACTTTGTATTCTAAAGTTTCTTTGAGATTTATAAATTTCTATGAGCCCTTTTAATGCATAAGAAAAACTACTTTTTAGGCTCCTATTTTCATCGTTTCTATTCATAACCTTTCCCTAATTTTTTATACATTTTAGTTGACTCTAAAGGATATTTTTTCTTACATAAATCATACCCAATCTTGATAGCTTTTTCATCAATTTCTAGGTAATTTTTCGATACGTTCGATTTAACTTCTTCTATAAGCCTCTCCAAACTAACTATTTGAGTTACTGAACAAAGAACCCCTAACCCTATCATGTTAGCCACATTTTTGTTTGAAAATTCTTCTATAGCTATTTGTGAAGCTGAGACTTTAATTATTTTTTTGGTTATTCTTTCTACATACTGAGGTATATTTTCAACAAATTTTTCATCGTAGAATAAAATGCCATTTCTTTTGAGATTTCCAATATGATTTAAACCAACATTATGCATCAAATACAATATATCAAAATTTTTTGCTTCAGGATAATCTATAGGTTCTTGATCGAAGAGCACATCACAATAAGAAAGTCCGCCTCTCACTTGGGCACCGTAATGTTGAGATTGAACAACCCAAAATCCTTCTTTTACCAATGCTTTCGCAAATATTATTCCCATTAAGATGTTACCCTGACCTGCTTCTCCACTGAATCTCACTGAATTAGGTGTACCTATTGAACTACTCATTTCGGTGATACCTCCTGTGAAACCAATTTTTTTCTTAATTTTTCATACCTGTCAACGTAACCTTCTTTTTCAACATTCAGAAATTCACCTATTATAATCTTATCTTTCAAGTCGTTTTCATCCATATTTTTGGCCCTGCTCCACATAATAGAGTTATCTTTGAAATATTTCAACATTTGGGTGGATTCTGCCATTTTGTTGTATCTTCCATAGTAAGTGTGACAATTAGTGACTATTTCAACAACAGACATCCCTTTATGTTTTAAGGCGTTTTCTATATATTTAACGGATAACATGTAATGAAAAACGGTTGATCTAGCAACGTAAGTGGCACCAGAAGTGATTGCAAGATTAACTGCATCAAAATTGTTTTCTAAATTCCCATAAGGGGAAGTTGAAGCGTAAGTCCCAGGAGGTGTTTCAGGTGAATATTGCCCGCCTGTCATGCCATAAATAGAATTGTTGAAGATAATAACTGTTAGATCCATGTTTCTACGGCAAGCGTGAATAAAATGATTTCCTCCTATTGCAAGTATATCTCCATCTCCTCCCATTACTACCACATTAAACTCTGGCTTTGCTAGTTTAACTCCTGTTGCAAAGGCCACAGCCCTTCCATGGAGTGTGTGCATAGTGTTAAAATCTAGGTACCCCGTGACTCTTGAAGAACATCCTATACCCGATACAACTGCCACCTTGTTTTTATCCAAACTTAAATTATCCACTGCTTCCACAAAATTTTTCATTATTATTCCATTACCACATCCAGGACACCATACATGGGTCATTCTATCTTTTCTTAAATACTTAAAGTATCTCTCTGTAGGCATTTTATCCCACCTTTCCATTTTGATATTTATTTTGATCATTCGATAACTTTTGTTTGTATGTTACAAGTATCAAAAAACAGTTTTGTTAGACTATCCGGATAACCTTCTCTATAATGAACATTCTTTATTCCCGCATTTATTACCAACCTAGCACATACAGAACAAGGTTGGTGGGTGATATAAATTGATGCGTTATCAGTGCTAATACCGAATTTAGAAGCTTGCATCAAGGCATTTTGTTCTGCGTGAAGACCGTAACAAATTTCTTGGTTTTCTCCACTTTTTATACCTAAATCGTCCCTTATGCAACCTATATCCTCACAATGGGGAAAACCGGATGGTGGTTGATTGTACCCGGTTGCTAAGATCCTTTTTTCTTTTACTATTACGGCTCCAACTTTTCTATGCAAACAGGTAGATCTTTTACTTACCAAATCCGCTACTTCCATAAAATATTTGTCCCAATCTTTCCTTTCTTTGAATAAGTGGGGATTATCAAAATTTTTATTCTTCAAATAATTTTCAACTTCGTCCTTTTTATCCAAGAAAAAACCTCCCTTAAGTTGGAGAAACATCTAATAAATTCTCAAAAACAAACCTTGAAAAGTTTAAACCTTTTGTAGTTAATTTAATAGAATCTTCTATAGATATATATTCTTCCAAATTATTTTTTAACTGATTTAAGACATTGTCAACCACATTTTTAGAGAACCTTTGAATCAAAGAGTCATAAGTTATTCCTTTTGTTAGCCTTAAAGACATAAAAAGGGTTTCTAACAATTCAGTAAACTCATCATTCACATTTTTTGTGTCGTATGGAAGTTCATCATCTTTTAATTTTGTAATATACGCTTTAACATCTGAAGTATTCACATATCTCTCTTTGTTGATATGCCCTCCAGCAGAAATCCCAAATCCGACATAATCTAAGTTATACCAATAAAATTGATTGTGAATACATTCTTTTTGGTGTAACGACCAACTTGAAATTTCATATCTATTATATTGCAATTTTTTCAATTGATCATAGATATAATCAAGAAGGTCATATACTAAGTCATCTTCCGGAAGTTTCATTTCCTTGATTTCAAGAAAATGTTTTAAAGGAGTATCATGTGAAGAATCCAATAAATAATAAGAAATATGAGAGGGTTTCATCTTTTCTATAAATTCCAAATTACTATTAACCGTATCGAAATTTTCATATGGTAATCCGACGATAAAATCTATATTTATATTATCATAAAAAGACGTCAAAAGTTTATAAGATTCTAATTCTTTATTAAAATCATGGGATCTTCCAACAGTTTTTAATATCTTATCAGAAGTACTTTGGAACCCCATTGATACTCTGTTGATTCCTATTTCCTTGTAAAAATGTACTTTTTTCTCTTCAACACTTTCTGGATTTACTTCTATCGTGAATTCTTCTAAATCAGATAGGTCCATATGTTCTTGTAACGAACGAAAGGTTTGTAAAATAAATTCTTCCTCAACAAAAGATGGAGTTCCCCCTCCAAAATAAATAGTTCTAACCTTCCTACCTTTTAATTTTTCACCTTTCAAGGTGATTTCTTTACTTAAGGCATTAAAATATTCGGCTTTTAAGGATAAATTAGTTGTAGATACATAATCACAATAAAGACATCTCTTCACGCAAAAGGGTATATGTAAATATACAGCAATATCATTAGAATTCAAAAAATAAACTTCCTCCTTTTTCGTTGAACGAAAAAAGTAGAGGTAACTTAAGATTTTCATTGTAAAGATAAAATTCATAAAAAAAGTCTTGGCCAAAAGCTATTCTTGTGCCCATATGCAAATGTTGATCAAATATATTTATTGGAATGGAAAATCCTATATTTGGGTACCATTTTTGTTGTATCAGAGACATTCCTACCTCTATTGTATCTACATAGTAAAGATCCAAGTTAACGATAGGAATATTAAAATAGAAGCCATTTGAATAGCCTAAACTGATAGGTATTTCTAACGGCCTATATATCCTAGCCTTTACTTCAAATAGATTTATATTTTTATTGTTAAAAAGAAATAAATTCCCTATAGCATATGAAGGGACGTTGAATTTAGCTTGAGTAAAGTTATATATATCATGGTCAAAATTTTTTACCTCAACTCTTTGAAAATTTTTTAATGTCAAAACTCCTAAAAAATTATTTTCAAGTTTGTACTCATATCCTAGACCAAATTCACTATTATATACGGGTAGGTTCACAAAGGCCTTGAAAAAAGACTCTCCGCTTTTCAGTTTTATCGTTCTGTTGAAGATCTTATTTTCTATATACAAAGAGTGGTAATCGAAATATCCCAGTTCTAATCCAAAATCTTCAAAAGACGATGTGTACAGCGAAAAGGTTACACCTTTATTTTCTATCTGGGACTCAAAAGGAGTGTAACCTACATAAGACAAAACTATTGTTGAAATAAACATAAAAACCCAGATGAAATATAATTTTCTCAAGATTTATCACCTCGTGGTGATTTCTAATTATCTTCTAATAATTCTTTGAGTATCTCGTTTGTTTTTTGTGGGTTAGCTTTACCTTTTGTTTCTTTCATAACTTGGCCAACAAAAAATCCTAAAAGTTTCTTCTTACCATTTTTGTACTTTTCAACACTATCGGGATTTTCTTTTAAAATATTTTCAATTATTTTCTTCAATTCATCTTCATTTTCTATTTGTTCTAAACCTTTCTTTTCAACAATCTGTTTGGGACTATCACCTGTTTTATACATCTGGGGAAAGATATCCTTAGCAATTTTTGTTGAAATTGTGTTTGTATCTAAAAGCATTTTTAACTCAGCAAAATGCTCAGGTTTAATCTTTACATTTTCTATACTATCCTCATTTTCTTTCATCTCTCTTAATAACTCAGTTAAAATAAAATTACTAACAAATTTCGCATCCTTTGCTAACTTTACACATCTTTCATAGTAATCAGCTAACTCTTTGTCAGAAGAGAGAATCTGTGCGTCATATTCAGGTATATTGTACTGAGTAACAAACCTTTTAGTCTTATCTTCTGGCATTTCCGGAATGAGTTTTTTAACGGTTTCGATAAGTTCGTCATTCAAAATCAGTATAGGGAGATCAGGTTCAGGAAAATATCTGTAGTCCATCTCTTCTTCTTTTGTTCTCATTGAGAAAGTTTCTTTTTTGTTGGCATCCCAACCTCTCGTTTCTTGTATTAACTCTCCGCCTTTTTCTAAATTATCGATAATTCTATCTCTTTCATATTCTAACGCTTTTTCTACAAATTTGAATGAATTTATATTCTTTATCTCTACCCTTTTACTTATTTCATTGTTTTCTTGGTTAAGAATCGAAACATTTGCATCACATCGTAAGGCTCCTTTTTCCATATCACCTGTAGAAATATCAGCATATCTAAGCAAATTCCTCAATTTTTCCATAAATATCCTTGCCTGTTTTGGAGTCTCAATATCCGGTACTGTTACAATCTCTAAAAGGGGTATCCCCGCCCTATTAAAATCTATCAAACTTTCTTGAGCAGAGGAAATTTGATCACCTTCATGAAGCATCTTGGCGGTGTCTTCTTCCAAATGCATCCTTCTTATTCTTATCTTTTTGCCTTCAACGTTGATGTATCCACCACTTACTATTGGATGAAAATACTGTGTAATTTGATAACCTTTGGGTAAATCAGGGTAAAAATAATTTTTTCTATCGAACCTCGAAAACTTATTTATCTGTCCATTTAGTATTAATCCAGCTTTTATTGCAAGTTTAAGCGCTTCTTCGTTTAATACCGGTAATGTTCCAGGTTGCCCTGTACACACTGGACAAACATTAATATTTGGCTCAGCTTCAAAATGTTCTGTACTGCATGAACAAAAGGCTTTGGATCTTGTTAGTAATTGGACGTGTATTTCTAATCCTATAATAGTTTTATACATAATTCGTCAACTCCTTAGGAGCCTCCTGAAAGAAATTGTCTGCTATAGTTAAAAGTTCTTCATCTTTCATGTATCGTCCGATGAATTGTATACCAAAAGGTAACCCTTGGACATCACCAAAGGGAATGCTGATGGCAGGTGACCCTGTTAAGTTCGCAGGAATTGTAAAGATATCCATTAAGTAATATTCTAAAGGTTTTAGACTTTCTCCTATCTTTGGTGGAAGAACAGGAGATGTGGGGGTCATTATCAAATGATAATCATTCAAAATTTCTTTCATCTTGTCACTCAACAATTTTCTTACTTTTGAAGCCTTTGAGTAATATTGATCATAATAAAGAGAAGATAGATTAAAAGTTCCCATCATTATTCTCCTTTTTACCTCTATCCCCAATCCAACCTCTCTGGTAGATTTATACATTTTATTTAAACCTAAGGCATGGTTTCTCAATCCGTATTTAACTCCATCGTATCTTGAAAGATTGGAGGAGGCTTCAGCAGGAGCTACTATGTAATAAATAGCCACTGAATATTCCAATTCCGGTATATCTTTTACATCAACTTTTGCTCCTTTGCTTCTCAAAAAGTTAATAGCTATTTCAAATTGTTTCATTATACTATCATCTGCGTGTTCATGATAAACAACCTTTGGAATGCAAATTTTAACTTGGGATAAATCTATATCTACATCTTTTAAAAGATCTTTATTGTGGTCCAAAGTGGTCGAATCTTTGGGATCTTTCCCTTTCATAATTTCTGTAACGATTCTGACATCCTTCACATTATTGGCAAAAACACCTATTTGATCAAGTGAAGACGAAAAGGCGGTTAAACCGTATCGTGATATCATACCGTATGAAGGCTTAAATCCTACAACACCACAAAAAGAGGCAGGCTGTCTTACGGATCCTCCAGTATCAGATCCTAAAGAAAATGGAACGTATCCTGCTGCTACAGCAGCAGCAGAACCTCCACTACTACCTCCTGGCACTCGTGTTAAATTCCTAGGATTTTTTACAGGGCCAAAGGCAGAATGCTCGTTGGTATTACCCATGGCAAACTCGTCCATATTGGTTTTCCCTAATACAGTAAAACCGGCTTTTAAAAGTTTTTCAACCGCTGTTGCAGTATACGGAGAATCATAATTTTCAAGGATTTTAGAACTATTTGTTGTTTTTGTGCCTTTAACTAATATGTTATCTTTCACCAAAAAAGGTATGCCAAAGTAATTACCACCTTTGTTCCCTTCTACCTTTTCTATTCTCAAAACCGCATTTATTTCCTTATCTTTTTCTTGTATCCTTTTGATACTTTCTTCTATAAAGTTTTTACCAATCAAATCATCTATGGTCAAATATATCACCTCAAAAAAGAGTAGTAATTAGAAAATGTAGTATCTAAAATCGAATATCAAAAGTAAAATAAAACTTGCAATAATTAATCCGTAAGATAAGTAAGAAAGCGTTCTCCAAAGTTGGTAACTTCCCTTCGTGTACCTTATAGGTGTCAACCAGCCAAAGGTAAAACCTATCCCTAATCCTCCTAAATGGGCAAAATTGTTTATATTAGCACCTGGTAAAAATCCCCAGATCACGTTTATTAAGATAATTGGGAGTAAAGCGGTACCTGTTACAGGTCTCAACATAGTTGGCGTATCATGCCGGAACCCTGCACCAAAAAGTAAGCCTATCAATCCAAATATCGCTCCTGATGCTCCTACAGAGATCGCACCCGGTAAAAATAAGTGGGTTAAAAGATTACCAAAAAGGCCTGATAAAATGTATATTGAAATAAATCTTTCTTTTCCATAAGCCCTTTCAACTAAGTTACCCACATAAAATAGGGCGAACATATTGAAAAATATGTGAAATAGTCCACCATGAACAAACATAGAAGTAATCAACCGGAACCATTCCCCAGCAGTGATTAAATTACCAAGTTGGGCTCCAAAGAGTATGTATATACGCGGATTAGAAAAAGCGCTTATACCACCAAATAAAAACATCATGATAAATATCAATACATTCAATATTATTAAGTAACTCGTAATATTTCTTTGCATCTCTTTCTCCTTTCTTTATCTATATGTATGGTATGCCTAGTTTTCACGGAGTTTGATTCTTTTATCGTTCAATCTTTCTAAAATGGATCTTTCCACTTCATTGACTTCTTCTTCTGTTAAAGTTTTATTTTCTGATCTATAAACTATTGAAACGGTTATACTTATTTTATCTTCTTCTATGTTTTTCCCTCTGTAAACGTCAAAGATCTTAAAATCTTCCACAATGTCTGCAGCACTTACTATTATTTCTTGAATCTCTTTAAATTCGATGTTTATGGGAACAATCATAGAATATTCCCTTTTGATAGCAGGAAAATCTACTTTTTTGAATTCTCTTTTAATTTCTTTTTTATCTATAAAAACCTTATCTAGATTGATCTCACAGACATATATTGGGTCTTTTATTTCGTAATAATTCTCTGCTATTGCCGGATCAAGTAGACCTAAAAAGCCTACTTCTTCGTTGTTGAAAAATAAATGAGCACTTTGTGCTTTCAGAAAACCAGGTTGATCATTTCTTACGTATTCTATTTTTACGTTGAATTCATTCAATAAGTTTTCTAAAGCACCTTTTACAGAATAAAATGTAACCTCTCTCTTATCTGTGAAATCATCATTATTTTCTCTTCCCGTTGCAACAAAGGCAAGGTTAGTAAATTCCTTTGCACCTGTCTCACTATCTTTATCTGCATGGAAAACTTTATCAATTTCGAACATTTTTATATCTTTTGTTTGGTTTCTATAATTAAAAGAAGCAGAATCTAATAAACCATATATCAATTTGGATGACATGTATTCTAATTCTGAAGAGATTGGATTAATCAATCTTAAATCCAATTCATTTTCCATCCACATTTTATTCCCATTGTTCAGCGGAAAGGTCTTTGCCTCATGATAACCGTTAGCCAACATAATCTCTGTTGTTTTTTCTTTAAAAGAAACAAAATCTCCCTTACTTCCTATCATTCCACTTAGATTTGGGAAAGCAGACTGTATTTTTGAATAGCCGTAAACTCTACCAACCTCTTCAACAAGATCAATTTCTTGTGTAATATCTGGCCTTTTTGTTGGAATAGAAACCTTCCATTCCTCATCTATTATATCCCAAGGTAAATCCATCACCTTAATTATTTCTTCCATTGATTTCTGGTTTGAACTTTTTTCCACTATTGTGAAATAAAAATCTAATTTTTTTAATATTTGTTCAATTTCTTCTTCTGCTAATTCTTTTCCTAATCTATTGTTTATATAACTTTTTTTAATAGATATCTCTTTATTTTTTATAGGCTTAGGATAAATATCTGTTGTAGGACCATCTACCTTTCCTCCTGCCAATTCGTTAATCAATTTAATCAATCTACCCATTACCATCTCACTATCGTTTGGATCAACTCCTCTTTCAAAACGATACGAAGAATCAGAGGTTATCTTATGGTAAGTAGAAGACTTTCTTATATTAACAGGATCAAAATGGGCAACTTCTAGTAAGATATCTTTCGTATTTTCATTGATGCCACTCAATTCGCCACCCATTATGCCTCCAAGTGCAATTATGTTATCACCATCGGTTATAAGTGTTTCTTCGCCTTCCATGGGGTACTCTTTGCCATCCAAAAGCAGTATTTTTTCGCCTTTTTTAGCTTTTCTAACAATTATTTGATCCCCTATAAGATCTAAATCAAATGCATGAATAGGATGGCCTGTTTCTAACATTACATAGTTTGTTATGTCTACAATATTGTTAATACTTCTTATTCCTGATCGTCCTAACCTTTTAACCAGCCACATTGGGGATGGTCCAACTTTTACATCTTTTACAACTGTTGCCATATATCGATTACATTTTTCATATTCTATTTTTACGGGAAATCCCTCACCTTTACTAATTTTTATATACTCAGGTAAGTTAAATCCCATACCACAATCTATTGTTTCTAACTCTTTGGCGACACCTAAGTAAGAAAGTAAATCAGGCCTATTAGGAAGTATCTCTATCTCTAAAATTTGGTCGTTCAGGTCAAAAAATTTTACAAAATCTGTTCCATTTGGAACGTCATCCACTATTCTGTATATTTTATCCGAATCGTTAGATATTCCCAATTCTTTCAGAGAACACATCATCCCTTGAGAAATTACTCCCTTAAACTCTCGTTCTTCAATTTTAATATTATTTGCTAAAGTTGCCCCAGGAAGTGCGACCGGAACTTTTTCACCAACTTTAACTGTAAGATCCCCAGTAACTATATTTTTTATATCTTTCCCTACGTCTACCTTGCAAATTACTAAATTATCAGCATTTTCAAGTGAGACTATTTCCTTAATCTCTCCAACTGTTATATTGTTAAGATTACTCCCAACCTTTTCAAAACCTTCTACATCTACCGAGTGAAGTTTTATCTCTTTTACTAATTCTTGAATATTTCTTGTGACTTTTATATAATCTTCAAGCCAATTTAAAGATACTTTCATCGTTACCTCCTCACAAATTTTGTGCGCCGACGGTGTATTATAAATTTTCTATAAATCTAAGGTCGTTTTTATAAAATTCTCTCATATCCGGAATATTATATTTCAACATCGCCACTCTTTCAATACCCATTCCAAAAGCAAAGCCTTGCCATACTTTCGGATCGTAATTAACGCTTCGAAAAACGTTAGGATGAACTAGACCAGCTCCCAATATTTCTATCCAACCACTATTTTTACAAACATTACACCCTTTTCCTCCGCAAAAAATACAACTGATATCTACCTCAAAGCTTGGCTCAGTAAAAGGAAAATAGCTTGGACGTAACAATACAGAAACTTTATTCCCAAAAAATTTTTGAGCAAAAACTTCAAGATACATTTTTAAATGAGAAACGGAAACATTTTTATCAACATACAGCCCTTCTACCTGATGAAAAACAGGGGAATGGGTGGCGTCTAACTCATCTTTTCTGTATACCCTTCCGGGGGATATTATAGCCAACGGTGGCTTACTTTTCAACATCGTTCTCACTTGAACAGGAGAGGTATGGGTCCTTAAAAGCTTTTCTTTGTCCAAAGATAAATAAAAAGTATCCTGCATTTCTCTGGCAGGATGCCATTCAGGGGTATTAAGCGCATCAAAATTGTACCAAGAATTCTCTATCTCTGGACCTTCAGCTATGGAAAAACCCATTCCAATGAATATTTCTTCTATTTCTTTCCTTGTTTTTGTGATTAAATTCTCTTTTCCTATCTTTCTACGGGCTCCAGGAATTGTAATATCAACCCAGTTTTTTTTCTCTTTTGCTTCTCTTCCTTTTTCTTTCAACTCATTTAACTTTTTATCAAAAATAGTTTCTAATTCTTCTTTTAGTTCATTTACACTTTTACCATATTGTTTTTTTAATGCTACGTCATCAATATCTTTAAGATTGTTCATTAGAGATTTGATCAAACCTTTCTTGCCTAAATATTTAGATTTAAGATTTTGAAATTCCTGCATATCCGTTATTTCTTTTAGTTCTCTTTTTAAAGTGTCTAAGATTTCATCTCTGTCTATTGTTAAAGCCATCAAAATCCTCCTAAATTTTAAAAATTAATAACTTCGGAAACCCTGAAACCTTCTTTAAACCTTGCTACTAGAAATCAAAATTTTTTAAAATACTTCCATCATTCTAAGTTACATACAATCTGCTTTAGCTCCCCTTCGTCCAGCAGCCCACCCGGATAGGTGGTGGAGGGCTCCGCCCTGTAACCCTTCTAAAAACAAAATCTTATTTTTTAAAATTTTTTTATTTCTAAAGTGCCTATTTAAAAATTTAACTTTGGAAAATTGTTTTTTTCTAAAATATCAATTGAAAAATTCTTTTGATCCATACACAATAGATTCTCCCAACATATTAACTACCCTATCAGTGGTTGCTTGCAAAAGTTCAACAGAATCACTTATTACCAATACACTACAATCCTTTTTATAATAAGAAATGATCGTTGAAATGTCAGAAAGTTCAGCGTAGTTAATATCACATTTTCTTGCTCCTATAAATATCAAATGGCGTCGTTTAGGTTTGTTTTTTAGTATGTTGTATATGCTATCTTTCCAAATTTGAGGTACCACTATATGTGTAAAAGATCTTCCTACCCAATTCATTCCGTTTGCCAAAAATCCATTTATTTTAACTTCTTTTGCGTACTTTTCAGGTTCGGAAATTAACTTAAAGAAATATGACGTCATTAATTCTGTCTCAGTGGTATATAAACCTAACGAATTACCTTTTTCCAACTTAATTTCTGGAAAGGTGAGAGAAGGTTGAACAATATCCAAAATAATGCTATTTGAAACTCCCTCTTCAATCACCTTGCACACCTCTTTTTAACTTTTTTCGAATCTCTTCGATTACCTTTTTGGTATCAATCTTTTTAATTTTACCTTCGTCAATAGTAGAAAAAGTATCTTTAGTTAGATACATCAAGGGTTTTAAATTTTCTAATGATCCCTCATTTTCATGGATAGCCACAACTTTTCCAACAACTAACTCATGGTCTCCAGTAGTAAAAGTATTTTCTAAAGTACATTCCATTGAAAAATAACCATCTAAAATATAGGGAGCTTTTACAAATTCAGAACCTTTCAGCTTAACTCCGGCTGCCAAGAGCTTATCACCTTCTCTTGCTGAAATCCGCCCAAGTTTTACAGATAATTCTGATTTCTCATACGGTAAAAAGGTAACTGTAAATTCTTTTTCTTTCATTAACATTGGATAAGTATATCTCTGCTTTTTAATAGCAAATCCAAACAAAGGTGGGTTTGCAGAAAGAGGGGTACTCCAAGCTACTGTCATGGAATTGATAAAAGAGTCACTTTTAACTGTAATCAAACACACGGGCATAACGATTTTTTCACTAAATCGATTGATACTCATATTTATCCCTCCAAAAGAAAATTATACCATAACAATAGAAAAATCTGACATTTTCATTGACAATTTGGAAGAAAAAGTTATAATATAAATATCGATTTCCGATATCGAAATTAGATATATATGGAGGGAATAATTTTGATTGAATTTCAAAACGTTTCAAAAAAGTTCCAAGGTAAATACGTTCTAAGAAATTTTAATCTCAAAGTCCAAGAGGGGAGTAAAACCCTTATCTTTGGAAAATCCGGAATTGGAAAAACCACCATTTTTAGATTACTTTTAGGATTCATAAAACCAGATGAAGGACAATTACTATACAAAAATGAACGATTGAATAGTAAAAATATATGGGATTTAAGAAAAGAGTCCGTGTACATAGGGCAGGAACTAGATGTTGTTGACGGGACCGTAAGAGAAATAATTCGTAATATATTGAGTTATAAAATAAACCTTAAAGTACCTTTTGAAGAATCAAGATTAATAAAATTATTTGATTTTTTTGAACTAGAATCAAATATTTTAGATAAAGACTTCCAATCTCTTTCGGGTGGTGAAAAGCAGAGAGTTTTGATATCTATCTTTACACTTTTAAATAAAAAGATATACTTACTAGATGAGATTACCTCTTCACTGGATAGAGAAATGAAAAATAAAGTTATAAAATATTTATTATCAAAAAAAGAATGGACTTTGATAGCAATATCTCATGATCAAGAATGGTTGAATAATGAAGGTTTAAATATAATAGAAATGGGAGGAAATCAAAATGGAACCTACAACTGATATTTCTTTATTTTCACTTGCAATGGCTTATTTATTAATATTTTTCCCCGTTATTTTGAGTTATATTTTTAATTTAAAAATAACCCGAGATGCCGTAATTTCAACGATCAGAATGAGCGTTCAGCTTTTCCTCATGTCTTTAATCTTAGTCTACCTTTTCCAATTTGATTATACATGGTTGAATATAGGCTGGTTATTTTTTATGATCCTTTTTGCAGTATTTCGAGTAATTGGTAGTAGCGGTTTAAATTTCAAAAGGTTCGTTTGGCCAGTTTTTTTTGCTCTCACGATTTCTAATTTTATTGTGCTTTTTTATTTTGATTTTGTAATTTTAAGGCTAGATAATATTTTCACAGCAAGATATTTCATTGTCCTAGGTGGAATGCTTTTAGGTAATGCTTTAACAGGAGATATTATTGGAATCAGTAATTTTTACAAAGATATACAAAGAAATAAGCAGAGATATTTTTTTGCCTTGGGAAATGGAGCTACCGTTTATGAAGCCACACTTCCATACTTAAGGAGTGCGTTGATATCTGCTCTTAGACCAACCATAGCAAGCATGGCTACAGTGGGTATTGTGTATCTACCAGGAATGATGACAGGCCAGATTTTGGGAGGTGCATCACCACAAACAGCGATAAAATACCAAATTGCTATTTATGTATCTATTTTAACATCCGTCTCTCTTTCTGTAACCCTAACGATATTATTCACGATGAAAAGTAGCTTCGATGAGTATGGAATACTTCGCGAAGATGTATTTAAAAAGTAAACAAAGGAAGGTGTCCTAAAACGAAAAAAACAGCTCTCGGCTTTATAGTTGTTATGGGAATTGTGAGTTTATTTGCAGATATCACACACGAAGGAGCGAGAAGTTTAATTGGTCCATATTTAGGTTTGTTGGGTGCTAGTGCAACAGCGGTGGGAATCATTTCAGGTTTAGGCGAGTTCATAGGTTACGGTCTGAGGTTGTTAACGGGTTATTTAAGCGATAAAACTCATAGATATTGGCTTTTCACATTTTTAGGTTATGGGATGGATCTATTTGCGGTTCCTTTACTAGCTCTTGCAGGAAGATGGGAAATAGCAGCTATGCTAATAATTATGGAAAGAACAGGAAAAGCTATAAGAAAGCCTTCAAAAGATACCCTTATGTCATACGCAGCACGAAATGTGGGAAGTGGTAAAGGATTTGCCATAGCAGAGGTCCTTGACCAAATTGGAGCTGTCTCAGGACCTATTATTTTAAGTTTAATCCTCTTGTTCAGATCGAGCGATGAGTTAACGAATTACCGATTCGCATTTGCAATATTATTGATACCTGCATTGATTACTTTAATTTTGTTGTCGATTAGTAGATTGAACTTTCCCCAACCCGAGAAATTTGAAGTAAAAGAGGAAAAGATCAACTTTGAGGGAATATCAAAATCATACTGGTTGTACTTAGTAGCCATCTCCTTAATTGCCGCAGGTTTTGCGGATTTTCCTTTGTTGGCGTTCCATTTTCAAAGAATCGATATTTTCAATTCAACTATGATACCTTTTATGTATGCGATAGCTATGGGCGTTGATGCGGTTTCTGCATTGATCTTTGGATTGTTTTACGACAAGGTCGGAGTCACCAGCCTTATAATTGCCTCTAGTCTTTCAATATTTTTTTCTCCCTTTTCATTTTTATCTAACTCTTCATTATTAGTTATCTTAGGCGTTGTTTTGTGGGGAGTCGGAATGGGAGCCCAAGAATCCATTTTAAAATCAGTAGTAGCTGATATCGTCACCCCCGGCAAAAGAGGAACAGCTTATGGCTTTTTTAACGCTATCTTTGGCCTTTTTTGGTTCATAGGCAGTGCAGTTATGGGTATCTTGTACGATCACGCAATCGTGAGTTTGGTTGTCTTTTCCATGATAGTAGAAAGTGCAGCCGTTTTCACTCTTTTACTCTTCAAATTCAAACTTGATAACACTCTAAATTAAAATGAAAGGGGGAAAATACTCATAGAAGAATCAAAAGATAATATTAAAATGAATAAATATTTAAATAAAATTTTAAATGGTCTAATACAAATACACATATTACACCACGCCCAAAAAACTCCTATCTATGGAAGTTGGATGATTTCTGAGTTAAAAAGGCATGGTTACCATATAAGTCCCGGTACTTTGTATCCCTTGCTACACAAGATGGAAAAAGAAAATCTTCTGGCTAAAAGGGTTGAAATAGTAGAAGGTAAAAAAAGGATATATTACTCTATTACGAGACAAGGAGAAAACCTATTAAAGGAACTAAGAGGAAAAGTAAAAGAACTATTTCATGAAATCATATAAAAAGAAAAGTTGGAGTTTGCCCTTACATTCCCATTTAAAAAGTTATGATATAATTAAAAAACATAGAAAAATGAACGGGGAAAAAATCGAAAGAGGGAGGGAAAATTGTGAATTTGGAGGAGTATGTTTTAAATAAGGCAAGAAATGCTAAAGATGCGTCAAGAAACTTTAGTTCAACTTCTGATACGGACAAGATAAAAATTCTTAACTGTATTTCAGAAGAGTTAATAACAAATAAAAACTATATAATATCAGAAAATCAAAAGGATGTTGAAGCGGCTAAAAATACAGGAATGTCAAACAGCCTTTTAGATAGGTTGATACTGAATGATGAAAGAGTCACCAAAATGGCTAAAGGTGTGCAAAAAGTAGCCCAGCTTCAAAGTAGCGTTGGCAACATCTCTGAGATGTGGAAAAGGCCAAATGGATTGATGATCGGAAAGATGGTAGTTCCATTAGGGGTAATCGCTATAATATATGAAAGTAGGCCAAATGTAACGATAGATGCAGCAGCTTTATGTATAAAATCCGGTAACTGTGTGGTATTAAGAGGTGGTTCTGAAGCGATCCATTCTAACAACGCCTTGGTAAAGATTATTCACCAAGGTATTGAAAAATCCGGTTTTTCAAAGGATATAGTGCAGTTCATTGAGGTAACTGATAGAAAAGCCGTTGATGAATTGATGAAACTATACGAACACATCGATGTGCTGATACCTCGAGGCGGCGCATCTTTAATTAAGAATACGGTTGAAAATTCTATGATCCCCGTGATACAAACGGGCGCTGGAAACTGTCACGTTTATGTCGATAAACAAGCAGATCTTGAGAAGGCTCTTAAAATCGTTGAAAACGCTAAAACCAGTAGGCCTTCCGTCTGTAACGCAGCAGAAAAATTACTGGTTCACAAAGATATCGCAGAAGAGTTCCTACCAAAAATATATTCAGCCTTTGAAAAGAAAGTAGAATTAAGAGGTTGCGAAAAAACCTTGAAAATACTACCTCAAATGAAACCGACACAAGAAGATGATTGGTCAACTGAATATTTAGATTATATAATGGCAGTTAAAATAGTTGATAGTACTGAAGAAGCTATAAACCATATAAACAAGTACAGTACAAAGCATTCCGAAGCGATAATCACTGAGAATTATACGACCGCTCAAAAATTCCTAAACGAAATAGATTCTGCAGCTGTTTACGTCAATGCTTCAACGAGATTTACTGATGGGGAAGAGTTTGGCTTTGGTGCAGAAATGGGTATAAGTACACAAAAATTACACGTTCGAGGACCGATTGGAATCAAAGAGTTAACGACCACTAAATACATTATCTTGGGAAACGGGCAGGTCAGATAGTATGGATAAAAAGCTATGTATAATAGGATTGGGAAAAATGGGAAGCACTTTAGTAAAAGGTTTAATTCAAACAAAAACACTTAAAAGAGAACAAATAATCGGAACAGATATCTTTGAATACGATTCTGAAAAAAATTCTAATTACTGCGGCATAAAAACCATGACTGATAACGCAAAAGCTGTGAAAGAATCCGACATCGTTCTTTTAGCTGTGAAACCGCAAGTAATAGACAAGGTATTGAAGGAAATAAACCCTTTTTGTGAAGACAAGATAGTTATATCAATAGCTGCAGGAGTAAGTCTGCACCATTTGGATAAATCTTTACCAATTTCATCAAAGATAATTAGAGCAATGCCCAACACCCCTATTTTAGTTGGTGAAGGCGTTATTGCTATAAGTAAAAAGAATAACATTGAAGAAAATGATTTGAGAACGATTAAAGAGATTTTGGAAAGTGTTGGGAAAGTGTATTTGGTTGAAGAAGATATGATGGACGCCATAACGGCTTTAAGTGGGAGCGGACCAGCATATGCCTATATTATGATAGAAGCTTTATCCGATGGTGGTGTCCTAATGGGTTTACCTAGAGAGCTTTCCACAGAATTTGCTGCAAGAACATTACTCGGGGCTTCAAGAATGGTTTTAGAAACGCAAAAACATCCTGGAGAGTTAAAAGATATGGTTACTTCCCCAGGCGGCACAGCAATAAAAGGAATAGAAGTTTTAGAATCTCGTGGCTTACGAGGTATCCTTATGGACACAGTAAAAGAAGCAACTATAAGGTCAAAAGAACTGAATTCACAAAGAGGTGTTGATGTTGATTGAAAGGTACTCTCTTTCTCCAATTAAAGACATTTGGACATTGGATGCCCAGTATAAAAGATGGCTTGAAGTAGAAGTAGCTGTAATAGAAGCCTTCGAAGAACTGAACCTCGCTCCCAAAGGCACCGCCTTAAGCGTTCGACAAAAAGCAAAATTAGACGTTCAAAAAATTTTAGATACAGAAAAAATAATGAATCATGACGTTATAGCCTTTATAAAAGTCGTAACTGAAGATATGGGAGACGAGGCAAGATACTTTCACAAGGGCCTGACATCATCAGACGTTGTCGATACGGCTTTATCATTAGCTATAAAAAGAGCAGGAGAGGTTATTCTTGATGAGCTAACTAAATATATAGCTAATCTCAAAAAATTGGCTGTTTATCATAAGTATACTATTATAGTTGGAAGAACTCATGGGGTACACGCTGAGCCAACGTCTTTTGGATTAAAAATTTTAGGATTTGTCGCAGAAGAAGAAAGAAACAAAGAAAGGTTAGAAAAAGCTATAGATAACATTTCTCAAGGAAAACTCAGCGGAGCCGTTGGAAATTATGCTAACATAGAACCAAAAGTAGAGGAAATCGCTTTAAAAAAACTCAACCTCAGACCTTGTAAAGTATCTACTCAAGTTTTGCCAAGGGACCTTCATGCTGAATTTTTCAGCGCTTTAGCCTTGATAGGAAGCAGTATAGAAAGACTTGCTATAGAAATCAGGCACCTTCAAAAAACAGAGGTCCTGGAAGTAGAAGAACCTTTTAAAAAAGGGCAAAGGGGTTCTTCAGCGATGCCCCATAAGAAAAACCCCATATTGTGTGAAAGGTTGACAGGGATGTCGAGAATGCTAAGATCTTACTTATCTTCTGCTTATGAAAATATCTCCTTGTGGCACGAAAGAGATATTTCTCATTCCTCTGTAGAAAGAGTGTTTATACCGGATGCAACCATGCTTACTTACTATATGTTGAATAAAGCAAATTACCTAGTTGAAAATTTAGTGGTTCATAAAGATAGAATGAAAGAAAACATAGAAAAATCTTATAATTTAATTTATTCTCAAAGGGTTTTGTTGAAGTTAGTTGAATTTGGAGTAAGCAGGGAGGAAGCTTATAAAATAGTTCAAGAAAACGCGATGAAAGCTTGGAATGAAAGACGTGATTTTAAAGCCATTTTAATGGAAGATAACAGAGTAAATGCAAAATTTTCAGAGAAAGAAGCCTTTGAAGATATCTTTTCACCTGATTATTATCTAAAAAATGTAAATGAGATTTATGAAAGGTTTAATTTATCTTGAATGGAGGCATAAACCATGAAACTTACTTTAAGTGATTTTGAAATTAAAATCCCCGAAATTAACATCGACAACACTTCAGAAATTAAAATTGGTTCTTACCAAGATTACACCATACAAACGAATGCATGTGAAATACTGCAATTTGCCTTGGAAAGCAGTAACGATTCAAACAACGTTTTCATAGTTGGTCCAAATCGTAGTGGAAGAAAAGGTATGACGCGGAAGATCATAGAAAAAATATCATTATCTCAAAGAGCTCCTCAAGATCTTATGTATGTTTTTAATTTCAAAGAAGAAAAGAAACCCAAGCTGTTGAAATTGCCCGCAGGAGAAGCCAAAAATTTCAAATCTGAATTACAATCCATTATTAATTCGTCTGTACAAGTTTTAAATAAAACTATGCAAACAGAAGAATTTCAACAAAGGTTAAGCTCATTAGAAAAAGATTACAACGAACAGAGGGAGAAATTATGGTCTGATCTAAGAAAACAGGCTCAAAATCTTGGTTTTATACTTGAGGCTTCTGAAAAAGGTATAGTCAGCGTTCCAGTGTATGATGGCAAAAAAATAAGCAGCTCAGAGTTTGAAAACCTTCCAGTAGAGATAAAAGAGTACTTTCGAAAAAATTCAGAGAAGTTACGAGAATTAATTGAAAAAACAATGGTAAAGATCACTGAGATGGATAAAGAATACTGGGAAGAAGTTAAAAACTTACGACGTTATTGGGCCGCATTTAGCTTAGCTAAGCTTTTCGAACCTCTTGAAAAGAAATATCTTAAATATTCGGATGTTTTTGAATACCTTCAAAACTTAAAAGAAGACATCGCTTCTCATCTATCTCAATTAACTTCCGAAAATCAAAATCTAATAACTTATCTTAAAGAAAAAAGATACAACGTCAACATTGTAGTGGATAATTCTTATTTGCAAGGCGCTCCTGTGATAGAAGAAGATAATCCCACTTTTTCAAATTTGGTTGGTAGAATAGAGTATTATTCACAAATGGGACTTCTTCAAACTGATTTTACAATGATAAAATCGGGAGCTTTTCACAGGGCAAACGGTGGTTATCTAGTAATGGAAGCAGAAAAAGTTTTAAGAAAACCTTACGCATGGGAGGTAATTAAGAGAGTTTTATCGGAAAAAGAAGTGAAAATTGAAAATATTCAGACCGCTGAAGGCTATTCGAGTGTTGAAAGTTTGGAACCAGAACCTTTATCTTTAAACGTTAAAGTGATACTAATTGGAGAAGAATGGGTGTACGATTTATTAAGGCTTCACGATAGTGAATTTGAAAAACTTTTCCCTATAAAATCACAGTTTGACTATGAGGCAGATTTAAATAACGATAATTTGAATAAATTTTTAGCTTTCTTAAGCAACACAGTTGAAGAAAACGATATCTCACATTTTACAAAAGATGCGATTAAGGAGATTATCAAGTACAGCTGTAGGTTGAACGGAAACAACAAAAGGTTCTCTTTAAAATTGGGAGAAATTAAAAACCTACTAATAGACTCTCACAACATTTCTCAAAAAAATGGGACAAGTCCATACATAACCTCCAAAGATATAAAAGACACCATAAAGTTCAAAGAAAAGATGTTTTCATTTCATAAGAAAAAATTATTCAATGCAATAAAAGAGAGAAAGATTGACATAAGGATTGAAGGCTCTGAAATTGGACAAATAAATGGCTTGACTGTTTTGGATACAGGAGACTTCACCTTCGGCCATCCAGTCAAGATAACGGCAAAAAGTTACAGATCCTCTTCTGAAAAGATCATAAACATCCACAGAGATATCGATTTAAGTGGAAAAATATACAAAAAATCTTCATTAATAATAGAAAACTATTTCAAACATAAATTTTCTTCTTTCATAGAAACAGGTTTTGGCGTTTCTCTAAATTTTGAACAAGTTTATTCTATAATCGAAGGAGACAGCGCCACAATAGCAGAAACATTGGCTTTAATGTCTTCTATAGCTAACGTTTCATTGAAACAAAATATTGCCATTACCGGATCTATGAATCAAAACGGAGAAGTTTTGCCGGTTGGAGGAATAATCGAAAAAATTGAAGGTTTTTACGATGCCTGTAAAAATCTTAATTTTACAGGAGACCAAGGGGTAATTATTCCAAGTAAGAATATCGATAATATCGTATTAAAAGATGAAATAAATGAAGATATACAAAATGGGAAGTTCCATATTTGGGCTATTGATAATATAGACGAAGGGATCGAACTAATGACAGATTACAAAGCAGGAATACCAAATGAAAAGGGAGAATACGAAGAAGGCACATTTTATTACTATGTGAGTGAGAACCTCAAGAAATTATCAAAAGAAGAGAAAAAAGAAAAAGACGGAAAAAATAACAAATAGCTGTGATCAATTTTAAAACCCCCATCGTATATAGATGGGGGATTTTTAATTATAAACCATAAATTGCAGAAAACTTCTCTTTTATATAGTCTACAAAATATTTGGGATTAAGAGTTTCACCTGTAACCTTTTTCAAAAGTTCCTCTGGTTCGTACATCTTACCATACTTATGAACATTCTCAACCAGCCAGTTCAAAACTTCTGTTGAATCTCCTTTTTCTATTTGAGATGAATAATCTTTTAAATCCTTCTTCAACTTTGAGAACAATTGAGCACTGTACAGATTACCTAACATGTATGAAGGAAAATAACCAAATTGCCCATTTGACCAATGAACATCCTGCAACACACCTAGAGCGTCGTTGGGTGGCACAATACCAAAATATTCTTTCATTTTATCGTTCCATACCGTTGGTAATTCATTTACCTTTATTCTATCGTTGATCAGTGCTTCTTCTATTTCAAATCTCAACATAATATGAAAGTTGTAAGTTACTTCATCCGCCTCAGTTCTGATGAAATCTTTTTTAACTATATTAACACCTTTATACAGCTCATCACTAGTTATTCCTTCAAAAGACGGGAAAATATTTTTTAATTTTTTAGAAAAGAAAACCCAAAAATGTGGTCCTCTTCCTATTATGTTTTCCCAAAATCTTGATTGAGATTCATGCACAGCCATCGAAGTCCCTTCATCCAAAGGAGTTTCGAAAAATTCCTCAGGGATATGAAGCTCGTATAAGGCATGACCACCTTCGTGTATAGTTGAAAATAAAGAATATCTCAGATCTTGGTTGTTGTACCTTGTTGTAATTCTAACGTCTTTTGGACCAATTTTTGTTGTGAAAGGATGAGCAGACATGTCCATACGCCCAGAATTAAAATCGAACTTCATAAACTTTAACGCTTCCAGCGATAACTCTTCTTGCTTATTAACGTCGAAATCACCTTCAAAGAAATCGTATCTTGGTTCTTTCCCTTTTTCAAAAAGCTCTTGCATAAAAGGTAGTAAATGCTCTTTTAAGTAATTTATTGTGCCTTTCAACGTTTCTGTTTTCAACCCTGGCTCGAATAAGTCTAAAAGAGCATCATATCTATTTTTTTCGTATCCCAAAGCCTCTGCTTGTTCTTTTTCTAAAGAAACTACTTCTTGCAAATAAGGTTCAAACAAAGCAAAGTTATCTTCTTCTCTGGCTTTTTTCCAAAAATGACCTGCTTTTGAAGTCGTTTCGGCTAATTTTCGGACCAGTTGTGGAGGTAGCTTTTTAAACTTATCGAAATCTTTCTTGGCTACCCTTACCATCGCTTGATCAATTTCACCCAATTCATCATAATTTTCCTTCTTTGAAAAATAATCTAAAAATTCACCCATCTGATCAGAAACAGACATTTTAAAGAGTGCCTCCGTAAGTTCTCCCAAAGCTTTAGAACGATACTCAAAAGAATTGTTTGGAGCATTAGTTTCTAGATCCCAATGCATAAGTGCAATAGCCTGACCGTATCTTGAAATCTTGGCTTGAAACTCTTTAAATTCTTCAAATTTAGACATTTTTTTACCCCCTCTTATATAAATTTTGTTAGTTATCCTAATTATATCAGATTTCTTGAACTATCCAAAAGTTTGCTGTATAATATTGTATCAGCAACATATTTATACACGATTTTCAAAATATAATTCAGGGGGTAACTATGAATTATCTACTTACTTTAATTTCAGGTATTTTAACCGGATTGGCTATGCCAGGTAATTTATTTTCTTTTCTCATCTGGTTTTCACTGGTTTTCTTTCTGAGGAATATTGCCGGATCAAAAACTCATTATGAAAGATTGTTACATACGATAATATACTCTTCTTCTATGCTGATAACTACTCTTTGGTGGTTGCTTCCCACTTTGTCCAAAAATATACCCCAAATTCTAAAAAATTATTCTCCAGTCGTCGGTTTTTTTGGATACGTTGGAATGATTGTACTTTTAATGATACCTTATCTCATCATTTGGCTTTTATCAGAACTTTATCATAGAAAAGATAGACAATACAATTATCTTTCACTGGTTTTTTTCTATTCTTTTGCATACACCATCGCTGAAGTCTTAAGGGGTTTTGGAGATTTGGCTTTTATGGGAGGAAATTTATCCTACGCCCTTTATGATCACACTGGAATAATACAAATCGTCTCTATTATAGGCTCTTTTGGTCTGACTTTTATCATCGTTTTTGTCAATGCTCTGATAGCTTTCGATAACTCACGTGATAAGGTATTAAAAATTCTTGTTATATTTACTTCTGTATACATTTTTAACTTTGCTATAGTTAGGTATCTACCTCCTATTAATGGCACAAACAATTCCATAAAAGTTGGAGTCGTTCAAACGAATGTACCTCAAGAGATCAAGTACTCCTCAAATCCAATACAAGATTATTCAACTTTTTCAAAGAATATCCAAGAATTTAGAAATAGGGATGTAGATATAGTAGTTTTTCCAGAATCAACTTTTCTTGAAGACGTTTCAAAATCAGAAATAGAAAGTCAAATAGTAAGAGACATTCAAAACTTATACAAACCTGTAGTTTTAGGACATCCAAGGATAGAAAGCGATAACCACTTTAACTCCGCCTGGGTATATAACCAACATGGGAGTATTCAGGGGATCTACGATAAAGTTAAATTAACCCCATTTGCTGAATTTTTGCCATATGAAACTATATTTGGAAACTTTGATGTTTTTAGATTATTAAACTTTTATACATCCGGGGAAGAATACTCAACCTTTTCATTAAATGAAACTGATTTTGGCGTTCAAATATGTTTTGAAACTTATTTCCCGGAAGTTTCAATAAATCAAGCTAAGAATGGAGCAAATTTATTGATTGCTATCTCTAACGACGGTTGGTTTAATTCGAAAACCGGTCTGTTTCAGCACTTCAGTCAAGGCGTTTTTAGAGCGGTAGAAACGAGAAGGGATTTCATCCAGGTTTCAAATACAGGTTCAACCGGCTCAATCGACAAATATGGAAGAATCACCAACACATTTGATTCTCAAGAAGAAAAATCGGGAATCTTTTTTGTCAACCCAAACGATAACATCTCTTTTTACTCTAAGGCTTCAGACATATTAAAAATATTATTTTTTATCGGAGCACTTTTGCTTGCAATTCTTTAAATTCAATATCCAAATTCTAAATCAATTAAGTCTTTTGCCGTACCGTCTTTTAAAAAGCCTTTTATATTTTCTACAGTTTCATCGATACTATACTTTGTAGCTTCAGTGTTATAGCCTCCAACATGTGGAGATAAAACAACGTTATCAAAGGTATGAATCGGGTAATTAGCTGGCAAAATTGATGGTTTTTCTGTGGTAGGATAGTTGTACCAAACATCTATAGCGGCTCCCGCTAATTTTTTGGACTTCAAAGCTTCATATAGTGCCCTTTGATCTATAACATCACCTCTTCCAACGTTTATTATGTATTTACCATCCATTTTATTAAACACCTTTTCATCGATAAGCCCTTTTGTATATTTCGTCAAAGGTAACGTCACGAATACAATTTCACTGTTTTCTATTACATAATCTAAATCGGAACTAATTTCGTCCACATTTTCAATATCTATATTCGCGTTTCTTTTATAACCAACAATTTTACAGTCAAAAGTCTTAAGCATTTGTGCAAGGTTCTTTCCTATATTACCTAATCCCAATATTGCACAACTTTTGTTATGAATAGATACCCATGAATCTTTAACGCTTTCTCCAGCACTAAATCCATGCCAAATTCCTTCTTTTAAATCGTTATGATAAGGAACAATTTTTCCAAGAAGAGCTAAAGCAAGAGCGAAAGCCCTTTCTGCAACTATTCTAGCGTTGCCATGACTATTTGCAACGCTAATGCCTTTTTCTTTTAGTATTTCTAAGGGTAATTGGTTCACCCCAGCATATGGAACAAAAATTATTTTTAAATTCTTTGATTTCCTCAAGATATTCTCATCCAAGTCTCCCCCAAACACTATTGCATCTGCAATTTCCATAGCATTTTCTACATTGGTGATTTCTTCACTATCTAGAAATTCGTCGTTAGGAAATAATTTCTTCAATTCACTAATTTTTTCTTTCCAATACGAGTTTAACTTGTTCATAAACAATACTTTCAATTTTTTAAATACCCCCTCGAAGTGATGAGTTTTTCGGAATTAAACTTACAAATTTTAAAGCGGCTAAAGCCGCTTTTTATATATCATCTTTGAATTCTTGCCAAATCTTCAAAATTCCTTTTCAATGATTTATACAAATTCCTATAAGCTTCATAATAATCATCGTAAATCTTGGTATCTTGATAATCAGGTTCAATAACTTCTTTAAATTTTACCCATTTTAAAACATCTTCTAGCTGTTGGCCATCTCCCACTGCAGCCAACATAGCTGCTCCATAAGCACCACCTTCATCAATTTCAGGCATTTTAACAGGCATTTTGAAGTTTGTTGCAACTATCTTTGCCCATGTTTTGTTTTTGGCCCCTCCTCCAACTATCCTCATATCTTTTATTTCTGTTTTTTCCTTTATAAGTTCAAAAGAATCCCTAAGGCCGAAGGAGATACCTTCCATGGTTGCCCTTAATATGTCGTTTTCGGTATTCAAAGAAGAAATTCCAAAAAAAACACCTCTTGCATTAGGGTCTCTATGTGGAGTTCTTTCCCCGTTTAAATAAGGAAGAAAAATAATACCGTTTGAACCCGGTACTGATTGATTTATTCTTTTTTCTATTTCTGCCCAATCTGAACTGGGAAAAAATCGATTTTTCACCCAATTTAGGGAATGAGCGGCTGAAAGCATTACTCCCATGTAGTAATATTTATCTTGTATTACATAGTTAAAGTAATGTATTTTTCCAGATAAATCAGGGACTTTTTTTTCAGTGAGGGTTAAAACAGTGCCTGAAGTTCCGATACTAACCATCGACTCTCCCACTTTTGATATACCTATTCCAAATGCAGCTGATGCATTATCTGCTCCTCCAGAAACGACTTTTGTGTTCCTCCATCCCAATTCATTTTGCAAGCTTTCTTTTAATTCTCCTCGAATCCCATAAGAAGGATACAATTCAGGCATTATATCCATATTAATGCCAAAAGTTTCAAATATATCTTCATCCCAATAATTTGTTTTTACATTAAAACATGCTGTTCCAGAAGCATCCGAATAGTCCATACCAATACTACCCGTTAACTTAAAAACAATATAATCCTTAGGTAGAAGAATCTTCTTTATTTTTTTAAAATTCTCTCCTTCATTTTCTTTTAACCACAGTATTTTTGGGAAAGTGAAACCTTCCAAAAAGGGATTCCCTATTTTGGAGATAACCTTTTCTTCGCCACCAAAAGCTTCTGTAGCTTCTTTGCACTGTGGGGTCGTCCTTTGATCACACCAAAGGATTGCCGGCCTAATAGGTTTATTATTTTCATCCAAAACCACCAAGCTATGCATTTGTCCGGAAAAACCTATTACATCTATTCGATGCGTTCTGGACACTTTTTTTAATATTTCGTATACACCATTCCACCAATCTTCAGGCTCTTGTTCAGCCCATGCGGGTTTGGGAACTTTCATTTCTAATGAATAGGAATAACTATCCAAAAGTTCTCCTTCTTCAGATATAACTAAACCTTTCAATCCAGTTGTTCCAACGTCTATACCTAGATATTTACGCAAAATGATCACCTCATTTTAAACCACAGCTTTTTCTGCAAAATCATCCATCACTCTTAAATTTGCCCCCGTCAAACATGCTGTTTCTATATCAAAAACAGGTCTCAAGGGCTTTTTTAAAGATTTTAAGGTTGGCTTCAGAGCTCGTGTCTTTATAATATTTTCAATCTCTGTGAAATAATCATCCGGGAAAAGATACCCATACCCCCCAAAAATTACAAACTCAGGATTCAAGATATTTATTAAATTAACCGTCCCTACTCCCAAATAATACAACATCTGTTTAATTATTTCATCGGCGTTCCCTTCTTTTTTTTCAGCTTTTATCAGAAGATTCCTGAATTTTTCTTCGTAATTGTTGCCTTCCAATCGCCCATTGCTGTATTCATATATCTTAGAAACGGTATCAATTGAGGCAAACGTTTCCCAACATCCTTGATTATTGCAAAAACATTTTTCCCCATTTTCTTCGATACTCATGTGACCAAATTCACCTGCTGTGAAATTAGGTCCCAAATGAATTTGACCGTCTATAAGCAAAGCTCCACCTATTCCCTGAGATATGAAAACATAGACTCCGTTGTTTAGGTTTGCAATATTCTTGTTAAAATACATCTCTGCTTGTAGAGCTAACTTTGCCTCATTTGCGGCAAAAATTGGTTTGTCACAATGAGGAATTTCCTTTAAAATAGCTTCCTTAAGATCAATCTCACTCCAATTAAAATGAGGGACGTATTCGATAACCAAGTTCTCTCTATCGATCATTCCTGGAAAAGAAAAAGAAAGGCCTACTATATTATTCCCATTAGCATTTTCATATATTCTTTTTATCTCAACTGCTAATTTACTAATAAAAACATTAAAATTTTTGGGGGTTTCAAATTCTACAATCTTATTTATTGAATTGTTTATGTATCCAAGACCTACGACTGTTTTTTCTACTCCAACTTTAACAACAATGGAAGCAGCAACGCCTTTTGCTGCTTCCAACCTTATAGGTTTTCTTCCAACCCCTTTAGAAGATTTTCTATCTCCTTCTACTATTAAGTTTTTAGAAATTAAATCATAGGTAATCTTTGTCACAGTACTTTTATCTAAACCAGTAAGCTTAGAAATCTCATTTCTGGAGATTCCAGAATAATATCTGATCAAATTGAAAACCATTAATTTGTTTGAGTATCCCATTCTTTCTGCATTGATTTTCTTTATCTTCAAAACAAGGCCTCCCAATTTGTCGTCTATTCGTAGATGTACAAATTTAATAAGTTTTCCAAATATTCTTGTCTTCCCGATTTTGGTACTCCCACTTTTTTATCTATTGCATACTCTTCGAGTTCTTTGAAATTAGTTCGTCCATCCACAATCTTTTTACCCATTCCTTCGTTAAAACTATTATACCTTTTTTCTACAAAGTCTTCCAAAACTTTTTCTTCTAAAATCTTGTTGGCTAAGATCAGTCCTAAAGCAAATGCATCCATCCCCGCAATATGTGCGTAGAACAAATCAATATTTTCGTAAGATGGTCTTCTAACATGTGAGTCAAAGTTTAAACCACCTGGTGCTATTCCTCCGTTTTTAAGAATTTCATACATTGCCAAAACGTTTTCAAATACGTTTGTTGGAAATTGGTCTGTATCCCATCCCAACAATAGATCACCCATATTAGCATCAACGCTGCCCAATATATTATTTATTCGTGCATACCTTAATTCATGCTGAAAAGTATGACCAGCAAGAGTGGCATGATTTGCTTCTATATTGAACTTGAAATACTTATCAAGATCGTACTTTTGTAAAAATGCATAAGAGCTTGCAACATCAAAATCATATTGATGTTTTGTGGGCTCTTTTGGTTTGGGTTCTATCAAAAATTGGCCATCAAAACCAATTTCTTTGGCGTAATCTACAGCCATGTGCATAAAATTAGCCAAATTGTTCAATTCCAACTCCATATTGGTGTTTAAAAGGGTTTCATATCCTTCTCTTCCACCCCAGAAAACGTAATTTTCACCATTTAATTCCTTAGTTATTTCAAGTGCCTTTTTCACTTGTGCAGCGGCATATGCATACACATCCGCATCACAAGATGTAGCCGCACCCTGCATAAACCTTGGATGAGTGAAAAGATTTGCTGTTCCCCAAAGAAGCTTTATACCTGTTTCTTTCATTCTCTCCTTTATTCTTTCTACTACTTTATCTAATAACTTATTGGTTTCTCTCAATGTCTCTTGTTCATCAACCAAGTCTCTATCATGGGTACAAAAATATTTAACACCCAATTTGCTCATGAACTCAAATGCTGCATCACATCTTGCGTAAGCTTTATCTAAAGGATTAGAAAATTTGTTCCATTCTCTGTTGGCACTTTCGACCCCGAACATGTCCCTTCCTTCTGCGGTGAAAGTGTGCCAGTAAGCCACAGAAAATCTCAAGTGTTCTTCCATAGTTTTATTACCAATTTTTCCATTGGGATCATAATAGTGAAAAGCTAATGGATCCTTTGATTCCTTACCTACATACTCAACCTTTTTAATATCTTTGAAGTATTCTGCCATTTTAAGACCTCCTATATGTTATTTTGCAAATAGTTATGCCTCTTTCTTTTTATTTGCAACATCAAACCATACCGCAAATATTAATACTAACCCTTTTATTATAGACTGCCAAAACACAGGGACATTCATAAGACTCATTCCATTGCCTAAACTTGCCATAACAAGCGCTCCAATTACTGCACCAACAACAGTACCAATTCCACCCATTAAGCTTGTACCACCTATAACACACGCAGCTATTGTATCTAACTCCGCTCCTTCTCGGGCCGGAACAGAAGCTGCATTAAGTCGCGAAGTAAAAAAATACCTCCAAGAATTAAGCTCTGCCATCATTACGAGAATAACATCGATAATTTATTTATTTTTTTACCATTAGTACTAATGGTAAAAACCACATATAACTATGTTCATTTTAAAATATTTTATTTGATATTGTCAACCATTAATTTATCCAATCAACTAATATTAGGAACAATCACTTTTCAACCTTTTCGCTTTATTTGTTAACATTAAGGGGTTAACCCCTTAAAATCCCCAAATCCAATATCTTTGTTCAATTAAAAATCTTTTTGCACAAAGCTGCAAAATTTTATATCTTAAAACTTCCAACCAATCCTTTTAACTCTGTGGCTAATTCACTCAACTCTTTCGCTTCTTCGTTTATCCCTATCCCTTGTTTTACTTGTTCGTCTATTACACTTCTTGACCTTTCTAGTTGTTCACTTATTTCTGTTACCGCTTTCGCTACCCTGTCCATCGCTGTGCTCATCTCTTGCGCACTTGCACTTTGTTCCTCTGCACTTGCCGTCATGTTTTCTATCCCTTGGTCCATCCTTTCTATCCTTTCTTTTATACGATTGAAACTTTTCTGTACATTCTCCATCTTTTCGTTTATTTCTCCTATCGTTCCTACTACCTTGTTCGTCGATTCGTTTACTTTGTTCGTTCCTTGCGTTATGTTGGTTAGTATTTCGGATATTTCATCCGTTGCATTCCTTGATTCTTCCGCTAACTTCCTTATCTCATCCGCTACAACTGCAAATCCTCTTCCTGCTTCCCCTGCCCTTGCCGCTTCTATCGCTGCGTTTAGTGCCAACAGGTTCGTTTGCTCCGTTATCGAGTTTATCGTTTCTACTATACTTTGTACGTTCTTGGCGTTGCTTGCGAGTGTTTCTACTTCTTTTTGACTTTCTTTCGTCCTTTCTACCGCTTCTTTCACAGCTTGACTTATGCTTTCTATCGTTTTGCTTCCTTCTTCTGCAGCTTTACTTGTTTCATCTGCTTCTTCACTTAGTCTTTGTGCGTCTTGGGATACACCTTGTGCAGCCCTTGCTACTTCGTCTACACCTGAGGTCACTTCTTCTACGTTTCCTGCCGTTTCTTCCGTACTTGTTTGTATCTTGTCCATCTGGTTTTTGAGTTCTTCTGAGTTCTTCCTGCTTTCTTGTGATGAGCGCGTTAGACTTTCTGATGCGTTTTCTACTTTGTCCGATGCCTGTTTTATTGACCCCATGGATCTTCTTAATTCTTTACTCATTTCTGATAGGGCGTTTGCCATCTGACCTATCTCGTCTTTGCTTTTACTTTCAAAGTTTACCGTTAGGTCTCCTTCTTTGAATTGGTTTATCTTGTTTTTGAAGTCTAACAGTGGTTTCGTTATACTCCTTATTAGATAGATGACCATGATTATCGATACTATGAAGGCTACTACGGTTAGGATGGCTGTCAAGGTTATTGCTTGATTGTTTTCTTCTATGAGTGATGGACCTAACGTGTCTTGTTGGACCTTTAATTCATTTCTTTGTTCTTCTAATAGGTTAAGTATCTCTACCCTTGCTTGTTCCATCTGCCCGATTATGGGTTGTTGGGATTCTATCGCTGTGACTATTTGGTTGAAGGTGCTTTTGAACTGTTCGACCATGTCTTTCATCTCGTTGAACAGTTCAGTTAATTCGTCTGATACTAATCCTTGCTCTAAAATGGCTATTTGTGATTCTAACTCATCAAAAGCATTCATGACACTGTTTTTGTCACCTACTGATTTAGAAGAAAAATAAACAGAAGCAAGCTCTTTTATACTATCTACTATTTCTAACGAGCTATCAGCGTAAAAAACGAGGGTTGAAATGTTATTTTCTTGGGCTAAGGTTTTAAAGTCAGTAATACTTTGGCGTAATTCATTGGATATATCTTTAAAATCTTGATTTACGAGCCTATTTTTTCCTTCATTCAATTGAACAATTTGATTAAAGCTGTTTTCATAGTCGCCTATCTTTGTGATTATGTTTTGTACTAGTGTAGAATCGGTAGTTTCATCTGTAAAGAAGCTTTGAACTGTATCGATATTCTGAATAATAATTTCTCTTGTTTGTTCATCATAGTTGATCACATAATCTTTGAAGGCTAAAGCAGCTTCAAAAAAGGTGTTTTCTATTTCAGAGATTTGATTCGTTTCATCAGCTAAATCTCTATAACTACCCAAACCATCGTTGGACCTTATCAAAGAAAAGATATTGAAAAATACCGCTGCCCCAAATAAAATAAAAATTATAACGATAATTAAAGTTATCCTTCCCCTTATGCTTTTAAACAAGGTAATCCACCTCGATTTTTATATTAAATTCCGCAAAAGAAGCTTTAATTTTCTTCCAGAATCACATCGCTAAAAAACTTCTTGTTTTGAGGCAAAATTCGAATATCTTCATTAATGTAGAACTTTCCAGTTAACCTTATATCTTCAGAAGAGGATCCCACCATAACTTTAAAATAACCTTTTTCAACTAAAAATTCCATTTTTTCATTATATAGCGCTAAAGTCTCTATTGGGAGATTAAAAATGATTCTTTTCTTTTCTGAAGGTTTAAGTGTAACCCTTTGAAAACCCTTTAATTCTTTTACAGGTCTAGTTACACTGGCTACTTCATCATTCATATACAGCTGAACAATTTCGTCACCCGTTTCTTCACCTATGTTTTTAACATCCATGCTTATTTTCACAATTCTATCGTTATTTTCAATTTGAAGATTCCCATATTCAAATTGCGTATAACTGAGGCCATGACCAAAAGGATATAGTGGTTTGGCAGGTGAATCTGTATAATCTCCCCACCATTGACTCCTTCCTCCAGAAGGCTTGTGATTATAATAAACTGGAATTTGCCCCACATGACGCGGAAAAGATATAGGTAATTTCCCTGAAGGGGATTCATCACCCAAAATAATATCTGCCAGAGCATTGCCACCTTCTTCACCAGGTAACCAAGCTTCAAATATTGCAGAAACATTTTTTGACACCCAGTCTAACGAATATGGCCTTCCGTTTACAAGAACAACAATTACAGGTGTTCCAGTATTTATAACAGATTTTAGTAAATCAAGTTGTACGCCTGGTAAAATCAACGTAGAACTATCACGAGATTCACCAGTTGTGCAATCCAATGTTAACCCGGATTTATCACCTAAAACTAGAAGGGCAACATCAGAGTTTTCAGCAAGTTCAACCGCTTCTTTAATCATTTCTTTGTTGTCATCATTTATTTCACAACCTTTTGCGTAAGAGGTTTCTACATTTAATTTTTCTAATTTTTCTTTCAAACTTTCATATATGGTTTTTATTGGCAATTCACTTTCGGAAAAAGTAATTCCCTCCATTGCAGAAGTACCAAAAGCTCCTTGTTTTAAGGTTTCTAAGTGTGTTAAATAAGTATAATCCCCTGTTAAATTTCTAGCGCTGTTTGCATTCGGCCCAATTACTGCAACTTTTTTTATTTTTGAATTCTTTTTCAAAGGTACTATTCCGTCATTTTTCAATAGAACAATTGATTTTTTAGCAATTTCATATGCAAGTTTTCTATCCTCAGGTGTATCCAAATTATCTGGAACTTTTTCCAAATCGACATAAGGATTTTCAAATAATCCCATCTCAAACTTTAATCGCAAAATATTTCTAACAGATTTATCAATAAATGCTTCGGAAAACTCTCCATTCTCTATCGCATTCTTTAATGGTTCTTTATAACAATCAAAAGAGGGAAGTTCAACATCGATCCCAGCTTTTAACGCTTTTATGGCCGCTTCTTCTTTATTTAACGCTATTTTATGATATTCCATCAATGAATTGATTGCAAAGTAATCGGAAACAACAATACCATCAAAACCCCATTCCTCTCGCAAAATCCTTCTCAACAAAGTTTCAGAGGCTCCACAAGGTATACCATCAATCTCATGATAAGCATTCATAACAGATTTAACTTTTCCTTCCTTAATAGCAGCTTCAAAAGGAAAGAGAAAGGTTTCTTTTAGTTCCCTTTCTGGGATATGAGCTGGCGCCCAATTCATCCCACCTTCAGAAACCCCATAACCCACAAAATGCTTTAAAGTAGCTACTATTCCATTCTTCAAATCATCAGATTGTAATCCTTTAACATATGCAACTCCCATCTTTGCTATCAAATATGGATCTTCTCCAAAAGTTTCCTCAGTTCTCCCCCATCTAGGATCTCTAGTTACATCAACAACCGGAGATAATCCCTGATGTATTCCAAGGGCTTTCATTTGATTTCTTATACTTGTTGTCATTCGCTCTATCAATGGAGGTTCCCACGTACTTGCCGCACCAATCATCTGAGGGAAAATGGTCGCACCTCTCGTCATGTAACCACTCAAACACTCTTCATGCATAAAAGCGGGAATCCCCAATCTTGTTTCAGTGAGAAGAAATTTTTGAATTTTATTTGCTAACTCGGCTGTTTTTTTTGGAGAGAATCCTGTAGCCCCTCCTGGACGAGTTATTTGACCAATTCCTTCTTTCAATAAATTTTGAGCTTTTTCAAAAGAGAAATTACCATTATCAAGAAGTTCGTAGCTCCAAAAAGAACCAAGTTGGGCTATTTTTTCATCCAAAGTCATTTGTTCTAAAAGGTCTTCAATACGTTCTTCTATAGGTTTATCCGGATTTTTGTAAACTTGCATAAAAACTTCCCCCTTGTAAAGTATTTTATCGTTTTTGTTTTTTTCAGTATATTTTTCTCCCTTTTTCATCATAGATCATTGTTTTTCTATAAAAGTATGAATTTATAACATCTCTCCATTCTTTAGCACTTTCCTTCCTACTCCTAAAGGCGCTGTATATTTCTCATATATATTCCATGACTTTAACATAATTTCTGATAAATTATTTAAAACAGTTTCATTATTTCCGAAAGTACATTTTATCCATTCTTCTATAATTTTCTTGCCAGTCAAGGAAGGATCCCAAGCAAGGCGACCAAATCCGTACAAATTTGCTTGTGCTAAAGTATGGCCAGTCCAGTTAATTTCATCCCCTATATTTGATATTCCGGCTATTCCAAAATTCTGTGAATTAAATACAGAACCAGAAACGATCTTTGCTACTGAGGTCCCCTCACCAAATAAGAAAGTATCAAAGTCTTTAACTTCTTTCCATTGGGGAACAAGATAACAAAGATGTTTTTGTTGTCCAGTGTATTCTCGAGTAATCTGAAATTCAAGTATTTGATTTGTTTTTTGGACCCCCGCAAATAAAGGATTTACCTGCGTATCCTCTTTCTATGGTTCCCTCCAAATTATCCCAGTGATTAATAATTCTAAGAGGAACATAAGGGTTTTCTAATAGCTTTAGCTGATCTAAAGTTTTTCCCATTTGTATGTTTTGAATTAATTTGTAGGTACCGTATAGCAAACCTCTATCAGATTTCGCTGCTATTAAAATAAATTTTTTTGTAGAATTTTCTACTTTTTTGATCAAAAAGCCTTCTTCATTTAATGATGTGTATTCTTCTTCTTTTATTGTGTTATTGAAAAATGAACCACCCTCTAATTCCGAAATTATTGTAAAAGTACGTTTAATAGGTTTGTTAGTTATGATGGCTTCTATATTAAAAAATTTCTTTATACTATAATAAAGTTCATTTTTAATAGAATCGATTATATATCCATCGATACTTATTACAATATTTTTAAAATATTCTTTATATTGATCATATAAACTTGGAGTTTCTAATCTTTGGTAATTCAACCAACATTGATAATCTACATCATTTGAATATGGAAACATTTAAACTTCCTCCTAACCACCAAGAATAAACAAAAAGTACTAATTTTTAAATATTAAGAAATTGCTTTTATACCTCTTCTTTCAAGGACAATTACATTTCATATCTTAAGAAGATATCAAACTTGAAAATTTTTTTAATTTTACTTATTTCAAAGATTTTTGGAAAGGCGAGCATAGAAGGAATATTTGGAATGAATTTTCTATGCTCGCTTCTTTCCAAATTTTTACTTATTTTTCTAAAATAATATTCCCAAAGTTTACAGTGCTTTGATAGTTATTCCCAGTTGGGTCATTCCAAGTGGTTATACCTACTCTACTTCCAGTTGCACCTGCATCATTGACTTGAACATCAAATCCAACGACTTCTCCTCCACTTGGGGAAATAAATTTCCAAGAAATTGCTGCTTCTACTATATAACCATTTTCTACAATCTTTGTAGCAGTTTTAAAATTGGCTGCAGAGCCTCCCGTACCAAATGAAGGGGTATTTACGTAATTGACTCTGTACTGTGCATCATCATTTTCGTAAAAACCTGTTTTATTATTATTTTCATCTATGAATATTTCTAATGAATCCTGCTCCCAAGCGTTTGTATTTTCTTTATTAAGAACCGGATCTTCAACAATAGCCAATACATACAAAGCATTTTCATCCCAAAGTACTCGAAAGCTGGCTTTTGCGTTATTTGAGCTACTCGATACAATAGTTTCGGTGATATATTCTTCGTTTTGAGACCAAACCTCATCTATTTCTGCATCTATAACCAGTGTACCGTATTTTGCTGTTCCTACGGATGCACCTTCCAAGGTTAATACTCCATAATTTATTGTTTGCGATTTCTGTTGATTTGTATTATCACTCCAACTATATATGTTCTCTCCGTCTATTACTGCTATGTCAAATCCAATTTTCTGCTCTTTTTCTAATTTTTTCGGAAGATTTATGGAACATTCAAAAGAATACTTTTTATAGCCTGGACTAACGAAATATTCAACTTCCACATCTTCTTTATTTTTCTCAACAGTCCAATCTGGATGAATGATTACCCATCTATCATCTTCTTGTAGGTAAGGTGTCTTGGCATTATTAGGATCAATGAATATCGCCACTCCATCTTCTTCATCACTTGTTTCATTAAAGACTTCACCATAAACAAATAATTTGTTTTCATCCCATATTATTCTGGCATTAAGTTTTTCTTTTCCATTTTCATCATATATGAATATTGGTTTTGAAAACAAATAATCGTCATCTAACATACCATATGGAATAGCGGTACCTTGAGAGATTGCATTGGATTTTGGAACAATTGGCAAAACAGCTGGTTCTACAATTCCCCAATATGCATATTTCGATTGATAATCTTTATCAAACAAAAGCGGCCAATCATTTCTGGTTTGATTTTTCCAAGAATAGTCGTCTTTAAGACCCCAGAAAGTTACACTGGTTATAACATCATCGTATTTTTTGAGGATATCAAAAAGTTCTTGGTATTTGTACCCTTGCTCAACTAAGGCTTCGTATGGTGGAGACATGTAATTGGATCCTTGATCTGTATAAATACTCATATCAATTTCAGTTATTTGAATTTCTATACCAGGAATAGAACTAAATAACTTAATAGCCTCTTCAACCTGTCTGAGATCCGTTCCAATTCCAATATGCATTTGCATTCCAATCCCATCAATTGGAACTCCTTTTGCTTTTAATTCCTTTACCATGTTGTATATATAATCTCTCTTTTCTGGCTCGTAAGTATTGTAATCGTTATAGAAAAGCTTAGCGTTTGGATCGGCTTCATGAGCGAATTTGAATGCATACTCAATATACTCTGGGCCCATGATTTCATACCAAAGAGACCTTCTATAACCATCTGGTTGATTGGGATCAATGGCTTCATTGACAACATCCCACGCGTATACTTCTCCCTTGAAATGTCCGACAACGTCGTGTATATAAGTTTCCATTCTTGAAAGAAGCTCGTCCTTTGAAATTAAATTTCCATCTTCGTCTTTAAAGAACCACTCAGGTGTTTGATTGTGCCAGACTAAAGTATGTCCGCGAACTTTTATCCCTTTTTCTTTAGCATATTCAATATACTCATCGGCAACTGAAAAATCATAACTTCCTAACTCCATTAAAATACTTTCTGGCTTCATTTCGTTTTCAGCGGTAATAGAGTTAAAGTGCTTTTCGACCATCTTCATTTCAAGAGGATTAACTAGAACTTTGTAAGGAATAGCAACTCCTATATCAAAATTGTCTTTATATTTATCTTTTAAAGCCATAATTTCCCATTCAGGTTCATAGAGAGGAATCGATTTATCTATTATTGAAAAATCATCCAAATAAAATGAGAGCGTAGGATTCGGTGATTCAATATAAAAGATCAACTCTTCCACTACTGCTCCAGATTTAACGGTATAAGAACCTGTCAATTGTGTCCATGTATCCGAAGGAACCTTTTTTTGCCATAAGATCGTGTCGTAGTTAGTATTAGCGTCAGAAGCGTATTTTCTTTGCATTGTGAGAGTGATTAATTGATCTTCCCCCGTATCTTGATATACATATATTTCAAAATCATAACTGGTTCCAGGTTTTAAGGTTTTTGCAAGATTTATTTGTGCGCCATTCCAATTGCTTTTTCTTCCCTCAACAGCTAAAGAATATTTCCCACTATAGGATACTTCATTAGATAGCGAAATAGAGACTTCATCTCCTCTTGGTTCCCAACTATGCTGTTCGTCTTCAAAACTTGTCTTAGAGATCACTCCTGCTCTTTCAACTTTGTTAGTTCCCAGAATCTGAAAGTTGTCTATATAGTATGTGAAGTTACTTTCCAAAGGAGTTACTATTCTCAGGGAAAATTTTTCAACAGGTTCATTAAAACTAAATTTGAACTCTTCATTTATCTCCTTCCAATAATTTGGCATCACAACCTTCTCTGCGATTGTTTCAAAGCGCTCCCCTTTACTATCTTTTATATAGGCTACTATCCTAAATAATTGAGGATCAGGAGAAGTTTGATAAATACGAGTAGTAATTTGGAAATTAGCTGAATTAAAAATTTGCCAATCTTTTGTTAGATCAATTTCTGCTCCTTCCCATCCTGAGGTTCTATTCTCTATCTTTAAGGATTTTTGAGCTTCGTAGGAAAATTCATCTACTACTGTAATCGAAACTGCTTCTCCAACTTTTTCAATTTGAACCGGTTCTTCGAAGTTCAAAACCATCTCATAATCTCCTGGATTTATAAATCCATTTAGACTATTTGTCTCACTTGATCCTCCCAATAGAATAGCAGCCAGTAAACCAATACCTAACAATGAGGTTACAAATAATAAATCCTTCATTTCATCACTCCTCCTTTCCACAAAAATAGTCCCGCCTGAGATATTCCAAAACATACTTTAACCTAACCGTTACCTTATGAATCCCTTTTAAAATCAAAATCTTAATTTCACTATGACACATAGATATCGAACTATAAAGTCAGATATCTACCACCTTCTACCTTCACTGGATTACCATCCACTCCTATCCATACTGTTAAAGAAGAAGGATTATAAACTATTTTTTTATTTACACTAAACTTTAAATTCCTTAAAGCTTTCAAATAATCCACAATCTCTACATTTGTCGCATACCAAATTGTTTCATCGTTCGATATTTTTTTGCAAAACTCTTCAATCATATCCCAATTATTATTTCTCTCAAATTCAAAACTGTGTCCCCATACATACAACAAAGGCATAGTTTCGTTAGATTCTAATTTCTTGAATTCTTCATATTTTTTTAACAAGTTATCATCATGATGACAAGTAGGATTCCACCTCAAAAAATGTGTAGGTAAAGAAAAGTTACCATGGGAACTAACTGTTCTTGAATATTCAATTCCCAAATATGGAAGTAATTCTAAAAGTTCTTCATCGTAATCCCCATAAGGATATGACATTCCCCTTATTGGATAGTTTACTAAAGACTCTAATCTTTCTCTATCTTCCATAATTTCCTCAATTATTGATTCCTTTGGTACTCTTGTGAGATAAGGGTGATTTAATGTATGTATAGCAACTTCGTGACCCTCAAAGAGATCCCTTATTTCTGAAGAGTTTAAAAATGGTTCTGAATCTAATTTTCCTGAATTCAAATGGAAGGTACCTTTGATTCCGTACTTATTGAAGATCTTTATCAATCTTCTGTCATAAATTTGTCCATCATCATAACTCATGGTTAAAGCCTTTATTTTGCCTTGTGGATAAAAACCAAAAGATATTTTCATTGTATATTGACTCCTTCTCAACAATTCTGAAAAATAGAACATTTAGTATCGATTTTTATTATCAAACTTTGATATAATTCTTACCCTTTTTTAAAGTAGAGATTGGACCTAAAGAACTTTTTTCAGCTTTTTGTTCATCTAAAAAATCTGTATCTAAGACTAAATTTCCACCATCAGGACGTTCAAAATCAGCATCAACAATCCTAACCCTTTCTAAAGAATTTGTTGAACATACTTCGCCTACAATATCTTCAAAAGTATCGGGAAGTTCACAAGACATATAAACTTCTTCACCTTTCTCGATAACACTAAATTTCGGATCAAAACTTTTATCAACTAACTTCTCTTTTTCTCTTTCAAATGGTTCCGCTCCATTGAAGTAGGCATTGTTGTTAATATACACCGGTTGTTCTACTAACTCAAGAGTTTTAATATCCCAACCTTTTTCATCTACCTTCTTCAAGTACTCTTCTAATGATGTTGTATGATTCATATAATGTGATGTCCCAACACCTTCTATACCATCTTTTCCAATAAAAATATTGTTGTAGAAACGATCATCACCACCGTAAACACAGGCATACCCTGCAACCGTTGTACTATGTGGTCTATGGTATGGAGTATAACGATTTAATACTTTCCTTTTCTCCATCTTACCAGCAATTAAATTGTTAATGTAGGCACCACCCTGAGACATGTTATCTATTGCATATTCAGAAGCTAAGATGTTGTGATCGATAACATACGGACCATGACTTACTTCCACAAATAAATCACGGTTATTTTTGTAAAATAAGTTTTTACTTACCCTCGTTCCTTGTGCTTGCCAGTCCAGCCATAATCCTAAAGAACAATCATGTATACGATTATGATAAATCTGAACATCTATGGCTGCATGTAATTTGATACCTGCAATCTCATGTCCCCAAAATTCCCTTTTTATAGCAATTCTATAAATGTGGTTATTGTAGATTTCACTAAAAACACATCCTAAATGACCTACAATAGCATTTTGACCACAATCATAAATTGTATTGTTCCGAATAATATGTGACCCAATACTTTCTTTACTCCATCCGATATGTTCAGCACTAAAAACAGATTCTAATTGATATTGATGCCCAGTTTTGTCTTTACGAGTTGAATGATATAGATGGCCGGTCGAACCTTCCTTTCCTATACTTATTCCACTACATTTTGAGTCATGAATAATATTGTTTTCAATTATCCAACCTTTGCTCCAATTTGCTCCAATTAATCCAGGTTGATCTGCTGTTGGCGGAACCCATGGTGTTGCAGCATGAGCCATTTCAAAACCTTTCACCGTTATATAATCTCTCCCAATTTGATCTGGATAAAAACAGGATCTGCGTACATTGATCTCTACTAATTCTTCATTTGGGTTCGCACCATGGAAGTTTGCGTATATAGTTGTTTTTTGATCATCTACTTCCGCATACCAAACATACTTTGTTTGCTCTGGATTTAAAACCGGAACCTTTTTTTGTGTCCAATGGTCTACTGTCTCTGTTCTAACCTTAGGATCTTTTAAATCTTCAAAACTGTTAGCTTCGTAAAATGACATACCGTTTAGATAAACGTCTCCTAAATGTCTCTTCTGATCAGTCGTAACAAGCCAATCTCCAAATATTTCTTCTTTGTACGGATTAAAGTCACCAAAAAATGAGTTTGGTAATTCACATTTCCAGATGTTTCCTTCAACCTTTTGCCAATCTTGGATCCTTTCAGATCCTTTAATAACTACCTTTTCTCCTTCAGCTGCTTGATATGTAATTCTTCTTTTGTTGCTTAATCCTTTGTTTTTAGGTTTTACCCATTCACGATATACCCCTTCGTGAACTATAACTTTATCTCCAGCCATAGCAACAGAAGCAGCTTTATTTATCGTTAAAAAAGGATCTTGTTTAGTTCCTAAAGCTCGATCAAAGCCAGTCTTTGCCACATGATATTCCATGTTTTTTAAATCCCCCTTTTTATTTGTACGACTCTTGTTTTATTTATCTCCTTTATTCTCATACAACCAACATCGAACCATACGGTTTTCTGTTTGTATTTCTGGTGGCATATTATCTTTACACTTTTCCATAACAAACGGGCATCTACCTGCAAACTTACATCCTTTTCTCATGTACTCTTCTGTTTCCAATTCTTTTATACTTATCCGTTCTGTCCATTTCTTTTTCGGATCAGGTTCCGGTATCGATTCTTTTAACATCTGTGTGTATGGGTGTTTCGGATTCATCAGTACTTCTTCCACCCCACCCATCTCTATTATGTTCCCTCTGAACATTATCCCTATCCTGTCACTTACGTAGTATGCGGTCGCTAAATCATGCGTTATGTACAACACACTTACATTGTACTTGTCCCTTAAATCTTTGAACAAGTTCACTATCGACATCCTCAACGATGCATCCACCATCGATACCGGTTCGTCTGCTACCAACAACGATGGTGTCGTTATGAGCGATCGCGCTACCGATATCCTTTGTAGTTGTCCTCCTGAAAACTCGTTGGGGTACCTTCCTTTTACTTCCGTCATACTTAATCCTACCGCCTTTAGTGCTTCTTCTACCCTTTTTCCATTCCCGTTCTTTGTTATCCCGTATTGCTTTGCTGTGTCGTATAGGTATCTGTCTACCTTCCTCAACGGATTGAATGTTTCAAAAGGATTTTGAAATACCGATTGTACTTCTTTCATGAACTCTTTTTTCTCTTCCCATTTTTTTAGGTTTACTATGTCTTTACCTTTGTAGTACACTTCACCTTGTGTTGGTTCAAGAAATCCTAGCAGCATCTTTGAGACCGTTGATTTTCCACATCCACTTTCCCCTGCAAGTGTGAATATTTCATTTTTGTATATGTGAAAGTTCACATCATCTACCGCTAGTAATTTACTTCTTGCAAATCCCCCTCCTACTACGAATACCTTTTGTAGTTTTTTCGTTTCCAACAACTTTTCTTGTGTATTTATTGCCGTTTTATTTTCTTGCATCTTCCACACGCTCCTTTGAGTTCAAAAAACAGGCTGATTTGTGTCCGTCACTTATCTCAACGAGTTGTGGACGTTCCTTTTTACATATTTCCATCGCATATGGACATCTGGGATGGAATGGACATCCTTGCGGTAGGTTCGCTAGTGAGGGGGGTGATCCAGGTGCACTGACTTTGTAACTTTTGTCTCCCATCTTTGGTAGTGAGCCTATTAGAAATTTTGTGTATGGGTGTAGTGGGTTTTCGAATATCTCATCCGTTTCCCCTTCTTCTACAAACATACCTGCGTACATTATCCCCATCCTGTCCGTTATGTTCGCATGTACAGCCATGTCGTGGGTTACCAGTATTATCGTGTTTTTTTGTATTTTTTGTATGTCTTTTAGTAATTGTATTACCGCCCTTTGCGCTACTACATCCAACGCCGTTGTTGGTTCGTCCGCTACTATGATCCTTGGATTGAGTATCGTTGCTAAGGCTATCGTCGTCCTTTGCCTCATTCCTCCAGATAGTTGGTGTGGGTATGATTTTAATACCCTTAGCGGTAATCCCAAGGCGGTTAAATGTTTCTTCAGTGGTTCTTCAAATTCTTTTTCTTCGTCTTTTATCTTTTTGTGTGAGGTCACAAAGTCTTTGAATGATTCTTTTATCCTTATTATCGGATTCAACGCACTCATCGATCCTTGCGGTATGTACGATATGAATTGCCATCTTAATTTCCTGTATTCTTCTTGACTCATTTTGGTTATGTCTATCTCTTTCCCTTCAACTTCGTAGTATATCTTTCCATCTACTATCCTCAGTGGTGGTTCGGCTAAACCACATATCGTTTTTAGAAATGTGCTTTTCCCACATCCACTTTCCCCTGCTATCCCGTATATTTCATCTTCTCGTATACTTATACTTACATCGTTGACCGCTTTTACTTCTTTTTTCTCTTCTTGCATTTCAAATATGTAATACGATTTTAGTTTTTCTGTTTTTAATACTTCCAACCTTTTCACTCCTTCGCCTTACCGATTCTTTGTATCCTTGTCCTTGGGTCTAGGTATTCACTTAGACTTGTCGAGAGTAGGTACAAGGCTACAAACAAGAAGATCGATATTATTACAGGTGTTAGTATCCACCACCAGTATCCCAGTAGCATCGCTTGGTAGTTTACCGCCCAGTGTATCATCGTTCCTATCGTTGGTATTTCTGTGTTGGATAAACCCAATACCGATAACGTTACTTCCATCCCTACCGCCCATATCATGTTGTTTATCAACGTCGAGAATATTACCGGTATTATGAATGGAAAGTATTCTTTTATTACCAGGTTGAACGTCCTTGTCCCTGATAGTATCGATGTGTATGTGAATTCCCTTTCCCTTAGACTTAGTATTTGTGATCGTATTACCCGGGCATCCCACGCCCATCCAAATAGACTTAGTATGAGCCCTAATAGTACCATCGTTAAGTTTTCCCTTATTACCGATGCTATCAGTATCAGGATCGGTAAGAGCGGTATTACCACAAAACTGTCGTTTATCGACATCAATACTTTGTCGGTTTTTCCCCCTTTGTACCCCGATACTAATCCCATTATTATCGCTATCATCCTCGATATTCCTGAGGCTATCAATGCTATTGTTAGTGAGTTTCTTATCGCAAACGTAGATTGCCAGAATAGGTCTTGTCCTTGGGATGTCGTTCCGAATATGTGTGGCCAACTGGGTGGTTTGTCCCTAGGAACCACGTTCCACCTTAGTGGATCGTATGGCGAGAAGAATGAGAGTATTGACATGAAGGCTAAAATACATATTACTATGAACGCAAATCTGAACCTTCCATCTTTCATTAGTTCCTTGAATCCTTCCAACATTATCACCTCATCTGTACCTTACTCTTGGGTCAAAGAGTGGATATATTAGATCTATTATCAGCGTTGCTGACGCTATCCCTATTACCGATAACGAGACTATCCCTATTATTAGGTTGTAGTCGTTTGAGTTTATCGCTCCGTATAGTAACGTTCCTAGCCCTGGATAGGCGAATACTATTTCTGTTATCAATGCCCCTCCAAAGATTTGCCCTAAAGATAGGGCTAAGTTGGTTACTTGCGGTAATAACCCGTTTCTGAATACGTATTTGAAGGCTATCTTTGATTCTTTTAATCCACCGGCTTTCGCATACATCACATAGTCTTCGGCTACTATGTTTGATACTATGAGTTTCATCGTTTGTATGTTGGCTGCTATTCCTAAAACCATCAACGATATCGCAGGTAGAAACGAGTGTAATAACACGTCCGATATGAACGCCCAGTTGAACCCTATTTGTCTTCCAACTGAGTATCCACCCGCCGATGGGAATATCGGTATCAGATAGGCAAATACTATGAGTAGTAGTAATGCAAATATGTAGTAGGGTATGGGCCTTACCACCATCGCTATGTTATCTAATGTTTGTGCCCATGTTTTGTTTTTGAAGTATCCTGCAAGCGCCCCTATTATACTTCCTACTAACCAAGAGATGATTGTAGTTGTTAATAGTAATCCAGCCGTCCAGGGCAGTGAGTCCATTATTAGCTCCATTACAGGTACAGGAAATTGAAAAAGGGATGGACCAAAGTCTCCATGTAGCAGTCTTCCCCAAAAGGCAACGTATTGTTCAAACATCCCTCCTTCTAATCCGTACATCTCTGTGAGCGATTGCCTTAATGCTTCAACTGCCGCTGGGTCTAAGAAGGCACCTTGTGATGTCATTTGACTGATTACTTGTTGTACGGGATCAACCGGCGTTAGCCTGGGTACAATAAATACCACCGTTATCCCTACGAATACTACAACTAGAAATTGTATTATTCTTGGTAGCAAGTATCGCTTGAAAAATAGCAAAGTGTTACACCTCCATAATAAGCCCCCCGAAGGGGGCTCAATGTATTTATCTGTAACCTTTATTTCCTTCCTGTTGGTTCAAGAAAGGGCAGTACGTATTTGAAGTTAGGCCAGTGATGATAGGGAATCATATATGGATTTTCAGCACCAGGATAATTCGTCCAATAATACTCATCCCATCCTACTACTCCAGGATATCCAAAAGTTGGAATTGAAGGCATTTCTTCTACAAGTATTTTTAACCCTTCTATACCTAATTCCATGTTTTCCTCACTATCCCAGTCTACCTTTTCCATTCCTTCTATAACCTTATCCATTCTCGGATCTGTCCATCTGCCTGGTGCAGGTCCCAAATTAGTAATAGCATTTTCTCCTATAGGTTGGTAGTATTTTGAGTGTGTACTTGAAAAAACACGGTACAAATCAGGATGACCACCCCACGGCTCAGATGCAGGCCATTGGGCACTGACTTCAAAGTTACCTGATACAACAATACTTGCATCTTGTTCACTAGGAGTAACTGAAACATCTATACCAAAGTTTCTCCATTGTTGTGCTGCAGCAAGTGCATTCCTATGTGCAGGATGTGAAGGATTTGCATTGGCAATAATATTAATTTTCCAAGGTGTACCGTCTGGTAACAACCATTTGCCATTTTTATCTTTTGTAAATCCATTCCTTTCTAACAGTTGTTCCGCTACATCAGGTGCGTATTTCCACCATCCTGGTCCAAACATCTCTTTCAACGCTTCTATATCGTTTGGTACCTCGTATCCTCTTTCTCTCGCATATTGGGCTGCTCTTAATGTAGCCGTTGGATCGTACGGTTTGAATGGTCTCCCATTAACTTCTATGTCTAATGTGAAATTCTTCAACCAATCTTCTAATGGTTCATAGTACCATTCTTGGTAAACCGGCATAGGAGGAAGGTGAAGTGCGCCCATAGGTGCAGCACCATCAAACGCTATCCCTATGTAATCTACTATATCTATTGCGAGAGTTAATGCCCACCTTACATCTTTTATGTTGTATGGATATACATCAGTATTGAATATAACACCTGTCATACATGGATCCGTGTTAACTACCCACGGGTATTCTATTCTGTATCCCCTTGAGTATTGATTCCTTTGAATGAGTGCTCTGAATGCTTCCATTGTTAAATCTGCCATGTCTAAGTTATGGTTGGCTTGTGCAATTACTTGATTTGTAGCTTCTCCATAGTAATAGAAAAGTACGTATTTTGGTTTTGGCTCACCAAACAACATTCCAGTTGGTGTTCTATCCCAATCTTCCCTTTTTTCCCAAAGTGTCCAATAACCAGCACGATCATAATCTTTTAGAACGTATGGACCACTGCTTATCGGAGGGTTGTAATTAAAGGATAGCGGGTCTTCTACTTTTTCAAAAATATGTTTTGGGAAAGGTCTCCATGCTCCCCATCTGTCTACAAAATTAGCGTGGAATCGTGCATTAGGTTCCTTTAGTTCAAATACCACAGTGTAATCATCTGTTTTGTATACTTTATCAACGTGAAGCCTAAACTGATCATGATAAGCCATTCCTTGATATTTCATGGCTGTTGTGATGGCGTACACAATATCATCGGCAGTAATTTCAACACCATCACTCCAATAACATCCTTCCCTTAACTTAACCGTCATCTTTGTGAAGTCTTCGTTGTAAATCGGACCTTCCGCTGCAAGAGAATTAATAACTTCTCCCCTGGTAGGTTCCATCATCCACAATGGTTCCAGCATCAATTGTTGAATCCCTTGATCAGGAGTTCTCCAGCTACTGGTAAATATGTTGAAGATACCAGGTGAGTTTACTCTTCCGGTTAAAACGTTAGCAATGAGTGTTTCTTCCCTTGGAATCCCAGCTACTTGTGAAAATCCTGCAACAACAAGTAACACGGAAACAAAAATCACCAATAAGCTCTTTTTCATTCTTTCACACCTCCTAATGAATTTTTTACACTTACTTTGGATTTTCTTCCCAAAGTAATAAAAATTAAAGTCCATTAACAATCTTTTCCCCATTATTAAACTTCAAACATAAAAATCATAGAGTTCTCCATTAGGAATACTAAGCAAAAAAAATCAATGGTAAGTTTATCCAATCAATTAATATTCGAATCAACGACAACTCATTTTCATTCTTTCTAATTTATTTTTTAAAAAATCAAAAAAATCTTTGTCTTTGAATTGGAAATTAAAATAATTTTATTAAATCTTACAATTAAACAGTTTTTTAATCTAACCAACATTTTTTATTGCAATGTAGCAAATTGGATTTATATAATTTCAAAGAAAATAATCATCTAAACAAGTTCAAATTTTGTTCAGAATAATTATATGTGAGTTAACTTTTTTTGTCAATCATTAATTTATCCAATCAACTAATATTAGGAGCGATTACGGACAATTATTTGCGATTAGGAAGCTTTTTCTTAGTTTTTCTTAATTTTTGTAAAAAATTGTTTTCTAAGATTTCGTTAGATTTTCTCGTTTAATCGACTTAGATTGTTTTTAATCACCATTAATTAGCTCTATTTGAAAGTGAGAAATTTTTTTCACAGTGTTATAATTTTGTTAGAAGATGGGAAATTTTTGTTTGATCGAAAGTGAGGTCTTATATTTGAAAAAGGTCTATATAGACGGTGAACACCTGAGTTTGGAAGATGTGATTAATGTAGCTAAACATTATTACGAAGTGGCTATCGATAAATCTGTCCTTGAGAACATTGAGAACTCCAGAAAAATTGTAGAAAAGTTTGCAGAAGAGGAAAAAGTCATATATGGTATAACTACTGGCTTTGGAGAACTCTGTAATGTTTTCATTTCGAACGATAAAACAGAGAAATTACAAAAGAATCTGATCAGAAGCCATGCATGCGGAATTGGGGATCCTTTGGATATAGAAACTGTTAGAGCGATTATGTTGCTTCGTGCGAATTCTTTGGTCAAAGGTTTTTCTGGAATAAGGTTATCCACCATACAAACTCTGATTGATATGATCAACAAGAAGGTTCACCCAATAATACCAGAAAAAGGATCTTTAGGAGCCAGTGGTGATCTTGCTCCTTTAGCCCATATGGTTTTACCGATGATAGGAGAAGGAGAAGCTTATTACGAGGGCAAACGGTTAAATGGAAAAGAAGCAATGAAGTTGGCTGGAATAGATACGATAAATCTTGTTGCCAAGGAAGGTCTCGCTTTGATAAATGGAACACAAGTTATGACGGCTATAGGCGCATTATCGATATACGATAGCATAGAACTTTTAAAAACAGCAGACATAATTTCATCGTTGAGTTTTGAGGCGCTGAACGGTGTCATCGAGGCTTTTGATGAGAGGGTACACAATCTAAGACCTCATAAAGGGCAGATTGGCTCAGCTAATAATTTAAGGAAAATACTAGAAGGTAGTAAAATGGTGTCTCATCAAGGGGTATTACGTGTTCAAGATGCCTATTCCCTTAGATGTATCCCGCAGGTTCACGGTGCTTCACGTGATGCGGTAAATTATGTAGAAGATATCATCGTGAAAGAGATGAATGCAGCAACCGATAATCCTTTGATATTTTCAAAAGAAGAAGCGATATCCGCAGGGAATTTTCACGGTCAACCAATCGCATTGGGCATGGACTTTTTGGCAATTGCTCTATCTGAAATTGCAAATATCTCAGAAAGACGTATAGAAAGACTCGTTAATCCTAAATTGAGCGGGTTACCTCCTTTTCTGATAGAAGAAAGTGGTTTGAATTCTGGTTTTATGCTGGTTCAATATTCAGCCGCCTCTTTGGTTTCAGAAAACAAAGTCTTAGCCCATCCTGCAAGTGTTGACTCAATTCCTTCTTCCGCAAACCAAGAAGATCACGTTTCTATGGGTACAATCGCAGCGAGAAAAGCGAAGAATATTCTAAACAACGTCCAAAAAGTATTAGCTATGGAAATGCTTTGTGCTTGCCAAGCCATAGATTTACGAGGGAATAAAGGTTTAGGAAAAGGTTCAAAGATAGTTTATGATATAGTAAGAGATAAAGTACCAAAGATAAACGAAGACAGAGCAATGTACGAAGTGATAGATAAATGTGAAGACATATTAAAATCTGGCATAATCGTTAAAGAAGTGGAAAAAGTAATTGGTAAATTATTTTAAAGAAAGGAGAAATTATCATGGTGAACAATATCGATATTTCTAACGCAATGTCCATTAAGTTGGATGATGAACTCCCTCCTATGCCCAAATTCATCGAAGGCATAAGAAGGGCACCTAAAAGACCTTTAAACTTATCAAAAAGAGAAGTAGAACTAGCCCTTGCAAACGCCTTAAGGTACGTGCCGGAAAATTTGCATGAAAAATTGGCTCCAGAATTTCTGCAAGAGTTGTTTACTCGAGGTAGAATTTATGGATACAGGTATAGGCCTGAGGGCAACATTAAAGCAAAACCTATAGATATGTACAAGGGTAAATGTATTGAAGGAAAGGCATTTCAGGTCATGATCGACAACAACTTGGATTTCGATGTTGCTTTGTATCCTTATGAACTGGTAACCTACGGTGAAACCGGTCAAGTATGTCAAAATTGGATGCAGTACAGATTGATTAAAAAGTACCTAGAAGAACTAACAAGGGAACAAACTTTAGTTGTGGCTTCAGGACATCCCCTTGGCTTGTTCAGATCAACACCAAATAGTCCACGAGTGATAATAACAAACGCCTTGATGGTTGGGATGTTTGATGACCAAGAACATTGGATCAAGGCACAAGCTATGGGAGTTGCCAACTACGGGCAAATGACTGCGGGAGGTTGGATGTATATAGGACCTCAAGGTATCGTTCATGGCACTTACAATACCTTGTTGAACGCTGGAAGGTTGAAATTAGGGATACCACAAGATAGTGATCTAAGAGGACGTTTGTTTGTTAGTTCAGGTTTAGGTGGAATGAGCGGTGCTCAAGCTAAAGCGATAGAAATCGCAAGAGGCGTTGGAATAATTGCAGAAGTGGATTATTCGAGAATACAAACAAGACTAAACCAAGGTTGGTTAAAAACTTACAGCAAAGATTTGGACGAAGTTTTTGAAATAGCCTTCGATCATCTAAATAGAAAAGAATCCATTTCCATCGGTTATTATGGTAATATTGTAGATCTATTGGAATACATTGTAAAGAAAGGTATAAAGGTAGATTTGCTATCAGATCAGACGTCTTGTCACGCCGCCTACGAGGGAGGGTACTGCCCGCAAGGCTTGACTCATGAAGAGAAGAATCACCTCTTAGAAACAAATAAAGAGAGATTTGTTGAATTAGTCAACAATTCATTGAGAAGACATTTCGAGCTTATAAAAACAATGGTTGAAAGGGGAACCTACTTTTTTGACTATGGGAATAGTTTCATGAAGGCGATTTTTGATGCAGGAGTGAAAGAAATAGCAAAAAATGGGTTGGATGAAAGCGAAGGGTTCATATTTCCCTCGTATGTGGAAGATATAATGGGGCCATTAATATTCGACTATGGTTATGGACCTTTCAGGTGGGTATGTTTAAGTGGAAAACGGGAAGATCTATTGAAAACGGATAAAGCAGCGATGGAATGCATAGATCCCAACAGAAGGGGTCAGGATAGAGATAACTACATATGGATTAGAGATGCAGATAAAAACAATCTCGTTGTAGGCACTCAAGCACGAATTCTTTATCAGGATGCTATGGGCAGGATGAAGATAGCCCTTAAATTCAACGAAATGGTTAGAAAAGGGGAAGTTGGCCCCATTCTGCTTGGAAGGGATCATCACGATGCAGGCGGAGCTGACTCTCCTTTTAGAGAAACAGCGAATATAAAAGATGGGAGTAATATAATGGCGGATATGGCAACCCATGATTTCGCTGGAAATATAGCAAGGGGAATGAGTTTGGTAACACTGCACAACGGAGGTGGAGTTGGTATCGGTAAGGCCATTAACGGTGGCTTTGGCTTGGTTCTGGATGGAAGTGAAAGGGTGGATGAAATAATAAAGAACGCAATTCCATGGGATGTTATGGTTGGTGTCGCCAGGCGATCATGGGCTAGGAATGAAGCTTCTATAGAAACATCCATAGAGTACAACAAAGAAAACAAAAATACAGACCACATAACTTTACCGTACATTGCTGATGAAAATATGGTAAAAGATTTAGTTGATAAATATTATCAGGGTTAGGAGGTAGATACTTTGAACAAAATTGTAGAATGTGTTCCAAATTTCAGTGAAGGAAGAGATAAAGAAAAATTAGAGCGTATTGTAGATGAAATAAGAAAACAAGAAGGAGTAAAATTGCTGGATTACTCTATGGATAAAGATCACAACCGAAGCGTAGTTACTTTTGTAGGAGAACCCGATCAGGTAATAGAAGCAGCTTTTAACGCATGTAAAAAAGCGGCTGAGTTGATAGATTTGAGAACTCATAAAGGCGAACATCCAAGAATGGGGGCTACAGACGTTATCCCACTCATTCCAATTAAAAACATATCAATGCAAGAGTGTGTAGAGTACTCTAAAAAATTGGCAAAAAGAATAGCAGAAGAGTTAAATATACCCGTAATATTGTATGAAAAATCAGCCAGCCGACCTGAAAGAGAGGATTTAGCTGTTATAAGAAAAGGCGAGTTCGAAGGAATGTTTGAGAAGTTAAAACAAGAAGCGTTCAAACCAGATTTTGGCCCAGATAAACCGCATGAAAGTGCAGGAGTTACCGCCGTGGGGGCAAGGATGCCTTTGATAGCTTTCAACGTGAACCTAAATACCAACAACATAGACATTGCAAAAAAGATAGCCCAAGCTGTGAGAGGTAAAAGTGGAGGATTTAAATATTGTAAAGCGTTGGGTTTTGAATTGAAAGAAAGAAATATAGTCCAAGTTTCCATGAATATGGTTGATTACACAAAAACACCTTTGTACAGGGTATTTCAGGTGATAGAAAATGAAGCAAACAGGTATGGAGTGAACGTTGTTGGAAGTGAAATAGTTGGGTTGGTACCTTTGAATGCCCTTGTTGATACAGCTGATTACTTTTTAAAATTAGAAAATTTTAGCTATGACAAAGTTTTGGAGAATAGGATTTATGGCGATTGATATGAGCGAAAAAGCTACTTTAATAATAAAAAACATCTCAAATTTAATAACGATGAGAGGTCCTAATAGACCAAGAAAGAAAGAGGAAATGTCAGAAATTGGGTTAATAAAAAATGGCATAATTGCTGCTTCAAAAGATAAGATTATCTACGTTGGAAGTGGTGATTTGCCAAAAGACATAGAAATAGCTCAAGATGCAAAAATTATAAACGCCCAAGGGAAAACTGTAACACCCGGTTTAATAGACTCTCACACTCATTTGGTCCATGGTGGCTCAAGGGAATATGAATTATTTAAAAAATTAGAAGGTGAGAGTTACTTAGATATTTTAAATTCTGGGGGAGGAATATACGACACCGTTGAATCAACAAAAAAGGCGTCTTTTGAAGAATTACTTAAAAAGGCGGAAAAGAGTTTAAATAGAATGTTGTCTTACGGAGTAACAACCGTTGAAGCAAAAAGCGGTTATGGGCTTGATGACTTTGACACAGAATTGAAACAGCTTGAGGTCATAAGAGAACTCAATAGAATCCACCCCATAGATTTGGTTCCTACATTTTTGGGGGCGCATGCCGTACCTAAAAAGTACCAAGACAACGTCGATAAATTCGTAGATATACTCATAACTGAAATGATCCCGTATGTAGCAGAAAAAAATTTAGCTAAATTTTGTGATGTATTCTGTGAAAAAGGAGTTTTCTCAGTTGATCAATCCAGAAAAATACTTTCTGCTGCAAAAGAACACGGTCTATTCCTCAAAATTCACGCAGACGAAATAGAACCTTTAGGAGGTACCGAATTAGCTGCTGAGTTAGGCTGCGTTTCAGCAGATCATTTGGTAGGTGCAAGTGATGAAGGCTTGAAAAAAATGGCTGAGAACAACGTTATAGCTACCCTTCTTCCTACAACAACCTTCTTTTTACAAAGTGAGAAGTATGCAAACGCCAGAAAGATGATTGAACTTGGTATACCAATTGCATTATCGACCGATTATAACCCAGGAAGTTCGCCTACAGAAAATTTACAATTGGTTATGACGTTTGGGGCAATAAAATTACATATGAATCCAAAGGAAATAATTACATCGGTTACTATTAATGCGGCTTGTGCACTGAAATTAGAAGATAAAATTGGTAGTTTGGAGGTAGGTAAAAAAACTGATATGGCGATTTTCGATGTTCCAAATATAGAATACTTAATATACCACTTCGGAGTAAACCACACTCAAACTGTTATCAAAAATGGTGAAGTGTATGACATAGCCACGGTCTCTTGACAAAGCCTATAACGTAGTGTATAATAATTTTGATATATTAACATAAATAACTTTTTCGCCGGGGTGGTGGAATTGGTAGACACGTATGGTTGAGGGCCATATGAGTATTTACACTCGTGCGGGTTCAAGTCCCGCCCCCGGCACCAGAATAAAGGATCGTGTTTTACGATCCTTTTGTTTTTTGAATTAATTTTATTATATTCCTGATTGATAATCTCACTTCTGATTTCTATCTACTGGGGGTAAAAGTATAGAAAAGAAAACTGAAGTTACCTTCCCCTTTTTTATTGAATTATTCATTGCCTTTTCTTTGTTATTAGTACTTTCCTACTTGAATAAAGCCGCAGTATTAATAGGCTATTTTTTGTTTCTTCTTCTTCTTTTAAAACTCTTTGAGAAAGATAAATTAAAAGTCTTTTTAATCGGTGTCTTGTTGTTTCCTGGCTTGTTATACATTCCCATCAATCTCAATTCAGAAGTAGGTATTTTAGGGAAAATTATAGACAAAAGAGGAAATTATTATACGGTATTTTCAAAAAAAATCTATTATGAAAATCAATGGCAGAAATACAGGAATTATTATAAATTTTACTACGGTGAATTCAGCACGGTTCCCATCACTACGGGCAAAAACGTCTACATATACGGAACCATTGAAAACGATTTTCTTAGAGCTGAATATATGGCTCCCGCCAACAACAATTCGATTATGAAGATAAAAGATCTTGCAACCAATAGATTGTCTGAAAACATTCAAAATACCGAGGCACTTGATATATTGACGAGCTCTTTTATGGGTAATATACGGGATAAAGAGGTATTTCAAAAAACAGGGACTTTGCATCTATTTGCCGTTTCAGGTATGCACGTGTACATAATTTACTCGATGATCAGCTTCTTTCTCAACTTTTTTATCTTGAAAAGGAATTTAAGACTCATCTTATACTCCACTATTATCACTTTTTATTTGGTTTTTACCGGATTCACCCCAAGTTCTGTACGGGCTGTATCGCTTTTAGTCACTTTAAACTTATTCAGACTTTTCGACGTTCCTGTTAGCTCTTTCAACATCTTAGGATTAATAGGATATCTCAACCTTTTGTTCTTCCCCAATAATCTTATGAACGTTAGTTTCCAAATGAGTTATGCAGCAACTTTTATGATTTTATTTTCAATGAACCATATAGAAAATCAATATTTTAGATCCTTATCTGTTCCTATAGCGGCATACGTCGGTATATTTCCTATAGCTCTGATACACTTTGGAGAGATTTCTTTGATTGGACTTTTCATAACACCTATTCTAACCCCTGCTATTTCATTACTAATCTTATGTAGCGTTCTTTCAATATTATTGCCTTTCAATTTTGTTCATTCTTTTTCAACTTTTTTTGCTTTGTCAATAAAAAACTTCGTAAATCTTTTTACCTTTTGGGAGCCAATTGAATTTAATTCTTTATTTATTCCGCTATTTCTATGGAGCTTTATCTTTTTGCTTTATATCTGGCTTCTTCAAGTTAAAGAAAAAAGGACCCCAATTTAATAAGGGCCCTTAATTTTGAATTATACTTGTCTACATTGGAGTTTCTTCATCCAAAAGGTCTTCAATCTCTGATTGATCAGAAAATTCAATTTTTACAATCCATCCTTTATTTTCGGCGTCTTCGTTTATTATTTCCGGCTGGTCTTCAAGATCATTGTTGACTTCAACGATTTTTCCACTTAAAGGTACATAAATATCTTCAGCTGACTTCACAGATTCTATGGTGCACAGGACTTCGCCTTTTTTCACTTCTTTTCCAACTTCTGGTAATTCAACGTAGGTTACATCACCTAATTCTTCAGCAGCCTTCGCAGAAATCCCAACAGTTGCAATGTTTCCTTCTATTGTTACATATTCGTGGGTAGCTGTGTATTTCTTCATAATACTTGACTCCTCCTTTTAATTTGTAATTTTTGTTGTCTATAGAAATCAAAAAAGTTGCTATAGCGCCCTTCCCCCGCATCCCACCCAAATGATGAGATAATCAATAGCCTGCCTTTTTTACCGCTCTGATTACCCCAACAGTTATTAAAATCGCTATTATGATCTCTGGAATACCGTTTGTTAGGCCTATAGCCAACACTACCCCACCTACGGCTTCCCTTGCTACTCCCATAGCGGTAGCTATCCTGTCGGCAAATAAGAGATACATCATACCTAAAACACCTGCGGTGTTAGTAAAAGTTCCTAAAGCAGCACTTACACCAATAGATACGCTATCTCTCCATTTTGAAACTTTTTCTTTATTACTCGAGAAAAGTTCAAATACTAACCTGTATGAATAATATGAAACTAAACCAATCAATATTCTTGGTAGAACAGAAACTAAAGGATTAACAAAAGCAAAAGACAATATGTTTGGCCTTAAAAGTGCTTGAATTATACTAGATACGCCAAATATCAAACCTATAACCATTCCTGCAATAGGTCCCTCCAATATTGCCCCAATTATAACTGGAATATGCATAGTTGTTGCATTCGCTGGAGGAATAGGGATAAATCCCAATGGAGTAAATCCTAGAACAAAAGAAATACCAGATAACAACGATATAGTTACCAAGCGTTTGGTTTTTGATCTCATGCTTTTTCTCCTTTTAATGTGAAAAGTTAGCTACATACATTTAACTATTTTAAATAATTGTCAAACCACGCGGTAATCTCTTTTAATCTTCTTACTCGATGTTTTGGTTTTCCACTTCTGCTCAACTCATGATTTTCTCCTCTGAACATAACCAATTTTGATTCCACGCCATTGTATTTGAGTGAAGTGAACATCTGCAATCCTTCAGCCAACCAACAACGGTAATCTTCTTCCGAATGTATAAAAAGAGTTGGAGTTTTAACGTTATCTGCGTATTTCATAGGTGAGTGGAACCATAACTTTTCATAATCACTCCAGGGAGTGGCTGCTTGTTGATCTTCAACGAAATAGTAACCGATATCGGTAGTGCCAAACTTGGAAATCCAATTTGCTATACTTCTTTGAGAAACGGCAGCCTTGAACCTATCAGTATGTCCAATTACCCAGTTGGTCATATAACCACCATAAGAACCACCTGTTACCCCTATTCTATTTTCGTCTATGAAAGAGAACTTTTCCAATACTTTATCAACAAAGTCCATTATGTCTTCATAGTCTATTGTTCCATACTTTCCTCTGATATCTGCAAACTCATCCCCTCTTCCATCACTTCCTCGGGGATTACAAAACATAACAACATAACCCTCATTTGCCCAATACTGCATTTCATGGAAAAAAACATCTCCACCATAAACGGTTTTTGGGCCACCATGAATATCTAAGATTGCGGGGTATTTCTTGTTCTCTTCAAAATTAACAGGTTTCATAACCCATCCTTCAATTTCTATTTCACCTTTACCGAGAAAGGTTATTCTTTCTGGCTTAGATAAAGTTTTTTCTTTCATTATCCATTCATTGAAAGTAGTTAGTTGTCTCTCTTCATTGCCTGCTAATTCGTATAGTTCTTGAAGTTTAACATCTCTCATCCCCACAAAGATGATACGATCTTTAAATACATCAAAACCATCAACGGATCCGCTTTGTGTTGTCAATTTTTCTCTCTTGCCCTTCTCATCTATTCTATTTATGAAAGAATTTCCATACTCTGTGGTTTCAAAATAAAGGTAATCGTTCTCCACTTTGAATTCACTATTAGAACCATATCTACAATCAGAGCCTACAGAACTCCAAGTACTATAATCAAAATCAGTTTGAATTTGTTTTACTTCTTTTGTTTGTAAATCCATCAAATAAAACTTGGGGTTTTCGTTGATTCCGTACTCTTTCATGTTGGAACCTAAGAAGATTATTTTCTCCTTGAGAAAGTCTGCATATACGTAATTGAAAGGGTCTTCGTGAGTTAATTTTTCAAAACTTTCTTTCTTTAAGTCGTATAAATAAAGATCGGATCTTATTTCCATTTTATCTTTAAAAGTATTGGAAATAAAAAGCATTAAATCTTTTCCTTTATTCAATTTAAAACCTTCTACGTTTGTCAATTCATCCGTTATTGGGGTAATTTTTTTATCTTTTAACGTATAAATGTATAATCTATTCCTTTTCTTGTTGGTAAATCCCCTCCCATTCGACCAGAAAGGTATTTCATCTAAAACTTCGTAATCTTTTTCTTCTTTGAGCTTATCCAATTCCTTTTCTTTTTCTTCCTTTGAAAGGCTCTCCAAATTCTTATATTTCGGATCGTAAATACCAGTTACAACAAACTTATCTTTAGATATGGGTTCGATATCTGATGCAAAGAACGGAAGTTCAAAATATTTTTGAGCCTCTCCTCCTTTGATGTTTATTATATAATAAATTGTAAAAGGTTCTCCTTTTTCCTTTCTCTTTTTATCTTTTTCTTCTCTCACCGTTGAAAAGATGATATTTTCATTGTCTAACCATAGATAAGAACTTTCTTGATTGAAAGTGGTGAGCTTGTTGATCGTTTTATTATCAACATTGTAAAGCCATATGTTTGATAGATACTTGTTTTCATCTACATCCATCTCAGAGACAACAAAAGCTAAGTTTTTACCATCCGGTGAAAATTTAGTGTTCGATATAAATTTGTACTTTGTAAAATCCTCTAAAGCTAACTTCTCCATTATGCAACCTCCTCGCAAAATATAATTATTACTGTCATTAGAAACTCTAATACTTAAACTTTTTTAAAATCAAAACCTAATTTTCAGTTTGATAGATCTTTGGTTGAGATATTTCAACAAAAGGATCATTTTGAAATATTAAAGCGTTACTTTCCATACTTTCTTGCCTATCAACGTTGTCTATAATTTCTGGACCATAGGTAAGCTGATACAAAGAGTAATTATAAGGGATACCTATTTCTCTCAACCTTTTAATATCTCTCAACCAATCTGGTTCTTCAACTGGGGCATCTGATGAAATAAAAAGAGGCACTTGTGAACTGTATAAATCATAAAATCTAAAGGCATCTTTTACCCTTTCACCCAATCTATCTTCAATAAAAACCTTATCGGATTCTATGAATTGAGGTTGTATATCTACAATAAGATTATTTTTTTTAATTCTTTCTATTTGATTAGATCTAAGCACTATAGCATGAATTATTCTATGCCTTAATTTAGGATTGACCTTTTCAAAAACTCGTAAAATTTGTTCTATAGCCCCATCTCCTATAGCATGAGCAGCTAAATGAAGCCCATTGTCTTCACAAAACTCAACGACGGAAGTTAGCTCAGCATCTTCCCATAATTTTTCCCCGTACGTATCAAAATCGTTGTACTTATTAAGCAACAAAGCTGTTCGTGCTCCTAGGGAACCATCCAAATATATTTTAACACATTTGAATTCTTTAAAATACCCTGATTCATAATATTTTGAAAGCTCATTATAATCCTTAATAGCAACTTTTTCATATACAAAAAACTCATTATCATGTACAAACGGCAAGTTATCTTTATAAATACCATGTAAATCATCTGAATGCACAAAACCATAACCTTTATTTTTTAGATACTTCTTTGAGGTTTCGTAATTATTTTTCACGTCTGTGAAAGGGCCAAAAGTTTTATAAAATTTATCGATAGCACTTTCTTTGATTTTTCCTTCTTCAAAATCCACGTAATTACTTGAATCTGAAAAATCAATACTCTCAAAAACCTTTGAATTAACAACCGCAAAATGTCCACATCTTCTAACCAGCATGATAGGGATTTCTCTGTTTATTGAATCCAAAAAATATTTATTAGGATTTGCAAATTCTTCGGTCCAACCTCTTAAAACAATTTTATACGGTCTTTTACTGACAATTTCTTCTATGATACTTTTAATTTCAGATAGTTTCTTTTTCTCCAAAGTTGGTTGAGATAACTTTTCTCCCAATCCCAATATATGTAAATGTGAATCTGTTATCAACGGAGTAACGAATATCTGCTTGTTGTGTTTAGTGCTTACAAATTTAAACTTACCATTTCTACTGAGTTTAAACAAAATTCAATTTCCCCCTTTTTAAGTCAATGTTTCTACCTTATTTCAATATTTTACCACTAATCTTTTTTTATTTTTTAAATTAAATGCAAGTTTCGATTTTTAAGATTTATCGACATAATTGACTAAAGAGAAGTGAAATGTCATCTTTACTCTGAAGAAATTGTAAACTAAGTAAAATGTAGAAATTGCAGGGTAAAAGAAAAAATGAAGGCGTTCAATTTCGACGCCTTTATTTTTTATATCTCGCTATGAACATGAATTTTCTAAGTTAAAATTGATGAAGAAATATCACTTCACTTTGATAAAATAGCCAAATATCCTAAATTAGCGAAACGGTATTTAATTTCTTCGAACCTCATTTCGTTAATTATAATATTTGATATTAACCTTTGAAAAGGTAGCCAGGTAATATGATCAATGGGGACCGTCACCTTTCTAGGTCTTCCTAAGTTTTCCCATAGAACCTTTCTTGTGTTTTTTGGTAAGGTTTTATCAAAAGCTGCTTCTAAGAATGTTACCTTTTCTCTGTTTAAAAATTTGGCATAGGCTGCAGGATCAACCTTCATCAATGGATGTATATCTGAATTTAAAAACTCTTGAATGTTCTTAAACTCTCCTATCCTCTTTAAATCGTTTTGAAAGGTCTTTCTTAGCCTTTCTCTATCGCTTAAATAAGCTATTTGGTCTTTCTTTTTAAGCAATTCCCTTCTTGTAAATTCCAATGTAGGTGATTCCCATATAAGTTCAGCCATGTTTCCACCACTGGCTATAATGAAATTGTGCTTTATTTCAGGATTTAAAGCGTTAGCGATAACAGATACCATGCCCCCAAGGCAGTATCCTATCATGAAGTTTCGCTCGTGCCAAAGCGCGTTCGCTTTCAAAAAATCTATGATACTTAATACGTCAACAACCGCATGTTCCCAGGTGTTCAAGGTTGTATAAATATCGGCAGAAAAATAATTTTTACCACTCATAGATCCGTTAGATGTTCTGGTATAATTGTCGGGTAATAATGGTACTACAGCCCTTATGCCTAATTTGGAAAAATATCGCCCCATTTTTAAGATATAGGTAATGTTTTTAGTTCCCAAACCATGAAGTATCAAAGCAACACCCAAAGCCTTTCCTCGGGGTTCAAAAAGATAGATTTCATTAGTTTCGGTACCTTTTTTATTATATTTGTATAAGGAATTAAATTTTATTAATGATTCTCTATAATTTCTGCCTTTATTTATGAAGGCCTGAGTAAATTCAATATTTTGTTTTGCATAACTAAAATCTATTTTAAAATCCCTTTGTGTCGTATGTTTCCCTCCTCCTTCTTTTAGATTTTTACTTCTATACAGCTATTTTCTCTAATTTATCATCAGTTTCAGTATTTTGACAGACTTTTCTAATGAAACTCACCGTTTTTTCAACAAACTTCTGGGTTAAAACATCTTTTAATTCTAATTCAAAAGAATGCTTCCCTTTTGGATGAATTAATAAGGTAGAAGGTACCCCACATTCTTTTATCTTCTTATTTAACTTTATCGAAGTCGTCACAGGGACAGTATCATCTTTCTCCCCATGCACTAGCAATGTTGGAGCCATTCTTTCAGATATATAATTTATAGGTGAATATAACTTATATTCTTCAAATTTTCTTTTAGGGGTACCTTTCATTGTTGTTGTAACTGCAAACTGGGCAAAAAGTGAATCAACTTGCTTACTCCAGAGATCTAGAAGGTCTGATGGAGCATACCAAGCTACCACTCCTTTTATCCCTTTCATTTTTTCTAAATGATTATAGTAAGAGTGATATGCTGCATAGTAAAGGGACAATGTTCCACCTGCTGAAGTCCCCATCAACACAATATTTTCTTTGTCTAAATACAATTCTTCACTATGATCTTTTATATAATTTAAGGCATCGTTGTAATCCTCTATCAATTCTTCATATTTGTTGAAATAACCATACCTGTAATCTATCGCAACAACGGCGAATCCTCTACTCGCTAAAAATTTGGCCCATGCGGTAACGCTTGATAACTTCCTACTTCCTGTTATCCAACCTCCACCATGAGCAAAAAAAACTACGGGATATTTGCTTTTTACCTTAGAAGGATAGTATACATCTAATTTCAAAGGTATCTTGTCTTTTTTATACTCTACAGTAATTGCATCAGTATAGGAACCTTTCTTAACTTCCAACGGAAGATTCCCAAACACAGATTTCTTAATTGTTTTTACGTTTAACAGAATTATTAGAAAAAAAGTTATCAAAGCATTCCAGAAAAAGAGAAAAAACAACAGAATTATTCCAAAAATCTTAAAGATTTTTTTATACTCACTTTTGTCAGAAACTTCTTTCTTCACCTTTTCGCTAATTATTCAAATCACTCCAATAGAGTTTTATGGTTTGTTCGTCTTAATTTTTTCTCTGTTTATCACAAAAATATCAGACTCAGAATAATAATTTGTAAAAAAAACATATTTTTTGTCCGGTGTATATGTTGGATAGAAACAGTCATTTGTTAACATACCTGATAAATTAATCTTTTCTCCTTCATTGTATTCATATATACTAAAATAGCTTCCATTAAACTCAGAGAATACAAGAAGCTCCGAACCATTTGACCAATTATCGGTTTGATTATTTGGTTGTGATATTAACGGTGAGATATTATTTTCCTCGTCAACAAAATAAACATTCATATTCGCCGTTTGATGGTCCACACCATAAAAACTGATTTTGTTACCATCCCATTTAGCGGGCCTAAATTTCATAAGATCCTTTGATTCTGTTATTTTCTCAAGTTCATCGTAGTATAAATCGTAGACCCAAACTTCCGTCCACTGGCCACCATCTTCATCCATAGTGAATAGAACCAAGGTGTTGTCATAAAAATATGGTGAATAAGCATTCTTCTCGGGTGGACTTATCTTTTGAATCTGCTGAGTTTGTAAATTATACAATACAACATCCCATTTACCAAACAATGTCGTTTGGAAAGCTAAATACTCATTGTTTGGAGAAACATCTGGAAAATATTCAGCAGAATACTCCAATGGGATCTTCTCTTCTGTACCTTCTTCAAAGTCAAAAATATAAATTTCCCTGTTCCCTATATATCTATCGCTTACAAGATATAATTTGTTATTTTGAAAAACAGGGTATTCATCTACCCCTTTCCAAAAAGTGATCTGTAAAACGTCCCAATTTTCTCCATACAAAAATCTTTGAAAAGACAATGTTTCCAGAGCTTTTACGGCAAACTTATCTACCCAATCAGCAGTTTCACCAGATTCTTCTGAGTAGGAAAAACCCCCACCATCAAAGTATCCAAAAGCAATTGTAATATTTTCCTTAGTATTTGTAAATATGTTCATTGTCACGTCATATTCACTAATATTTATTGAGTTAGACATCGCATCTTTTATGTTTATATTATACATATAACTTCCAATACTTTTTATTTTTTCTGCAACTTGCTTTGTAATCCATGTATTATCGTTTAAATTTATAATCATATTATCTTTTGATAGATTTGCAGAAAAAGAGCCCAACGTAATGAAAACAAATGCAGAGACCAAAAGTATTTTTTTTATCATATCTTTTCTCACCTTATAAATTTTCTGCAATTTTCCTGAAATGATAGCCGTAAATTGAAAGAGAAATCATTTTTGGAAAAGCTTTAGGTTTCTTAAGCAAACTCCAAAAAAACATTTTCCAATATTGTTTTCTTTCTTTACCAACAATCCCTAAAATAAAGATGGATTTAATAAAAGCACTAATTTCTTGAAAACCTATCTTAGCCTTGGAGAATCCAGGTACTTTATAATTAACCAAAAATTTCTTCAAACGATCATAATAGTTTTTGGGCTGATAAAGCTTAGCAACAAGATTTTTGTAATTTTTGATTAGGAATTCCAAGTTCATCTTTGGAATTATATTCGTATTGATATCCACATTGTTTCCACTTATTTCTCCCCGTAACCTATTTTCCTTGAGTAATCTTGAGTATAATTCACTTCCCCTTGGTGCATTTAAAATGCCAACCATGGCGGTAACTATGCCGTTTTTCTGAATAAACTCGAATTGCTTATCGAAAATTGTGGGCTTATCACTGTCAAAACCGACAATAAATCCTCCCTGAATTTCAAAACCAAAACTTTGAATTTTTTTGATAGACTCTTCAAGATTTTGCTTAATATTTTGATACTTATTAGCTTCTCGTAGACTATCCGGATCAGGGGTTTCTAAGCCAATAAAAACTCTGTCAAAACCCGCTTTGAACATCAAGTCCATGAGTTGATCATCATTAGAAAAATCTACAGACACTTCGGTATAAAAAGAAAACGGGTAACCATGAGCTTTTTGCCACTGTATTATTGCGGGTAACACATCTTTTTTTAATTTTGATTTATTTGAGATAAAATTATCGTCTACAAAGAAAACAGAACGCCTCCACCCTGCATCGTACAAAGATTGAAGTTCTTGAATCAACTGTACGCTTGTCTTAGTTCTGGGTTTTCTACCATTCAAGGCGGCAATATCGCAAAATTCACAATTATAAGGGCAACCTCTAGAATACTGGATGCTCATGGACCCATACCATTTGAGATTTAACAGATCCCACCTGGGAACAGGCGTAGTTTCAATATTGCAAAAATTAGGTTTTGCATAATATCTTTTTAATTTGTTATTTTTTATATCTTCAACCAACTCATCCATTAATTCTTCCGCTTCTCCAAGAACAAAATGGTCAACAGTATTTTGAAATGTGTCGGGTTCCATTGTAAAAAGAGGACCACCGGCAACTATAGGTTTACCACAGTCGTTACATTGTTTGATCACTTTTATAGCAGACTCTCTTTGAACAGCCATGGCGCTTATAAAAACATAATCTGAATTTAAAATATCTTCTTTTTTTAATTTTTCACAATTCATATCCACCAACCTGATGTTCCATTCTTCGGGTAGATAAGAAGCTATTGTAATCAAACCCAAAGGCGGCAATGCAGCGCGTTTGGAAATAAATTTCAGCGCGTGTTTGAAACTCCAAAATGTTTCAGGATAAGCGGGATAAACCAAAAGTATGTTCATAGTTACCCCTCCTTCTAGGTGCTTTATTGCAACGGGGCTAACGATCCATTTATAATTTAATTATACCACATTTTTTAATTTTAAATTTTAAAAGTAAAAAAAGTGAATATCTTTAGGAAACGTTTTCATTTCTTTAAAAAAAGAGTGGTAAAATAACCAGAAGTAAACTATGGGAGGAATTTTATGTTTTTAGGATACCACATTCTAATAAAATTTTATAAAAATGGAGAATTAACAAATGATTTTCCAAAGGAGAGTTATCGCTATTACGAAAAAAATGCAATAGATGGAGATCTTCAAGGTGTCATTAAAGAATTAGACTATTTAAAAGAGCTTGGGATAGATTTGATATATCTCGGACCTATTTTTAAGAGTAAAACCACTCATGGGTACGATATTACCAATTATTTTTCTATTTCGGAAAACATAAGTTACAATTCCGAAGAAGAAGCTAAAGCTATCTTTACAAAGCTTATTGAAGATGCTCATAAAAGAGGAATAAAAGTTATTATCGATCTAGTACTTAACCATGCCTCAAAGGAGTTTGATTTTAATTCCATCCCTAAAGATTTGAACGTTAAAACTGAATCTCCCCGTTCACCTCAAGAAGAAAGATGGCAAAGATCCTTTTTGTTTTGGAATCTAGATGATAAAGAGACAAGAGAATTTTTAATAAGAGTTGGAGAGTATTGGCTAAAAAACTTTGAATTAGACGGATTTAGATTGGATCATGCCTTAGGCTTGCCATTAAACTTTTTAGAGGAATTTTCTACAAGGATGAAAAAAATAAAAAAAGATGTGGTAATTTTAGGTGAAGTATGGGAAGACGAGGGAGATAAGATAAAAAATTTTAATCTCCTTAAAAAGTTCAAAGGAGAAGATGCTCAACGTTTTACCAGTCTGTTTGATTTTGCTACATACGATACAATTAAAGAAGTTTTAGGAAAGAAAAATGGGTCGTTACTCGATTTATATAATCAAATAGTATTATCAAACCAATTAAATGAAAAGGAGTTCCAGCTAACTTATTTTATAGAAAATCACGATCTTCCAAGGTTCGTAGATATATGCCAAGATATAGAAACGTTTTACATCGCGCTTGGTTTATTAATGACTCTTACAGGAAATGTGATGCTAGAATATGGCAATGAGATAGCTTTAAAAGGAGACCCAACAATTCAAAATTTTCACGAAAGTGGAAGAGTTGCGATGAAATTCAAAGAAGATTGGTCAGATCTAGAGAAACAAACCTTCAATTATTGTAAGAACCTTATTAATTTAAGGAAAGTTCATCTCTCTCTTTCATCAGGGAGTTACGAACTAAATACTTCAGAAGAAAACTTACTAATTTTTGAAAAGCAAGCGGCTTATGATGAGATAAAAGTACTAATTTATACTGGAGAACAAGAGTATCAATTAGATAAAGAATATTTTGACCTAATTAGAGATACAAAAGTTTTGAAATTAAAAAAAGGCATTTATTACCTTCAATGAATTTAAAGTATATTTTTCAGCTCTATAAGCTTGGATATAGCGAGAACATCCTTTTCTTGGATTTGAAGAGATTCCTCATGATTTTTAAACCAGATGGCATCAATTCCACATTTTATTGCCGGTAGGATGTCATTTTCAAGATCATCACCAACGTAAATAATTTCATCTTTAGACTTTTTAGACATTAAAATGGCATAATTAAAAATCCTTTCATCGGGTTTCGGAAAACCGACATCTTCTGAACTAACTAAAATACTAAAATAGTCATATATTCCCGAACTTTTCATTTTAACAATTTGAGTTTTTCTAAAGCCATTTGTCAAAATTCCCAATTCATACTTATCTTTCAAATATTCCAAAGTTTCCATTGCACCATCAACGAGAAGTTTTTGCTTCGATAAGATTTCTAGGTAAGTATTATTCATCTCTTCTATCAAATCTTCTCTATGCTTTATTTTTAAGGCATTTAAGGTAATTTCAAATCGAAGAAGCTTTAGTTCTACTTGACCGATTTCTTTTTTTCTATACATTTCCCACAATCGTTTATTTATTTTTTTGTACGATTCCACAAACCTATTTAAGGATATCTCACGAAAAATGTGATTGTACTTTTGATAAACCATCTTCAATGCTTCCTGCGAATTACTTTCAAAATCCCAAAGTGTATGGTCTAAATCAAAGTAGATCATTTTTATTTGGCCTTTCAAATATTTCACCTCTCTCGTTCAACCAAAAAAATTATCGAAAAAGCCTCTTTTTAATTATAGCATTAAACTCAATCCATTCAAAACAAATAAACAAATCTTTATTTAGTTTTTTTCGTGAATGATTTAATTAAGAGGGGTGGATGTTGAATATTCAACTAAACTAACGGCAAGAAAGATTTTTGGATAAAACTGATATAAGAGTCTCTAATATAATAATAGAAGCTGAATTCGTTAATACCTGAGTTCATCCTAAATTTACTTACAAGTTGTCAAATCAAAAAGCATGATTTTAGATTTAATAAACTCTCAAACTGAAATATGAAAAGGATCATTCTTTTTTGGTTCTTAAATTCTTTGCCTCATGTAGGTAAACAAAATTTTGGGTGCTGCTTTCACAAATAATCAGCACCCTTATTATTTTTTCTCTAGAATCATTAAAGGAAGCTTCTTCTAAACACATAAAAGGAACGTTATTCAGATCTAATTTCTCTCGTAGGATGGTGGCTGGATTGAGACTTTTTATGTCAGGTGTAACAGAAAATATCACCGATATTATACGCGATATATCGTTTTTATCCATTATTTCGTTCCATAGTTCTAAAACATTTTCAGTTAATGCAATCGGATGATCTTCGGATAAAGAAGTTGCTCCCCTAATTCCTACGATCTTATATTCAAAACTCATATTATCATATCCCCCATTTACTCTCATCAAAACACTTAATAATTATTTAGTTTTTTGTTCCAAACCCAATTCTCGTTTAACAAAAACATGTTTATAAAACTCTAATTCATCACCCTTAGAAAAATCTTCGAAATTCTCAAATTGAATTCCACATTCTTTAGGTGCTTCAATTGATTTAACTTCATCTTTATAATGTTTCAAACTCTTAATTTTTACATCGGCAACCAAACCGCCATTCCTATAAATTCTAACTCCGCCATCTCTTTGGACATAACCTTCATTTATTTGAACACCAGCAATTTTCCCTACACCTTTTATCTTGAACTCTTCTTTAATTACTCCATTTCCAGTAAGTTCTTCCTTTTGAATCGGTTCTAACATACCTTCTAAAGCCTTCTTTATATCGTCTATCAATTCAAATATAATGTTATATCTTCTAACTTCTATTCCTTCAGCTTCTGCCATTTTTAATGCCTTTGAATCGGCCTTTACTCTAAAACCTAGAACAATTGCATCAGAAGCGGAAGCTAACATTATGTCGCTTGTACTTACCGGCCCTATTCCGGCATGTATAATTTCTATATTTATTTCTGGATTTTCGAACTTTTGTATAGCATTTCTTAAAGCCTCTATTTCTCCATAAGTACTGGCTTTTAATAAAATATTTAATTTCTTTTTTTCTTCCTCTTCCATTTTTTGCATAATATCTTCAAGCCTCACGTGCCTTTTGGCTGGACCTTTAGTTTTTTCTTCTTCTTTTTCTTTTATTTTTTCTGCTAGCCCTCTGGCTTCTTCTTTTGAATCAATAACGTATAAAATAGAATGTGTGTTTGGAACATCGTTAAACCCCAAAACTTGAACAGGGGTGGAAGGAACGGCTCTTATTAAACTTTCTCCTTTGTCATTTATCAATCTTCTGACTCTGCCATAAGTAGAACCCGAGATAAAGTCATCTCCAACTTTCAATATTCCGTCTTTAACAATAACGGTTCCCAAAGGGCCCATAGCTTTATCAACGCGACTTTCAATTATTACTGCTCTAGCTTTTCCATCGGGAATACATCTTATCTCCTGCATTTCAGATTCTAGGAGAATCATTTCCAACAATTCATCGATTCCTTCGCCTGTTTTTGCTGAAACAAGAACTGTTATTGTATCTCCTCCCCAATCTTCCGGAATAAGATTGAGTTTAGAAACCATCTGTTGTTTTGTTAATTCAACATTGGCATTAGGTTTATCAATTTTATTTATAGCCACTATTATAGGAACGTTGGCACTTTTTGCATGATTATAAGCTTCTATTGTTTGAGGCATTACACCATCATCTGCCGCAATGATAAGAACAACTATATCAGTTACTTGAGCTCCTCTGGCTCTCATTTCTGTAAATGCTTCGTGGCCAGGGGTATCAATAAAAGTAATCCTTTGGCCGTTGTACTCTATCTGGTAAGCACCTATAGATTGAGTAATACCGCCTTCTTCTTTATCAGCGACGTGGGTATTTCTAATTTTGTCTAACAAGGTTGTTTTCCCATGATCAACGTGTCCCATAATAGTGACAACCGGAGGGCGTGGAGCCAATTTGTCTTTCTCTTTTTCATAAATATCGTTCCATTTTTTGGCAAGGATGGCTTCTATATCTTGTTCTTTTCCTTCTTCTGTTTCCTTTTTTTCAATTTCGAAATTCAATATAACGTTATAGCTCATAGCAATATTTTCTGCCAGGTTTTTATCTAGTTTCTGGCCAGGTTTTAATACTATGCCTTTCATAAACATGTCTTTTATAATTTCGTTTTGTTCCAATCCAATTTCTTTTGCTAAAATATCAAGCGTTAAATCGTGGGAAGGTATAGTAACCTCTCTTAAAAGCTTTTCTTCAACAGGTTCTTCTTTTGGTTTTTCCGTGACTTTTACTTGTTCTAAAGATTTACTTTTCTCTTTTGAAGGTTCTTTTTGTTTTTTTACTTCTTTTTTAGTTTGCCTTTCTTCTTCAATAAGATCCTTGATAACTTGCACAGTTTCTTCTTCTATAGTACTCATATGACTTTTGACAGAAATATTTAATTCCTTTTCTAAAAATTCCATTAATTCTTTAGAGTTCATTCCCAACTCCTTTGCAACTTCATATATTCGGGTCTTCGACACCTATAAACCACCTCCACTATTGGAACATTTTCAATATCCCTTCGACGATATTTTCATCTGTAATTCCTATGACACTTATATTTTGTTTACCAAGAGCCTTAGCTAATGTTGACTTTGAGCAATATAATTCTATATAAGGTACATCGAAAATTTGACAATGTTTTATTACGTCTAGTTTCACTCTTGAACCAACATCCTTTGGAATAAGTATTAATTTCTTTTTTTGAAATGAGCGTATATAATTCCTCAATCCTTGCTTACCATAAACAATCTTCTTCGCTTTAGCAGCAAAACCCATATAACTCAAAATCTTTTGTTCATTTAAGGAATTCCCATTCCCCATGCTTTATTCAAAATCCCCTTTTTCGTGATTCCTTGATTTCTTTTTTATTATAACATTTTATTGCTGTCATTCAAAATATTTTTTCATTACATTTTAAGAAAACACAAAATAAAAAGGATAAAAAATATCCGTATTTGTACTTTAAAAAGTATGGTAAAATAAAAATAAGAAAACTTTCACAATTTTTAGAGGAGGGATACTTGTGACAAAGTTAGTAAGAAAGAACTATCTCATGGCTCCAGGACCAACCCCTGTTCCAATTGATCTTTTATTGGAAGGTGCAAAGGATACCATCCATCATAGAACCCCACAATATTTAGAAATTCAAAGCACAGCCCTAGAAAATCTTAAATATCTCTTTCAAACAAAGAATAATGTATACACCTTAGCTGCTTCTGGAACAGGAGTAATGGAAGCTGCAGTTGCCAACCTTATTTCACCAGGTGATACGGCTATTGCTGTAAATGGAGGTAAATTTGGGGAAAGATGGTGCGAATTGTGTAAAGCTTACGATGCAAATTTAGTTGAAATCGATATCGAATGGGGAAAATATGTTCGAGTAGAACAAATAAAAAAAGAACTAGAAGAGCATCCAGAAACAAAAGCTGTTTTCACCACCATAAGCGAAACCTCTACAGGTGTTGTACATCCTATCAAAGAAATAGCCGAGATTGTAAAAGAAACCAATGCAGTTTTAGTTGTTGATGCTATTTCTGGAATGCTGGCTGAACCTTTAAAAATGGATGAGTGGAACATTGATGTTGTAGTAACTGGAGTTCAAAAGGGATTTATGATGCCTCCAGGAATAGCAATGATAGCGTTAAGTGACAAAGCAATGAAAGTTGTAGAAAATTCTAACAACCGTAGATATTACTTTGATTTAAGAGCATATAAAAAAAGTTTTCCGGATTCTCCATATACTCCTCCTGTTAACCTTGTTTATCAGTTAGCAAAGGCAACCGAGTCGCTAAAAGAGGAAACAATTGAAAACGTTTGGGAAAGGCACAGAATCCTAGCAGAAGCAACAAGGGCTGCTATTAAAGCTATGAACTTAGAACTTTTCGCAGAAAGACCTGGAAATGTATTAACAGCAATAAAGGTACCTCATAATGTTAATGGTGAAGGTATAGTTAAATTTTTGAGAGATGAATGGGGTGTTACCTTTGCAGGCGGACAATCGCAATTAAAAGGAAAAATAATAAGAATTGCCCACCTTGGTTACATGTCAAAATTTGATGTCATCATTGCTGTAAGTGCTTTAGAAATGGCTTTTAACAAATTCGGCTTCGAAGTTGAACTTGGCAAAGGGGTAAAAGCTGCCGAAGAAGTTTTCATGAAAGAGGGGGTTTAAATTACTATGAAAATTCATATAAATGACCCTTTGGATGAAAATGCCTTAAAAAAATTACAAAACGAATTACCTGATCTTGAAATTACTTCGGAACACCTCGAAAAAGATGTCCTCAAAGATAAAATTAAAGAAATTGACGTATTAATTGTAAGAAGTGCAACTAAGGTAACAAAAGAAATATTAGAACACGCAGATAAATTAAAGATTGTAGCAAGAGCGGGCATGGGATTAGATAATATAGATGTCGATACTGCTAAATTGAAAGGAATAACCGTCTTAAATACGCCGGGCCAGAATTCTTTATCCGTTGCAGAATTGGTTATAGGAATGGTTTTAGATATTTATCGGCACATTACAAGAGGGACGATCGGTTTAAAAAATGAACAATGGGAAAAAAAACAACTAGAAGGATTTGAGTTGTCACAAAAAACCTTTGGTATCATCGGCTTTGGTTATGTAGGAAAAAATTTGGCACAATTACTAAAAGGTTTTCAGACCAATACTCTGGTGTATGATGTTTTTGAAATAAGTGCAGAAGAGCAAAAGAATTATAACGTTAGACAGGTATCTTTGGAGGAGTTACTCCAAAATTCTGATATTATTTCTTTACATATTCCAAAAAACGAAAAAACTTATCACTTTATAAGTGAACCCCAAATCAAAATGATGAAAGATGGTGCTGTAATAATTAATGCTGCAAGGGGAGGCGTCCTCGACGAGAATTATGTGCTTAAATATTTGAAAAATGGCAAGCTCCTTGGAGTAGGATTGGATGTTTTCGAAGAAGAACCTCCAAAAGGTGATTTTTACAAGGAACTTTTTGCTTTACCAAATGTTGTCTTAACACCACATATAGGTGCTTCTACAAAAGAAGCGCAAGAACGAGTGGGAATAAATATAGTAGACAGAGTGGTAGAAGAAGTTAAGAAACTTAACTGACGAAATGAAGTTATATTTTCTTAAATCAATTTTTAAATTTAATTGAGTAGATTTATGGTATAATCAGATGGCTATAATTAGCATATGTAACAGATAGCAAAGATTTTAAAAACTATTTGGAGGTGTAGCTATGAAGATAGTTATTGACAAAGAAGCTTGTATAGGAGACGCTATATGTGAAAGTCTATGCCCAGACGTATTCCAAATGGCCGATGATGGAAAAGCCGAAGTTATTGATGAACAAAGTGACGCCCCATGCGTGCAAGATGCTATAGATGCTTGCCCAACTGAGGCTATAAGCATCGAAGAATAAGTAACAAAAATAGTTTTTAAATTAATCGGGGATTTTTCCCCGATTTTTTTATTTTTAATCAATTTGTAGTATAATCTGTTTAGCCCTTAGAATATCTTAACTTTTTTAATTTATAAAAAATGGGCAAAGTTTTCTAGTGGAGGGGTAGAGATGGAAAATGCAAAGGTGTTTGTTATTACCTCTGGAAAAGGGGGAGTTGGTAAAACTACCATCACAGCTAATTTAGGGGCCACCTTAGCAAAAAAAGGTTACAATGTTTGCCTTATAGATGCAGATATTGGATTGAAAAATCTGGATTTGATTTTGGGGTTGGAAAACAGAATAGTTTACACTATAATGGATGTTGTAAGTGGTAACAAAACTGTTATGGAAGCACTCGTAAAACACAAACAGTTAAAAAATCTCTCTCTACTGGCTTCTTCTCAGATTGCCAACAAAGATTTAATGTCCCCTCAAGATATGAGCGATATAGTTTCTAAACTCTCTAAACATTTTCATTACATTATTATAGATTCCCCAGCAGGAATAGAAAGAGGATTCCAAAACGCTGTTTCATCTGCACAACACGCTATCGTTGTTACTACACCAGACCTGACTGCCATAAGCGACGCAGATAGAGTCATAGGGTTGCTTGAAAATCAAGGTTATACCGACGATCGCATATCATTAATTGTGAATCGATTAAAATTGAGACTTGTTAAAAGAAACGAAATGCTTTCCGCTGATGATATTAAAGAAGCTCTAGCATTGAATTTAATCGGAATAATACCTGATAGTGAGGAAATTTTACTTTCTTCCAACGAAGGAACTCCAATATCGACAAACCAAGAAGCTAAACTTTATTCTGTTTTCAATAATATAAGCGATAGAATCTTAGGAAAAGATATACCTTTAGAAAAAGATTTGATAGATGTCGACCACGCCCCTCAAGGATTTATAGAATTCATCAAAAGAATATTCAGAAGAGGGTGAAAGTAAATGTGGCCTTTCAAAAGTAAAAAGACTAAAACTCGGGAAACCGCAATAAAAAGAATGAATTCTTTCTTAAGTACCTCAGACCGAAAAAATGGAGGAAAGAGCCAAATTAGATTTGAAAATGTCAAACAAGAAGATTTGGATTTCGTAATAAACTATATTAAAGATTATGCTGTTAAACATCTGTCAGTAAAAAAAGAAGATGTCAAAGTACATGTCTCCAAAGAGGGCAACTCTATCACTATTGTTGCTAATATATTTTACCAGTAATAAATAAGGAGTTGAGGATTATGATATATACCTACTCTTTAAAAACCCATAATAGAGAAGAAATGATCGACATAACCAGCTATATTCAACAGAGTGTCGAAAATTCAAAAATAGAAGAAGGCATTTTGATAGTATATGTCCCCCATACAACTGCCGCCGTAACAATCAACGAAAATGCAGATCCATCTGTAAGAAAAGACATCACAGATTTTCTAAGAAATAAAATCCCTAAAAGTACGGAATATTCCCATCTTGAAGGCAATGCTGACTCGCATATAAAATCAACGCTCGTTGGACCAACATTGTCTTTAATTATTGAAAATGGAAAGCTTTTATTGGGAACATGGCAAGGAATTTATTTCTGTGAGTTCGATGGTCCAAGAAACAGAAATTTTATAGTAAAAATCATCGAAGGTTAAAGTTTAAAGTTAATAATCTTTTATTACAACAAAAATTGACCAGAAATATTCCGGTCAATTTTTTTATATGCATCATTTGCATAGCAAATGAGAATATGGAAGTGAATTCTAAGACATTTTGAAAAAACCTTTTGCACAAGTCAGGACATCATTTGCTTCGCAAATGAGAATTTGGAAGGTATTTCTAAAGCATTATGAATAAAGCTTTTTGCACAAGACTGCAAAAAAAGTTGCATTATAATTTTATTTGTTGTATAATTAAGAAAATTACTATTTGATTTCTTTTCTGTTAGATTATTAATATATTCTTATGAAATTCTGTTCACATAAGATAAAGACTATGAAAATTTTTTCTACACTTTATTAAGCAAAATAACATCCACACATATTATATGAGGAGGGGAAAAACATGAGAAAAACCGTTGTTTTGGTGTTTTTGGTAGTTATTATGACTTTCACACTCTTTGGTCAAGAAGTCATCAAAATTGGTATGAACTTCGAACTAACAGGACCTGTTTCTGGGTATGGTCAAATGTCAAGAGACGGTGTAATGTTAGCCAACAAGTTGAAACCAACAGTTAACATCGGGGGTAAAGAAATCAAAGTGGAAGTTGTAGCTGTCGATAACAAATCTGACAAAGCAGAATCAGCTAACGCAATAAGAAGGTTGATAGATCACGAAAAGGTAGTTGCAGTTATTGGTCCTGCAACAAGTTCGGCAGCATTAGCTGCAGCTTCAATAGCGGAAGAAAGGCAAATACCAATGGTGGTCAACACCGCCACTAACCCTTTAGTTGCCCAAAACAAAAAGTATGTATTCAGGACCTGTTTTGAGGATACCTTGCAAGGTGCTCTACTTGCAACATTTGCCTGGGAAGAACTTGGAGCTCAAAACGTCGCCATAATGGTAGATGTAGCACAAGATTACGTTGTGGGACTTGCTAATTATTTTGAAAAAGCTTTTGAACAGTTTGGAGGAACGTATTTTACTGAATTTTATACTACTGGTGACCAAGATTTCACCGCTCAACTTACCGACGCCCTTTCAAAAAATCCAGATGCTATTTTTATGCCAGGGTACTACGCTGAAATAGCCTTAATTTCCAAGCAAGCTAGAGATTTAGGTTTCACAGGACCCATGTTTGCTGGAGATGGTGCCGACGCACCAGAATTAATACAAATTGGTGGAGAATACGTAGAAGGCCTTTCTTATACAACTTACTTTCATGAGGATGCAGAATTATCCCCTGCTACTAAACCTTTTGTAGAGGCCTATCAAGAGGAATACAACAGAAGAGCCGACGCATTTGGAGCTTTGGCGTATGATGCTTACATGGTAATAGTTAACGCTATTGAGTCTGCACAGTCCACAGATCCTGTAAAAATTAGAGACGCTTTAGCTCAAACTAGAGACTTTCCGGGTGTCGCCGGTACAATTACGTATCCTCAAGGCTCTGGAAACCCTATAAAACCAGCGGTAATAAACATGGTTGAAAACGGACAATTTGTTTTCCGTACCGTTATAAAACCCAGGATGTAATATTTAACTATATTAAAGCCATCTCACAAAATGAGATGGCTATACTTTCTTGGATCCAGAAAGGGGGCTCATAATTGACTATCCAAATGTTCTTTCAACATCTAGCAAATGCCATCTCTCTTGGCAGCATATACGCACTTATTGCCATAGGTTATACTATGGTTTATGGGATACTCAATTTAATAAATTTTGCTCATGGTGACATTTTTACTTTTAGCATGTATTTTGCTTTTTATGCAGTTACTCTCTTTTTATTTCCATGGTGGGCAGCTTTTATTTTTGCGATTGTTTTAACGACTCTACTAGGTGCTACAATCGAACGAGTTGCTTACAGACCATTAAGAAAGGCTAATGCCCCCAAGATCTCAGCATTAATCACAGCTATTGGTGTATCGTTCTTCCTACAAAACTTCGCAATAGTTGTCTTTGGTGGAAGAGCAAAATCATTCAATCCCCAATTAGGAGTTTACCCAACACAATTTGCACAAGTACTAACTTTTGGAGATGTAAGGATACCTTTATTAACCTTCATTATTATAGGTGTTTCTATTCTTGCACTTTTTGTATTGGTTTGGATAGTTTATAGAACAAAAGCCGGCATGGCGATGAGGGCAGTTTCTAAAGATGTTACTGCAGCAAAATTAATGGGCATAAACACCGACAGAACTATTTCTCAAACATTTATGTTGGGGTCCGCCTTAGCAGCTGTGGGAGGTATTCTTTGGGCTATGAAATACCCTCAAATCTATCCTTATACCGGCATGATCCCCGGTTTAAAGGCATTTATAGCTGCAGTTGTCGGAGGAATTGGAAGTATTCCAGGAGCTATGCTTGGAGGTTTTATTTTAGGGGTTGCCGAAATAATGATAGTCGCATTCTTACCCGCTTTGGCAGGATATAGAGACGCTATTGCTTATATTATTTTGATAGTTATTCTTTTAGTAAAACCAAACGGGCTTCTCGGTGTGGAAATAGGGGAGAAGGTGTGAATATGGAAAAAACGCTATCTTTTAAGACTAAATTCTTTTTGACAATTCTTTTTATATTGGCAATCTTTCTATTACTGTTGACAGCTAATAACAAAGCTAGTGATTATTTAATTTTGATATTGAATTTAATGGCAATTAATATAATATTCGCCGTAAGTTTAACCTTTATTAACGGTATTACAGGTATCTTTTCGTTGGGGCATGTTGGATTCATCGCAATTGGGGCATATGTATCGTCCATTTTAACACTTTCTCCTGCTCAAAAAGAAATAAGTTTTCTGATAAAACCTTTAATATACCCCTTAAATGTTATCCAAATCCCTTTCCTACCAGCAATTATAATAGCTGGACTGGTAGCTGCTGCGTTTGGTTACTTAGTTGCTGCCCCATCTCTTCGACTAATTGGTGATTATTTAGCCATCGCAACCCTTGGTTTAGGTGAGGTGGTTAGAATCGTTGCAAATAATACCTGGTCTATCACAAATGGGGCTTTGGGTTTAAAAAGCATCCCACAATATTCTAACCTATGGTGGACTTGGGGATTTGCTTTAATTACCGTAGTCTTCATTTCCAGCTTAATAAAAAGTAGTTATGGAAGAGCTTTGAAGGCAATAAGAGAAGATCCAATTGCTGCTAAATCTATGGGAATTAATGTTTTTTCTCATCAAGTAGTCACTTTTGTAATTGGTTCTTTTTTTGCAGGAGTTGGTGGAGCATTATGGGCTCACTTAATCACTACTATAGATCCAAAATCTTTCATGTTTCAAAAAACCTTTGAAATATTGATAATGGTGGTCATCGGTGGACTTGGGAGTATTAGCGGAGCCATAATCGGAGCTTCACTTTATACAGTAGGATTAGAGTTCCTTAGAGTTCTAGAAGAACCCATATCGATTGGTCCTATCTACATACCAGGTATCCCGGGAATGAGAATGGTGGTTTTATCTCTCATTCTCATAATTACAATGCTATTTTGGAGAAGAGGCATAATGGGAAGAAATGAAATAACATGGGATGGCATCTATAAACTGATAATGAAAGTAAGAAATAAAAATAGATTGAGAGATGATGAATGAATTAGAAAATTTTCAAGGAGGCTTCCAATGACTAACCAATACGATAACGAATATATCTTAGAATTTGAGAATGTAACCAAAAGATTTGGAGGTTTAATGGCAGTTAATAACTTCAATGGCTATTTGAAAAATGGCGAATTACTTGGTCTAATAGGTCCCAATGGGGCAGGGAAAACCACTCTTTTCAATTTGATCACTGGTATATACACTCCAGATACTGGAAAAATTTTATTTAAGAAACAAAAAATAAATTCTAAAAAACCTCATGAAATAACTCAGTTGGGAATTGCTAGAACTTTTCAAAATATTCGATTGTTTAAAGATATGACAGTTCTAGAAAATGTTTTAGTCTCTCAGCATTTGAAATTGAAAAGTTGGATTTGGCTTTTTAAAAGTGTTTTAAAAACTCCTGACGTTTTAAAAGTGGAAAAAGAGATGCAAAACGAAGCCTGGGATCTTCTAGAAGAAGTCGGATTGTCTGTTTACGCTAATGACAAGGCAAACTCTCTTCCATATGGATTACAAAGAAAGTTAGAAATCGCAAGAGCACTTGCCACCGGAGCAAACCTACTTCTGTTAGACGAACCAGCAGCAGGAATGAACCCTCATGAAACGAGCGAATTGATGGAATTTATAAAACATATAAGACAGGAGTTTGAGCTATCTATTCTCATTATAGAGCATGACATGAAAGTTATCATGGGAATTTGTGAGCGTATTTATGTATTGGATTATGGAAGAAAAATCGCTGAAGGAAGTCCACAGGAGATTCAAAAAGATCCTTTGGTAATAAAAGCCTATTTAGGTGAGGAGTTGGCAATATGAACAGTGAAAATTCAAACATAATTCTTAAAATATCTGATATGAACGTTCACTATGGTGGTATCCATGCAGTAAAAGGAATCGATATGGAAATCAAAAAGAATGAAATCACAACGTTGATTGGATCAAATGGAGCGGGAAAAACTACAACCTTGAATGGGATAATGAATGTCGTTAAAAAGAGCAGTGGAACGGTGCTTTTAGATAATACTGATATTACAAGCATAGAAACACATAAGATTGTAGAAAAGGGCGTAGTTCTAGTCCCTGAAGGCAGACGTATATTCCCCAATCTAACGGTTTTAGAAAACCTCCGTTTGGGTTCGTATTCTCGCAAAGACTCTGAAAAGATAAGCGAAGATTTCGATTGGGTACTCACACTCTTCCCACGATTAAAGGAGAGGCTTAAGCAACTTGGAGGCACACTATCTGGGGGAGAACAACAAATGTTAGCCGTTGCAAGAGGGTTAATGTCAAGGCCAAAGGTTCTGATGCTCGACGAACCTTCTCTTGGGTTAGCTCCGATACTGGTCAAAGAAGTTTTAGAAACTATTGAAAAAATATGTGAAGAGGGAGTAACCATATTGTTAGTAGAACAAAACGCCGTTGGTGCGCTAAAAATCGCTCATTATGGTTATGTCTTAGAAACCGGCAAAATTGTTCTCGAAGGACCTGCAAAAGATCTCTTAGAAAACGATGAAGTTAGGAAAACTTATCTAGGAGTGACGGTTTAAAACTTTGAAACCACATCACACTTTCTTAAGCTTCTTCTAAGCTTCCATTAAGTGAACATTAAGCATATTGTTTTATTATTCTGATGTATCAAAAATAAAAAACATTACTTAGTGGAGGTGTTGGTATGAAAAAAGTTTTTCTGTCTTTCTTTATAGGTATTCTTTTAGTCGGATCGTTATTTGCACAAGTAGGACCAGCTGGTGGGGCTCCAATGTCCCAGGTACAAAATCAGGATCCTCTCAACCAAATGGTTCAGGATCAAGAAAGATTGCAAGAAAGAATATTCTTTCAAGATGTTTCACCAGTAACCATTACAGGAACTGTCAAAACCATAGTGGATAACGATGTATTTCTAACCTTGAGTGTTGAAGTAGACTCTGAAATCTACTCAGTAAGAGTGCCCAAGAATTTTTTGGATGATGTAAAAGCCGGTGAAAGTATTGAACTAACAGGATACAAGGTAGTAATAAACGACATCAAAAACTTTGTACCTTTAGAGATCAAATATCAAGATAGAACAGTGAATATGCAGAGATATATGGAAAATGTTCGATCTCAAAATTTCGAAGAAAGATACCAAGAAGATTTCCAACAAAACCAAGATTATCAAAGATATAGAGACTACCAAGATTACCAAGATTTCAAAAGATATCAACAGTACAAGAATTATCAAGACTACCAAGATTTTCAAAGATACCAAAACTACCAAAGATTCAATCAACAAAGATATCAAGATTGTCCCTATTACAACGACTAATTCAAAGTAAAAACGATGAAAAGAGGCCTAAAGGCCTCTTTTTTTATACAAAGAAATAATTAACTTTATAATATTTTTCAAAAATTGAAAAAAACTTCAATATTTGGCTTTAATCGTCTATAATCATGAAATTTTTTTCATAATCGTCTATAATCACCTTTTTTAAAAAACGAGAATTGTGATTCAATTAATAGTAGGAACATAATACTTGTGTTGTGGACAGCGGGACGAAGGAGCACTAAAGAAAGGAGTATATAATTTATTTAAGAAGGAGAAAAAATGAGAATACAAAATCATCCCATACTAAGTTTCAATAGAGGAAAGCAAATAAAGTTCTATTACAATGGTAAAGAATTGATAGGTTACGAAGGAGAAACCATTGGGGCAGCATTGTACGCAAATGGTGTTTTTAAATTCAGTGAAAGTAAGAAATTACACAGACCAAGAGGAATTTTCTGCGCTATTGGACATTGTTCCTCCTGCTTGATGACAGTTGATGGAGTCCCAAACGTAAGAACGTGCATAACTCCTCTAAAAGATGGAATGAAAGTGGAATCCCAAAATATCGGAGTTGAGATAAATGAGTAAAATTGAAAACCTTGAATTATTGGTTGTAGGTGGAGGTCCTGCAGGACTTTCAGCTGCACTTGCTGCTGCTAATTACGGAATTAAAGTATCTTTAGCAGAAGAAAGAGAATTTTTAGGGGGACAACTAATAAAACAAACCCATAGATTTTTCGGTTCAGAAAAAGAATACGCAGGCACAAGGGGAATAGATATACTGAGAAAGTTGATCGACGAAGTTAACAAAAATAAAAACATAGAAGTGTTATTATCTTCTCGAGTCTTGGGAATCTATGAGGATAACGTTGTAACTATATTAAACGATCATAAAATGAAAAAGTATTATCCTCAAAGTATTATTTTTGCAACGGGGGCATCCGAAAAATTTTTAGCTTTTGAGAATAACGACCTTCCTGGCATTTTTGGTGCTGGGGCAGTTCAGACTTTGATGAATGTTTATGGCGTCATGCCAGCAACAAATGTCTTAATGATTGGTTCGGGAAATATTGGGTTGATAGTTTCTTACCAATTATTACAAGCTGGTGTAAAAGTAGCTGCAATAGTTGAAGCAGCGCCAAAAATAGGTGGATACTCTGTTCATGCATCAAAACTCAGAAGGTTGGGCGTACCGATTTTAACGTCTCATACCATAAAAAAAGCTATCGGAAAAGAAAAAGTTGAAGGAGCGGTAATATGTGAACTCGACAACGATTGGAATGAAGTAAAAGATACAGAACAACTGATCAAATGTGATGCAATCTGTCTATCTGTTGGATTAACCCCATTGGTTGACCTCTTAAAACAAAGGAAAGTAAAAACCACTTATGTCTCAGAACTGGGCGGCTACGTCCCCTTAAGAGACGAAAATATGGAAACCTCAATTAAAAATTTATTTGTTGCAGGGGATGTTTCAGGGATAGAAGAAGCAACAGCAGCAATGATCGAAGGTCAAATAGCCGGTTTATCCGTTGCCAAAAGAATCGGAAAAAACAACAAAAAAGAAATTGAAAAAAGAATAGAAGAAGGTAAAAATGAATTAGAATTGCTAAGATCTGGACCTGTAGGCAAGAAAATTAGGAAAGGTTTATCTAAATTAGGTTTGAATCACGGGAAAAATTATAACGAAAATTTTTCAGAAGAAGCACTCGATATCTCTCACTTGATGAAAACTGGGGTACCTTCGGAAGAAAACTTAAAAAACAAGTTACCATCAGAAGAAAAGGTCTTTGACAAAGGACCTATAGCCATATCAGAGTGCTTTCAAAGATTCCCTTGCGACCCCTGCGTAAAAAGCTGCCCTTTCAACGCCATATCTGAAAATGGTAACATCAACAACATTCCCTACGTTGACTTTGAAAAATGCACCGGATGTGGCATATGTGTTAGCAAATGTCCAGGACTGGCAATGTTTGTAGTTCATAAGAATTTCAGTGAAACAACTTCGGTTGTTATTATGCCTTACGAATTTCTTCCAAGACCCCATAAAGGAGAAATTGTAAAGGTATTTGATAGAGAGGGAAAATACTTATGTGATGGCAAAGTAATAAGAATATTGGATGGAAAATTTCAAGACAAAACAGCCGCAGTGAGTATAGAAATTCCAAAGAGATACTATTTACAAGCCAGGAATTTTAAAGTGGAGGAATGAAGTCATGGATGAAAACAAAGTAATAATTTGTAGATGTGAAGATGTAACCTTGAAAGAAATAAGGAACGCCATAAGAGAAGGTTTCACCACCGTTGAAGAAATAAAGAGGGTAACAAGAAGCGGTATGGGACCTTGTCAAGGTAAAACTTGTGGCTTGTTGATTGCAAAAGAAATTTCACAGATGACAGGCAAACCGATGGAAGAGATAGAATTGCAAAACATCAGGCCTCCCTATGGAGGAATAACCTTTGAAGAAGTAACAAAAGGAACCATAACGGAAAATGATAAATAAACCCTAATATAATTAGCAGGTGAAAAATATGAAAAATAAGGCCAATGTTGTAGTAATAGGCGGAGGAGTCGTAGGCTGTTCCATCGCCTATAACCTTGCCAAAAAAGGAGTTAAAGATGTAGTATTACTTGAAAAATCCTATCTTTCAAGCGGAGCAACTGGTAGATGCGGCGCGGGAGTTAGGCAACAATGGGGCACCAAACAAAACTGCCTTTTGGCAAGCGAAAGTATGAATATTTTTGAGAACTTTGCAGATATCCTTCAAATAAAAAGAGACATAGAATTAAAGCAAAAAGGTTACTTATTACTAGCATACTCTGATAAAGAATTAGAACAATTTAAAAAAAATATCGAAGTTCAACACAGTTTAAATATACCTTCTGTTCTATTGACGCCTAAAGAAGCAAAAGAAATCGTTCCCAACTTAAACATAGAAAAATTGGTCGGAGCTGCCTACTGTGCTAAAGACGGGCATGCCAACCCTTTCCAAGTGACTTTGGGTTATGCTGAAGCTGCACAAAGATTAGGTGTGGAAATAAATAAATTTACCGAAGTCAAAGATATAAAAACTAAAAACGATGCATTACTAGGGGTACAAACAAATAAAGGTTTCATAGAATGTAAAAAGGTAGTTGTAGCTGCAGGAGGCTGGACACAGAATATAACTAAAATGGCTAAAATAGATCTACCTATTTACTCTGAAAGACACGAAATATTGGTAACAGAATCTGTTAAAAGTATACTAGATCCAATGCTAATGTCATTCTCTTACAATATTTACTGTCAGCAAGAGCCGGTTGGAAGCTTCATTATGGGTTACGGGCCGGAGAACGAACCACATAGTTACAATATGGAAAGTTCATGGAAATTCCTTGAAACTATGTCAAAAAAAGCAACGTGGTTATTACCTCCTCTTAAAAATATCCGCATCATTAGGCAATGGGCGGGTTTATACAACATTTCGCCAGATAGACAACCAATAGTATCACAAATTAATCAGGTAGAAGGTCTCTATGTCGCATGTGGATTCAGTGGGCATGGTTTTATGCTTGCACCAGCTGTTGGAATTCTAATGGCAGATATAGTTACAGGTGATAAATTAACATACGATGTCATTTTAGATTTAGAAAGATTCAACAGAGGAGAAATCATTGAAGAGCCCTCTGTTGTATAAAACTTAAAAAGGAGGAATCAACTTTGAACAACTCAATACCAATTTACGAAATGCCTGAAAATGAGCCAATTTTAAACTATGAACCGGGAAGTAAAGAAAAAAAAGAATTGAAGGAAAAACTTTCCAAACTAAAAAACGAAAAAATCGAAATACCTCTTATAATAGGTGGGAAAGAAGTAAGAACCGGTGATCTTGGAAAATCTGTTATGCCCCACGATCATAACCATGTATTGGCAGAATATCACAAAGCTGGTGAGAAAGAAATAACGATGGCAATAAAAAGTTCCTTAGAGGCAAAGAAAGTATGGGATAAATTTTCATGGGTTGATAGACAATCCATTTTCAAAAAAGCGGCTGAACTATTATCCACAAGTTGGAGATCAACATTAAATGCAGCTACCATGCTTGGTCAAAGCAAAAATGTATTTCAAGCAGAAATAGATTCAGCTTGTGAATTGATAGACTTTTTGAGATTCAACTCATACTATGCAACAAAAATATACATGGATCAACCAAAATCTACAAAAGGTATTTGGAACAGATTAGAGTATAGACCTTTAGAAGGCTTTGTTTTCGCTGTTACTCCATTTAATTTTACTTCCATAGCAGGAAACCTACCCACTGCACCTGCTATCATGGGAAATACGGTTTTGTGGAAACCAGCATCTTCGGCTGTATATTCGGCATATTTCTTTATGAAATTGCTGCAAGAAGCCGGATTACCCGACGGAGTGATAAACTTCATACCTGGTCCAGGGTCCAAAATTGGAAGTATAGTTTTTAAAGACCCTAATTTTACAGGATTACATTTTACTGGTTCAGCTCCAACCTTTGAAAATATGTGGGAAACGATTGGGAAGAACATAAGAAATTACAAAACTTACCCAAGAATAGTTGGAGAAACAGGCGGAAAAGACTTTGTAATTGCACACGAAAGTAGTGAAATAGAATCACTAGTAACAGCTTTAATTAGGGGAGCCTTTGAATATCAAGGTCAAAAATGCTCTGCTGTCTCAAGAGCTTATATACCTGACAACATCTGGCCTAAGGTAAAAGAAAATTTGATAGAAAATTTGAAAGAAATTAAAATCGGTTCTCCAGAAAATTTCACTAACTTCATGAATGCCGTAATTGACAAAGAGGCTTTTGATAAGATAAAAAGTTATATAGATTTTGCAAAGGAAAGTAATGAAGCAGAAATAATCTATGGTGGGAAGTGCGATGATTCTATTGGATATTTTATTGAACCTACGGTAATATTAACTACTAATCCAAAGTTTAAAACTATGGAAGAAGAAATATTCGGACCTGTTTTAAGCATCTACGTTTACGATGCAAAAGAATTCGACAATGTATTGAAATTATGCGATGAAACTTCACCTTTTGGTTTGACTGGCGCGATCTTCGCTCAAGATAGAAAGGCTATCAAAAAAGCAGAAGAAGTTCTCGTAAACGCTGCAGGAAACTTTTACATCAACGATAAGCCTACAGGTGCAGTAGTCGCTCAACAACCGTTTGGTGGTGCAAGGGCTTCGGGAACAAACGACAAAGCTGGAAGTGTTATAAACCTTTTAAAATGGGTTTCCGCCAGAGCAATTAAAGAAAATTTTGCCCCACCAAAAAATTTCAAATATCCATTCATGAACGAAGAATAAAGACAACCTAACGGCAAATAATGAAAATGTCCCCACCAGGGGACTTTTTTATTGGAGCGGATAATGGGATTCGAACCCACGGCCCCTTGCTTGGCAAGCAAGTGCTCTACCGCTGAGCTATATCCGCAATGTTTAAGTTGGTGCGCGAGGTGGGACTTGAACCCACACGGATTATTAATCCACAGGATTCTAAGTCCTGCGCGTCTGCCAGTTCCGCCACTCGCGCTAATAACTATAAAAAAATGGTGACCCGCCTGGGATTCGAACCCAGGACCCTTTGATTAAAAGTCAAATGCTCTACCAGCTGAGCTAGCGGGTCACTTAGTAGTTACATATATAAAATTCTTTTTTGCAACCGTTGAATATTATAACTGTTCACAACACTTTTGTCAAGTCTAAAGTTAAAACAACAAGTAAAATTGAGTTTAATATTCATTGTTTTTTTACTTTAGTTCAATTACTTCTCTTCTTTCAAAAAAACCTCAGACGAAACAAACAAGAGGAAAAGCCCTCCTACAAACAAAACCAAATTAATTATTACAAAGGCGTTTAAGCTAATTTGTTTGATATTTCCTGTGTACCTTATTAAATCTACCACATATTTAACAGGTAAAATATTACTTATCCATCTAACAGATGAAGGTAAAAATTCAACAGGAAAATATACACCCGAAAAGAAAGTCATTGCGACATAAAGAATAGACGCAATTTCTATTGTTACGGAAGGTTCTTTGAACAACAATAAAAGCAATATCCCAAATCCCATCATTCCTATAGATGAAGTAAAAAACACTATAACAAGCAGTCCCCAGTTGAATGTTAAACTCAAGTCAAATATTGTTTTACCTAAAAAAACTATAATAAACATGGATATGAGATTCAAAAAAAGCTTAGTGAATGATGCAGATAAAGTGAATTCTATCGGTTTCATTGGTGAGGCTTTAAGTCTTTTAATCGTGCCTAGTTTTCGATACCTTCCAAATACGTTTATCATTGAAAACATTCCGCCTGATAAAAGCGATAATCCTATAACCCCGGTTAAAATAAAATCCAAAGTATTTTCTTGACTTTCTCCTATGGTGGTTTCAACAAATTCCACGTTTATATAACCTTCATTCATCCCTACAAAATTCTTTTTCAACAAACTTTGCAATTTTAACTTTAAAAATATATTGCTCCGATTATTTATATCTGCTTCTGTTTGAACAAAAGTTATTTGATTATTCTCAACCATAATTATTCCCATATCGATTTGATCGCTTTCTAAAGCTTGACTTAAAGAGTTTTTGTCTTCAAAAAATAAAACTTGATAAGGAAGATCTTCTACAATCCCCTCTTCAAAATTACCGGCGATTCCCAATTTATATTCAACACTTTGGTCAATCTCTAAACCAAAAACAATCCCGAAAAGCAACAGTATTAGAACAGGTAGAAGCAGAGTAAAGAACACTTCAAAACCGTTTCTAAAGGTTTCTTTATAAAATATACTCACTAAAGAAAACATGCGTTTATTTTTCATGGTAAACCATCCCCTTATAACTCATTGAAAAGATTAAGATAGATGCCACCATCCAGATAACAGGCACAATTATATTAACAGGGACAAGAACATTACCCGTCATCAACTTCCTCATCCCATCTAATAAATAAGTAACAGGGTTAAAATAAACGTACCATCTTATAAACCAAGGTGTATTAGTCACCTCAAAATAAAATCCACTTAAAAAAATGGTCGCTTGATAAATAACCTGAGAAATTGCTTCGGCGGATCCCATATTCTTATACAAAGAAGAAAGAAGAAGGCCGACACTCAGTATCACGAGGATTGAAAAACCACTGTAGGCTATAAACTCTGGTTTATATATATCCGGATTAACATCAAAAAGGTAAGCCTCAACGTATAAAACGATCAAAGAAAGCAACAGTAGGATGAGATGTGAAAGTAAAAAGCTAAAAAAGTATTCGTTCCCTTTTATAGGAGTAGAGTTTAGCCTTTTAAAAACACCTTTTTCAACGTAATACGAAAAATAAATAGGCATATTAAATACAGCTACAGTCAAAACAGACATCAAAATAATGGCAGGAAATAGAAAATCTCTGTATCTATACGGTTCTGATTGTTTTATACCTATAATCTCTTCATTAACCGTTAATTTTACTTCTTCCCCTCTTGTGTACATCATTATATTCATTTCATCCAAAAAAATTTCAAAAATGTCTTTTGCATACATAGAAGCACTATCGTTGGTATAATAAACTTTTATATCAGGAACCTCAATGGTTTCGATCAAAAATTTCAGATTCAGCAAATTAAAGTTTTCAGGGAACACTACAAAAACATTTATCTCGGAATTTTTTAAGTTCTGAAGTCCTTTTTCGAAAGAATCATACTCCTCTACTTGAAAAGGGATATGATTTGATTCAGACGGAGAAAAGACATCATCGAATGTAGTTTTTATTACTCCCTGCAAAGGCTCTTCGTAATATATTCCAACCTTCAAATCTAAATTTTCTGAAGTGCCAATATTTTCAAAGATACTCACGAATAAAATAAAAAATAACGTGGGAAATATTATAGTCCAAAAAGGAACAGCAAATTCTCTTGAAGAATTAAGAAAAAATGTTTTTGTGAGATTTATAATTTTTTTCATATTATCTCACCTAATCCCTTAAGCTTTTTCCGGTTAAATGGAGAAAAACGTCCTCTAAGTTAGGCTTTCTAATAACAATATTCGATATATCAAATTTCTTTATTTTTGCTTCCTCAAATATTCTTACAAGAGTATTCTCTACATCTTTTGTTTCTATGGTATAAAAATTTTCTTTTATGGTGACTTGAAAATTTGAATCTTTGAAAAGTTCTTCTTTTATCTCATCAAAGTTCCCATTAGAGTTAATTTCAAAGGTGATTATGGAGTCCATTTTCAACGAATGTATTAGCTCTTTAAGTGTTCCATGGGCTATTACCCGACCTTGATCAAAAATATAGATTCTATCAGCCAAAAATTCAGCTTCTTCCATATAATGGGTAGTTAGTATTATGGTCTTGCCTAAATTTCTTAAGTCCGATATTTTTTCCCATGTACTTCTTCTCGCTTGGGGATCTAACCCTGTAGTTGGCTCATCAAGAAACAACAACACAGGATCATTAATTACTGCTGTTGCTAACGCTAATCTTTGTAATTGTCCGCCTGAAAGTTTCGATACCTTACTATTCTTTTTTTCTTCAAGATTAAAATCGTTCATAATCATGTTTACATCAAGACTGTTCTTGTATAATCCTGAGAATGCCTTAAGGGTTTCCAAAACCTTTAAATTTGGGAAAAAATTAGTATCTTGTAATTGAATGCCTATTCTTTCTTTAATATTAGAATCTACGTTTTCTATCTTTTTCCCAAAATAGTAAATTTCTCCCGAGTCTTTTTTTCTCAATCCTTCGATTATTTCAAGTGTTGTTGTTTTTCCAGCACCGTTTGGCCCTAAAATAGCAACGATCTCACCTTTTTTTACATCAAAAGAAACCCCGTCAACTGCCCTTACACTCTTATAATACTTCTTCAAATTCTTCACTTCAATAATACTCTCCATCACAAACATCCCCCCTGTAAGGTTTATAACCTAAGCCTCTTCTAAAACGTTTCTAAGCCATTTTTTACTTCTATATCTGAAAAAAAGAATTATTGATTTTATGATCTCTTCCATCATTGTTAAAAAGTAGACTGTGGGAAAACTTAAATCTAATAACAATCCTCCAACCGCAGCTAGAGGGACACCTATAAACCACAAAGTAGACGCTTCAACCAAAAAAGAGAATCTTGTGTCTCCCCCAGCCCTTAAAAATCCGACAACGTTCATACCGTTGAAGATTTTTACCGGTAGGAAACCCATTGAAATAACTATTGTGACTTTTACCATATTTTTAACTTCTTCTGAAACATCGAATATATCAACTACTAAAAATGTAGTTACTATCCCTACAATAGCTGCTATTACACTTATTAACTCCGCCAATTTTAACGCTTTTTTTGAAGTTTCAAACGCTTCTTCAAAGTTAGATACTCCCAATATATTTCCAATAATTACAGATGCAGCGTTAGCTATAGAAAAAGTAACTGAAACTGCAAACCCCTCAATAGTTGACATGACTCTTTGAGCAGCTATTACACTTGTTCCCATATGAGCATAAACAACGGTATACATAGTAAATCCTAATGACCATGCGAATTCATTTGCCAAAGTAGGTAAAGCGTAATGAAAGAAGTTTTTCATAAATTTTGAATTCAATTCTGCAACATGTTTAAAATATGCTCTCCCTGGGAGCTTTCCAACGTAAACTATAAAAACTGTTGCAGTACATCCTATTGCCCTAGCAATCAAAGTCCCTATTGCAGCACCTTTTATACCTAAAACAGGAAAACCCAACTTACCAAAGATTAGCAAATAATTTAGCAAGATGTTTGTAGATAATTCTATAATAGTTATTATCAAAGGTAAATGAGCTTTTCCTATGCTTCTGAGCATAAAAGAAAAAACCATTGTAATTGCAAATAAGGGGTAACTAAAAGCAATTACCTTTAAATAAGGGACTCCAGCTTTAATAACCTCAATATCTGGGCTAAAAAATCTCAAAACTAATTCTGGAGTAAAATAGCTCAACAAAAAGAATGGAATAGAGAAGAGAAGGGAGGACAAGATAGTTAACGCAACAGAACGAGATAAACCATCCTCATCTTTTTTCCCCCAATACTGTGCAAAGAAAATACCTCCTCCAGAGACTAATCCAAACAATATTAAGTTGTATAAAAAGAAAAACTGATTTGAAAGTCCGACTGAAGCTATGGCAACCTCTCCCAAAAGGCCAATCATTAAGGTATCAACAAAATTAACACTTGTAAAGATAACTTGCTGAAGGGCTATCGGGAAAGCTATTCTTATTATTCTTTTGTAGATCTCCATAGAACCTCCTAAAATGCATTTTACAAAATAAAAAATATATGAATATAAAGAATTTTACCACAATAATCATGGTTATTTTTCTAAAAAATATGAAAATAATTGTTAAGAATCACTCGGAAGAAAAAAAGTGCATTTACTAGAGTAAAATTGGACAATATCAAATACTAGAAAGAAATAAGTCTGCTCAAAAAGAATTATCCCAGAGCAGACTTAACATATAACCTCTTTATTATATACTTTTAAATAATCTTTTTACCACAAATCTTTAGCACTGGTAGAAATAGCATGGATACCATTTTTAAAGAGTTCCAGAACTTCCCCTGAGTTTGACAGTTACAAAAACGTAAGAATTCTAAAACAGGCATGAATAATTGAAAAAAAGCGTTTTTTGCTTTCTCTGTTTTCCAAAAGTGTCACTACATGCCTTTCTTTTCCTTTATTTATCGGTGTTTTGGTCTTATGCTTTCACTTTGCTCTTTTCTAATCCTTTAATTTCCTTATTTTCGTTCTGTAGTTTTAGTTTCTCTACAAATTCCTCATGCGGGGTTACCACTTTTGGTATTGGTATATTAAGTATCTTCAATATCTTCTGAGCTAAAAGATTCATATTGGTTCTAATGGCAAAATGTTGCTCGTTGGTTTTAATATCTATGTATTCCATGTTTTTAATCGCTTCTCTTATCTTTTCGTGTGAGTATTCTATATTGTTCCTTTCTAGTTCTAATTCAAGCGTTCTTTGCATTATGTAAGATACAAAACTCATCACAATGTGTCCCTTTATCCTTTTCTGTGTCCAATGAAATATTGGTCTTGTTTCAAGATAGTTCTTTAGTGTTCTGAAGCTTTCTTCCACTTTCCACAAGGTATGGTATTGCTCTAATATCTGTTTTGGATTCAACTGTGTGTTGGTTATTATTCCATAGTATCCGTCTTATTTTCCGCTTTTTTCTATCTTTTGTATATCAAGTGTATATTCTACTCCGT